>CAURYE010000023.1:0-26766 GCA_963529235.1 uncultured Campylobacter sp.
AGTGATCGGCGCTGATCCTATACTCGGGCGTAAATTTTTCGCCCTCGATCTTGATGCCAAATGCCGTCTTCGGCAAGTCTCTGATATGGCCTTTTGATGCGATGACGTCGTAGCCCGGCCCAAGAAAGTTTTTTATCGTTTTGGCTTTCGCGGGAGATTCCACGATGATTAAGCTTTTCATTAATATAGCCTTTTTATTTTTTGCGGTAATTGTAGCAAATTTTTCGCCTAAAAATGAAAGAGGGGTGAAAATTTAAACTCGCGCCGAACTTCAGGCGGAGCGAATTTTGCGCGCTTGTAAATTTAAGCCTGGCTACCAAACGGCAAACATCCCTGCGGCCTAAATTTACCCGCAAACGCGCAAAAAACCACTCAAACTCCGCGCAAATTTAACTTAGTACCCGTCAAAATGCTTGGTCTTTGGCAGTACTAAATTTAACGTGATGCCGACAAGCGCGCCGAGCCCCACACCGCTAAAGCTCATCGCGCCAAAATCCAGCACCATGCCGCCGATCGCGCAGACGAAGATAAGCGCGACGATGATCATATTGCGCGGCTCGGCCAGATCCACGCTGTTTTTTATGAGCGTTTCCATACCCACGCTAGCGATGATGCCGAAAAGCAGCAGCATAATGCCGCCGATGACGGGTGCGGGGATCGTGGAGAGCGCGGCGCCGAGCTTGCCCACGAAAGCTAGCAGTATCGCAGCAAGCGCGGCAAAGGTCATGATAGCGGGATTATAGGCCTTCGTGATGCTGACTGCGCCCGTGACCTCGGAGTAGGTGGTGTTTGGCGGTCCGCCAAAGCATCCTGCTAGCGACGTCGCGAGTCCGTCGCCAAGTAGCGTGCTTTTAAGCCCTGGATTTTTTAGGAAATTTTCCTTTGTTACGTTGCTGATAGCAAGCATATCGCCGATGTGCTCGATCGCGGGCGCGATAGCGATAGGCACCATGTAGATCACCGCTTCGAGCTTAAAAACCGGCGCGGTGAAGCTCGGAACCGCAAACCACGGCGCGGACAAAATCGGCGTAAAATCTACGATGCCGACAAACAGCGACGCGCAGTATCCCGCCGCGATACCGCAAAGTATCGGCACGAGGCGTAGCATGCCACGGCCAAACATCATAACGACGATGACGGCCGAGAGCGAGATGAGCGCGATGGTAAGCGACTGGCCCTGCGTATAGAGCGCCTCTTTGCCCTTGCCCATGACCATATTTACGGCTGCTGGCGAGAGGATGAGGCCGATCGTCATGATGACGGGTCCCACGACCACGGGCGGTAAAATTTTATGCAAAAAGCCCTCACCTTTTAGCCTAATAAGCAAACTCAAAGCCACGTAAAACAGCCCCGCCGCAACCACTCCGCCCATCGTCGCGGCGATGCCCCACTCCTTCACGCCAAAGCTAAGCGGCGCGATAAACGCAAAACTAGATGCGAGAAAGATCGGCGGGACGTTTTTGCGCGTGATTAGCTGAAACAGCAGCGTGCCGATACCCGCCGTAAATAGCGCCACGGACGTGTCAAGCCCCGTTAAAATCGGCACCAGCACGAGAGCGCCAAACGCGACGAATAGAAACTGCACGCCGATGAGAGCGTCTTTGAACCTGAGATTGTAGCCTTCGTATTTTTCCATTTTTCCTCTTTTTATTTTACGGCCGATCTTTTACGGCAGCTTGCCTGCTACTGGCAAATAAACACTTTTTACCAGATTTTTATCAACAACGCTTCGCAACCGCAAATAAGCGCTAAATTTACTTACCCTAAATGCGAGTAAATTTAGCCTACACAAGCTCAAGCGAAAGTATCTCCGTCCTCTTGCCCGCCTCGTCCTCACAGGTTACGGCGATATAGTCAAAGCCGTTTGCCTTCACTTCCTCCCACGATGCGGTCCGGCCGTTTATCAGCAAAACCCTGCCTTGTTCGTCCCTATCGTATTCGTCTATTTCGTCGTCGTAATCGATACTGTAGCCTAGTTCGATATAAACCTTGCACGGCGGCAAATCAAATTTGACAAGCTTGCGTTTTGCGACCTTTTTTGCGTCTAATTCATCGCAAAACATCGCGTTATAGCCGTGCGCCGCGCCGTCAAAAAGCAAAATTTCCTCACCGCTTTTTACGCATTTGGCTACGAGCTTGCACGGAACAAGCTCGTCATCGTCGTCGTAAAGATCGACGATATAGTCGTTTGGCAGGTCTTTGCTACGTAAAATGTCTCCGAAATAATAAATTTCAAAGTACTCTCCGCCCGCGGCAGACTTTATTTGCGCGTTTAAGCAATCGTCTGCGGCGGCGTTAGATACGCGGTTTGCTAGATATGTAGGCACTCTCTCGTTCATCTTTACCCTTGGCTCAATTAAACAAACTTAAAATTATAGCATATTAGCGACGGTTACGACGACGAAAATGTGCTGTTTTAGGCAAATTTTCGGACAAATTTTAAATTTACTCGCCTAACCCGCACCGCAAAAATGCTAAATTTGGTTTGGTTAAATTTAGCGTTATAAATTAGAGTTTTTGTGCAATTTAATCTTTCTTGTTAAGAGGAAAGGGGCTTGAATTACGATCTACTTGCAGTTGCAAGGCAAAGCCAAAGCAAAAGAGCTCCCTTCCCTATTAACAATCCCCCAACCCCTACGACGTTAGAGGTGGCGACACTGCTTTGCTTGCGCAAAGCGTCGCGGGGTTCTAAGTTCAAAGTTGATATTTTCAGGGTGCGGGTCTGGGTGGATAAAATTTGAAGCCGAAATTTACAAATTTTACTTCAAATTTGAACGTAAAACAAATAAGGTGCAGTATTTTTTCTTTAGACGAGGCGGAAACGACGGAGGCGAGGGAGCGGACTGGTCGTCCGTGACCGAAGCCGACCGAGTTTCCAACGAAATATAAAGAGAAAAGACAAGCCGCTATTTAAGCGACTTTTCCGCCCACGCTCTCACTTCCAAATCCACTTCAAATATCTTACTCTCGCTCTCTATCTTCTCGCTTTCAAACCTCTTTGCCGCGGCTAAGACCGTTCGCGAGATGTCCAAAAATCCGCATTCGCCGCGCAAAAACTTATACACCGCGACTTCGTTTGCGGCATTTATCGCTACGCCGAGATCAGGGTTTTGCAAAGCTTGGTCTTTTAGCGAAAAGATAGGATATTTTTTCAAATTTATCTTGCCGAATTTTATATTTTTTAGCGTTTTTAGATCCAAATTCGGCACGATTTGCCAGTTTTTCGCATCGGCAGCGCTCAAATTTAGCGCTCCGTCCTCGCCCAAAATCGCATGTGCGATGGCCAAAATCATATCGGTTTTGGATAGGTGCGCCGTAGTCGAGCCGTCGGCAAACTCCACCAGCGCGTGCACCGTGGACGTGCGCTCGATGAGCGCCTCGATATCCCGCACGCCGTAGAGCCAAAAGGCCTCCAACACCTCAAAAAGCTTGTTCGCCATCGTCGCGCTATCTATCGTGATCTTTGCGCCCATGCTCCAGTTCGGGTGCTTTAGAGCGTCTGCGGCGTGGGCGTCTTTTAGGGATTTTAGCGGTGTTTTGTAAAAGGCGCCGCCCGAGGCCGTGATGACGAGCCTGGCGACCGGGATTTTGTTTGCGAGCAAGAATTTAAGCCCAAAATGCTCGCTATCTATCGGATTTATCGCGCTCCTGTCTAAAAATTTGCCGCCCGCGACGAGGCTTTCTTTGTTAGCAAGCGCCAGCTTTTTGCCCAGCTTTTGCGCGGTCAGGCTCGGAGCAAGCCCCGCAAAGCCCACTAGAGAATTTACTACGCGCTCGCTCTCGCACTCTTTTAGCATATCGCAGATACCCTGCGCGCCCGCAAAAACGCGTTTGTGCTTTACGAATTTAGCAAATTTAGGCTCGGCGATGCAGACGAATTTGGGCTTAAATTCGGCGATTTGCTCGTTTAAAAGCTCGTAGTTTGACGCACAGCTCAGCGCCTCGACGCTAAGGCCGAATTTGCGGGCTAGATTTAGGGTATTCGTCCCGATCGAGCCCGTCGAGCCCAGCACTACCACGATAGCGTCCAGAGCATCGCGGCAACGCCGAAAAGATAGCCGTCGATGCGGTCAAGCATACCGCCGTGACCGGGCAGTAACGTGCCGCTATCTTTGACGCCGGCGCGGCGCTTTAAGTAGCTCTCGAAAAGATCGCCCCAAACGCCGAAAGTCGCAACCAAAAACGCCGTGATGAGGCTATGCCAAAAGCTATCGGTCAGCACCCAGCCAAAGCCCGCGCCAAAGACCGTAGCCACGGCGATACCGCCCGCGACGCCTTCCCAGGTTTTGTTCGGCGAAGTCTGGCTAAAGGCGTGCTTGCCGCAAAATTTACCGACGAAAAACGCCCCGCTATCGCACGCCACGACCGTTAAAATCAGCCACGCCAAGTAGCCCACGCCGTAGAGCGAATAAAGCATCCAGATGAGAAAAATCGGCGTCATCGGATATAAAAACGGCAGCGCGGGTGTTAGATTCTCGCTCTTAAAGTGCGCGAGGAAACTAACCACGAGCAAGACCGCTAAAATAGCGATAAATGCGGGGTTTGAAAAGGGCGTAAGCAGATAAAAAATAACCGCCACGAGAGCAAGAGAGCTTCCTTGTAGGCCGTAGAGCTTTTGCGCTTCGCCAAAGGCCGCGTAAAGCACGAAGCCTAAAATGGCGAAATTTAACAGATAACTATCGACGAAAAAGATGACCAAAACCGCCGCAAATAGCGCGATGCCGGTGATTATACGCGTTTTCATGATTTTTCCTTTTTTGAGTAACGATTGTATAAAATTTTCGCTTAAAAGCGCTGAAATTTGAGGCGAATTTACCTTTGCGGGCTTTAGCTGGCGGTTAAATTTAACGGATTTGCGCTAAATTTTATTTTTGATTAAAAAGGAGCGGCAAATTTAACGGATTTGGGTTAAATTTTACCGAGTGAGGCGGCAAATTTGGCACGCATTTGACGAGTTGCGCTTGATTTTGCTTTTGCTAAAAACGGCGGCTTAAATTTGACGGACAAAGGCTCAAATTTGATCTAAATCGAGCCAAATTTGACCACCTAGTCTCGAGCGGTCAAATTTAAGCCCGAAAGCTTAAATTTTAAGATCAAGATGATGAAATACTGGCGACGCCTGCGGGAAGTCGTTAGCCGCGACGCGCTCTTTGTCTTCGTCGTCAGAATTTTCGCCTTTTTGCTCCGAGGCGAGCTCGCCCTGCTCCTGCCTGCCCTTTTGCTTTTCGTGCTCGTTTTCGGGATCGATTTTGTAGGTTTCCTCAGTCGGGCGCACTTCGGAGACCTCTTGTTTTTCGTCGCTTGCCAGCGATGCGGCGGCGAGATTTTGCAAGTCAAATCTATTTTGGACGTCGGCGACCTTGTTTGAGACCATATTTACGTTTTGATTGATAAAAATCGTGTTGCCAAGGGGTGTTACAGCCATTTTCGCCTCCTGTTTTAGTCGTGCTTTGTTACTAATATCGTCTTAAAATTAATATAATTTACATTTGCGCCGCTCGTAATTTTGACGTTGTTACGTTTGGTAAAATCAACCTCGTACGTCCCGCCGCCTTTGACGCTAAAATTTACGCAAATTTTCGCCGCAAATCTCAAAATTTCCTCACTGGGAGCGCTTTTTGCGGTTTTGATGATGACGTGCGCGGACGGCAGATCTTTTAGATGCATCCAGACGTCGTCTTTTTTCGAGTTTTTTAGCAGCCAGACGTTGCCTTTTTCATTACGTCCGATGCTAATTTTATAGCCCTCGACGTAAAAATCCTCGACGTTTTGATTTTGCTCTTTTTGCTTTGCGGCGCGGGCTTTTTTAGGCGCTAGGATCTCTAGCTCTTCGGCGCTTTTAGCTTCATTTACGAGCGTTTGTAAATTTGATAAAAACTCCAGCTTTTCGGTCAAATTTTGCCGCTCGATGATTAAGCCCGCCGCCTTTTGCTTTAGCCTTTTTGCCTTGGCAAACATCGCGTTTGCGGCGATTTTGGGGCTGGCGTCTAGCACGAGCCGCACCTCGCCTCGCTCAAAATCATTTAGCGTTACCTCGCGCTCGTAGTCCCTTAACGCGTGCAAATTCGATAGGATCAGCCCCGCGTTTTTGCTTAAAATTTCGCTTTGCGCATTTAGATCCGCTTCGTTTTCAAGGCTCGATAAAATCTCGCTTAAATTTTGCATTTTTCGCTCTATCGCGGCCGATTTTACGGCGCGCAGATTTTCTAGCTTTGCGTTATTTACCCGCTTAAATTCCTCGCTAAAATAGCGCTCAAAGTCCGTTATCGGGGGCGTCTGGCGCTCCTTTATCGTAGCCGGCGGCAGCTCTAGCAGCTCGCGCCCCGGTTTTATCACGCGAAAATTATTATCTATATGGCGCAAAGCCTCGACGATGACGCCCTTTTCGTCCGTGATGATAGCGTTGGTAAAGCGCCCCGTAAACTCCAAAAACAGGCTTGAGGCGAGACTCTTATACGAACCTTGGAATTCGCACTCCAGCTTTAAAATTCTATTTCCCTCGGGCACGCTTAAATTTAAAATTTTGGCCCCCCAGAACCTCTTTTTAAGCGCGACGTCAAAGGGCGCTTTGTACTCTTTGACGTTTAGAAAATCAGGATTTGCGTAGATCGCGGAGTCAGACTTGCTAAGGTCGAAAAACAGCCCGAGCTCGCCGTCAAATTCGATAAATATCGCCATATCGCCCGCGCGTCTGATTGCGGTTATTTTTTTAAATTTGCCCAAAAAAGATTGTATTTGTTTTAAATTTGCGTATTTCATAGACGAAATTATAGCCTAAAATAAGGCCGAAATTTAAGCGTAAGAATAATATAATGATAATGCATTTTAAAACGGAGAAAAAAATAAATGAACAAATTTAGCCTAAGTTTAGCGGCCTCGTCGCTGCTTTTAACTCAAATTTTCGCCGCCGACGTAGCATTGCAAGGCGTCGAAGTTAGCGAGAGAGCGGATGACGGATACCGTGCTAAAACCAGCGAAGTGGGCAAAACGAATACGCCTATTTTAGAGATCCCGCAGACGGTAAACGTCGTAACGCAACAACAGCTAAAAGATAAAAAACCAGAGACCTTAGCCGAGAGCCTTCAAAACGTCAGCGGCGTTAGCTACGGAAACACCACGGGCGGTATCTTTGACTCGATCATAAAAAGAGGCTTTGGCGGCGGACGCGACGGCTCGATCATGCGAAACGGCGTGCCTGCTAGCGTCATGCATAGCTTTAACAAAACCGTAGAAAGCGTCGAGGTGCTAAAAGGCCCCTCTAGCTTGCTCTACGGCGCGCAAGAGCCCGGCGGCATCATAAATATGGTCACTAAAAAGCCAAAATACGACTTTTCAAACGAAATTTGGGCGGGCGCGGGCAACCATGCCTACTGGAACGCGGGCTTTGACGCCACGGGACCGATAGCCGATAGCGGCTTTGCGTATAGATTTATATTCGACAAAAGCAAAAAGCGCTACTGGAGGGAGTTTGGCAGCGTAGAAAACGAGCTTTTCGCGCCCTCTCTTTCGTATAAGGGCGATGATTACCGCATAAATTTCGCCTACGCTCACTCTAAATCAATCGATCCGATCGACCGCGGTATGTACCTCATCCCAAACACGGGCAAGCTACTGCCGATAGACAAGAAAAGACGCCTTGACGAGCCGTTTAATAAACTAAAAACGACGCTTGATACGGTGGACGTAAATTTTGAGAAAAATATCGGCGAAGACTGGCTACTGCGCGGCGCTTACGCATTTTCCCGCTCAAAGCACGAATACGGCCACATCAGGCTAATGAACGTAAATTTAAACACCGGAACGGCGACTAGGCGAAACGAATACTACGACGGCTTCATCCACCGCACGCACGCAGGCTCGCTCACGCTAAACGGTTACGCGCAAACGGGCGAGATAGAGCATAACTTACTCTTTGGCATCGACGCTAAAAGCTACTACCGCTACCGACCGGGCGGCCTAAGAGACACGGGCGCCCACCTAAATATCAATATCTATAATCCAATCTACGGCAGAGTCGGGTTACCGACGGTAAGGGAGTCAGGCATCCAGTATCAAACGCTAAAAACGATCGGATTTTACGCGCAAGATAGTATAAATTTGACGGAAAATTTGATCTACTCTTTGGGCGCGAGGTATGAATTTTACAGGCAAATCGCGCGCGGAACGGTTAGCGGACCAAACTCCACCGACCAAAAAGACGGCAAATTTACATGGCAGACGGGGCTTTTGTACCTGCTAACGCCCGAGTGGTCCGTTTACGCCAACTACGCGCAAAGCTTTAGCCCGCAAATGGCGATCAGCGGCGACGACATCGGCGACATAAAGCCCGAAGAAGGCAAAAGCGTCGAGCTTGGAACTAAATTTCAAAACGATAGCATAACGGCTAGCGCGGCGGTCTTTAACATCGACAAGAAAAACATCATGCGCACCGTAAATAGCGTAAGTACGCCAGTGGGAAAGGCGCGCTCGAGAGGATTTGAGTTTGACTTTAACGGCCGCGTGACGCAAGGGCTAAGCGTGGGCGCTAGCTACGCATACACTAAAACCGAGGTGCGCAAGGATAGCGGCGCGTTTGCCGTGCTAGTGGGCAAACCGCTAGAAGCCACGCCTAAGCACCAAGCCAGCCTCTTTGCTAACTATGACTTTAGCCACCTAGGCGCAAAAGGTCTAAGGATCGGCGGCGGAGCTAGGTACTTTGGCTCGTGGTACACCTACTACATGAGGACGAATTTACCGGCCGTGCCTGCGGGAACTGGCTTTAAGATGGACGACGCGGTTGTTTACGACGCCTTTATCAGCTACGATACCAAGATCGCGGGCTACGAGACGAATTTCTCGTTTAACGTCAAAAACTTGACCGACAAGCTTTATTATACGTCCTCATCGACCGGCACGCAGGCTAATATCATACCGATACAGCCGGGGTATGCGAGGCAGTTTATGCTGACTGCTAGCGTTAAATTTTAAAATTTAAGCGGCTCGTCTCGCGAGTGCTTTTCCGAGATTTCGCAAAATTTTCGCTCCGCAGGCTATATGCCTAGCGCACGCTCAATTTTGCTTCAAAACTCGAAAAATCATCTCGCGATACTTGCCTTATCGTTTTGCGCTCGAATTTGAAGTCAAATTTAATCAAATTTGCAAATTTCCGCTTCAAATTCGACTCGCCCAAACCCGCATCCTAAAAACGCCGAATTCGGTTTTAAATCAGCGGCGTACTACGCTATTTAGCCGAACCGGGCTCGTATTTGTAACGCTCAAATTTTAATCTCAATCTCTTTTTATCCATTTTTCGCTAAAATCGCTAAATTTTAAAAACGCGCGGTATCCGCAAAAAAGGAAATTTATGCAAAACTCAAAGCAAACCATCACCGAAAAGATTTTCAGCGAGCACGTAGGGCGTGAGGTTTTCGCGGGCGAGATCATCGAGAGCGACATCGATATGGTCATCGGCAACGACATTACGACTCCGATCTCCATCAAGCAGTTTGAGCGCAGCGGCGCGACGAAGCTTGCTAATCCGGACGGCTTTAGCGTCGTGATGGACCACTACATCCCCGCCAAAGACATCCTAAGCGCCAACCAAGCCAAAATCAGCCGCGATTTTGCGTATAAGCACGATTTGAAAAATTATTTCGACGAAAAGGACATGGGCATCGAGCACGCGCTTTTGCCGGAAAAAGGGCTCGTGGTGCCTGGCGACGTCATCATCGGCGCCGATAGCCACACCTGTACGCACGGCGCGCTGGGAGCCTTTGCCACGGGCATGGGCAGCACCGACCTAGCCTACGCGATGATAACGGGTAAAAACTGGTTTAAGGTGCCGCCGACTATCAAAGTGATCTTTCGCGGCAAACTTGACCGCCACGTCTACGGCAAGGACCTCATCCTAGAAATCATCCGCCGCATCGGCGTAGACGGCGCGCTGTATAAGGCGCTGGAGTTTACGGGCGAGACGATAGAGAACCTCGATATGGACGGGCGATTTAGCATGTGCAACATGGCTATCGAGGCCGGCGGCAAAAGCGGCATCATCGCGGTCGATGAAACCACGAAAGAGTTTTTAAAGGGTAAAAATTTACGCGCCAAGCCGAAGCTGCACTACTCCGACGAGGGCGCGAACTACGAGCAAATTTTAGAGATCGACGTTAGCAAGCTCGATCCCGTGATCGCCTATCCGTTTCTACCTAGCAACGGCAAGAGCGTGCGCGAAGCGGTGAAAGACGATATCGCTATCGATCAGGCTTTTATCGGTAGCTGCACGAACGGCCGCCTAAGCGACCTGCGCATCGCGGCTGAAATCCTAAAAGGCCGCAAAGTAGCGCGCAAAACCCGCCTCATCATCACGCCGGCGACGCAAAAGATCGCCCTGCAAGCGCAAAAAGAGGGGCTGATGGATATATTTGCCGAGGCTGGTGCGGTCGTGAGCAACCCGACCTGCGGCGCGTGCCTTGGCGGATATATGGGGATTTTAGGCGTTGGGGAACGCTGTGTGAGCACGACCAATAGAAACTTCGTCGGCCGTATGGGCGATAGAACGAGCGAGGTGTATCTGGCAAACTCGGCCGTGGCCGCAGCTAGCGCCGTCGCAGGCAAAATCGCCGATCCGCGTGATCTTTAAAATTTGGCGGCTTGTCTTTTTTCTTTATACTTCGTTGGAAACTCAGTCGGCTTCGGTCACGGACGACTAGTCCGCTCCCTCGCCTCCGTCGTTTCCGCCTCGTCTAAAGGAAAAATACTGCGCCTTATTGTTTTACGTTCAAATTTGAAGTTAAATTTATAAATTTGGCTTCAAATTTTACCCGCCGAAACCTATGTCTTGAAAACGTCAAATTTAAATTTTCGGCGCGACGGCGCCAAATAAACCTGCACGAAGTGCAACAACCTCTCGCGTGCAGTGGGGTTAGAGAGGGCTTCTAGGTCGCTACGCTAGCAGCTGCAAGCAGACGGGGGCGGGTCTGCCTTCGGCAGTTGCAAGTGCATAGCACGAAGTAAAGGAAGGCAACGCTCTATTTTAGCTTCACTATGTTCGCTACCGTCGCCTTATGGGCTTGAGACCGCTTCGCTCGTAGCTGTAAACAGAGCGTAAGTAGGTCTGCTCGCAGTTACGAGCCGTAGGCGAAGTAAAGTCCCTTCCTCTCCCGAAAAAAGAAAAGGGGAGCTCTTTTGCTTCGGTCTTGCTTCGCCTTGTCCTTAGCCGCACTTTGTTTGCCACTGTTAAGACGCACTCTCTTTGAGAGCTGCTAGCAGAGCGTAATTCAAGCCTCTTCCCCCTTAACAAGAAAATCAAGATATTAAAAATACGGCAAAACGGTGCAGAAAATTTACATTCAAATTTGACGTCGAATTTGTAAATTTGAGTAGCCGAAACTCGCGTAAAAAATACCAAATTTAACTTCGCCATATCGGCAAATTTAGCAGCCTTTGTCCCTTAAAACGCCGTTATCGTCGCCAAAAGTCCAAAGATGATGCCGGGCAAATTCGCAGCCGCTAGCGGGTAGTCTCTTTTAGCTTTTAGCAGGCCGTAGCTAGTCCAGATCGTGCAGTTTATCGCTGCGGCTAGAGGCTGGATAAAAGGCGTCTTGTTGCCCTCAAGGTTGCCCATTATCTGCGGGATGTAGGAAATATACATAATGACCGACAGGCACGTGCCTATCCAGCCTAAAATTTGTAAATTTTTCTCGCTCATTTTTTCTCCTTTGAAATAGAGGCGGCATTATATACTTTTTGGTTGCGATAATCAAGCGCTAAATTTGCCCGCGGCGGGCGCGAATTCGCGCTAAAGTAAAGCTAAATTTAGTAAAATACGCCGATTTTAAAGGAGAGCAAATGGCTTACGTAACATACGACAAGGCAAAATGGCACTGGGGCGCGGAAACTGCGCCGACTGACATCCCGCAGGAAAACGGCGCGACGCACATCGCGTTTTTCTTCCGCTGGTGCATGGAGCGCAAGCTCTACTCCAAGGACTTCGCGGCGGATTTTTCGGCGGATTTTGCGCGGATGGACGAGAGCTTTGACTACCGCGGATTTTTCTTTCGCGATATGGACGGCGTGCTGGATAGCGACGCGCTGAATGCCGCGGGCAAGGCATTTGCGAAGGCCTACTACACCACGGGCCGCACGAAATTTGCTAAAACTCACGGCTGGTATTTGCAGGATTACGCGGATTTCGTTTCAGATAAATTCGGCGAAAAAGACTTTAACAACGCCTATTTTTACATAGAAAACTCGCCGCAAAACTATGCCGAGGTCAAACAAATCATCGACAGCCGCTACGAGGAGTTTTTTGAAGCCAAAAAAGCTAGCAAAAGCGCGGATAAATAAAGCTAAATTTGCGCCGAGCAAAGTTAAAAGGCGGGGTTTATAAATTTATGCGCGGACGAGCCCAAGCGATTTAGCCTCAGCCGAGCGTAGATCGTAAATTTTGCGGATTTAGCGGATTTAGCCGCGCCTTGCTGCAAGGCTAAAACCTAGACCGTTAGGCCAAATTTGACGGCAAGCCGCCGCTCCTCGCCGGCGGTAACCTCCGCCGTTTTAGACGCGCTTTGCTGAGTTAAATTTCCCCCTGACGCCTTGCCTCCTTTTATCTATTTGCTTTGTAAATTTGAGTTTGAGTCTGATTTACTAGAGTTGCTATCTATGTAAATCACCTGAGCCATGCCCTTTTCGGCTCTACCTATAGCGCTATTTATCCCGTCTCGTTTTTCCATTTCATTTGCCCATTTTATGAAAGTTCTAATGTCTTTAAACGTAGCATTTTGATCAGGGCAATGCGGATTATAGAAATTTATATCTTTGTCAAATTCTTCTATCTTTTTCGGGTCTATCGGCTTTGGTTTGTATTGTAAAAGACCCTCATGATATAAGCACTCGGTACATAAGTGCTGATATTTCTTGTTTTTGCGTAACTTCGCTTCGCCTTCTTCGTCTATACCTTTATTCATTTTATAGATATAGTTTTCTTTATAATCAATCCATCCCTTGCGCTTTTTATAGCACTCCTCATATGCCTTCTTTAGCTCCTCTTTAGTGGGCTGTCCTGTAACGCCATGCTTTAAAAGAAGCTCTAGCATAGGTTCGTAGTTCGGGTGGCTATCTAGCGAGATATATAAAGATCGCATAAAATCAGAATCGTCTCTTAGTCCGTGAAAAAACGTATTGGGATGATCGTCTAGTTTTGGTTTATACCCGCTAGCAAGGACTATGTCGGCCATTTCGACATAGTTGTGCCATACTATATACTCCATAGGGCCATCTGCGTCTTTGGATTCTTTATTGACTTGGTAATTATCTCGAAATACTATCTCTACATCGTCTCCATCTATGATAAGTTTTTCGATGTGATGATAAAATGGAGATTTTCTATACCCCTGGACCGCCTTTACTTCATCAAATTTAACTCCGCTATCAAGCAAAAGCTTAGCGGTCTTAGTGGAGTTGTTTTCTATGGCGTAGGCTAGAGGCGAGAGTTTGTAGTTATCTTGCGCATGAGCGTTTGCGCCCATATCTATCAGCCTTTTTGCCGTGGCTTCGTCGTCGTAAAAGCTAGCGTACATCAAAGGAGTAACGCCGTCTATTAGTGGAGAGTCTACGCTAATGTTATTATCTTGCATAAATTTTAAAATTTGATCCGTTTGCTTTGATTTTAAAAGCTTGCGGAAATTTTCAGCAAATGCGTCGTCCTTTATCTGCTTATCTATATCCCAATATCTAAAAGCAAAGTCATCTATCTCCTCTTGCGTTACGTATTTGCTTAGTTCCGAACCGGGGATTATTTTAGTATCGGCGGTAACGACGTAGCGAGCGGGCGAGCTAAATTTAGAAAACAGTCCGTACTTATCCGCCAAAAGATAAAGTCCTAAAAACAGCGCGCCGTATAAAATAGTTTTAAATATTTTTAGCAAGTCGTGCAAATTTAATCCTTTTGCTTCGTTAAATTTACGAAATCTTAGCCAAAGGGCGGTTAAATTTGAGTGAATTTGGGGGGCGATAAATTTGAAAAATGCGGGGAAATTTAGATCAAGGCAAATTCGGCTAAATTAAAAGCCGAATTTAAACAATCGGCGCAGGCTAAATTTAACCCTCGCCGCGAGAAATTTATTAGCGTAAATTTACGCGCCCAAAGCCTGCGCGCAAAAGCTAAATTTACCTAGTTAGCTTTAGCAGATATCCGTCCTGCGTCTTTTCTACCGAGTGCTTGTAGCTGCCGTCAAGATCGAAAACTACGCGGTAAAAGCTGCCGTGCGAGCCAAAAAGCGCCGTTTTAAACGCGCCGCAGTCTAGCTCGTATTTTTTCGTATAGGAGTCCACGCTCGATGCAAAATCGATCACGACGCGCTTGCCGCCGCTGATGGAATAATCTTTAATCTTGGCGTCTTTGGTCGCGATTTTGACCTGATCTTTACCGATCTCAAAGATCGTTTTTTTGTATTTGATCTCTTTTAGAGCGGATTTGGCTTCCGGCTCAAGAGGCTTGATTACTACGTCGTTTAGAGGCAAGCTCGTCATGTTACGCTCGCTAGGCCTTGGTGCGACGTCTATCGCGGCTATCTTAGACTCTTCTTTGGTTACGGAAACGTCGGGCTTTTCTACGACGACTGGCACTGCGATCTTGCTTAGCAAAAACTCGTCTTGCCACGAGATGCTTTTGTTTACGTCGACGGTTTTTTCCTTGACACTGCCGTCTACGCTTTTGTATTTTAGCGTGACGGAGATGAAATTTCTAGCGTCGGCGGGAAATTTAAAACTCTGCTTCTCAAAAGGAGGCAAATTTTCTACGACGTTGGTGCTAGCCGTGTTCGCGTTTAGTTCGCTAGAGGGCGCGAAGGGATTTTCTCTGCCCAAAGCCAGCCCGCAGGCCAGCGCCAAAAGCCAAATTTTACCGATTTTCATAACTCCCCCGTTTTTAAATTTATAAAGTTAAATTTACCCGCCGCTGCCGGGCTCAAGCTCTTTTAGCTCAAAATACGCCTTTTGCAGCTGGGCGTTTTGCGCCTTTAGCGTCTCGATATCCTCTTGCAGCCGAGCGCGCTGATTTTGCAGGCTTAGCATCACGTCTAACGAGCGCTTGCCAAAAACTATGTTGCCGACGTAAACGCCAAAACAGACCACGCAAAACGCTATAAGCATAAATCTGAAAAAAAGCCTGAAATCAAACGGCTTTTTCTCGACGTATTCGTCTTGCGCCTCGTTCAAATTTCATGCCCCAAAAACTCGTCCGTCTCGCGCTCGATCTCAAGCAGGCGGTTGTATTTGGCGTTGCGTTCGCTTCTTGAGGTCGCGCCGGTTTTGATTTGGCCCGTATTCATCGCGACTGCGAAGTCCGCGATAAAGCTATCCTCGCTCTCGCCGCTTCTGTGGCTCATCACGCAGCGGTAGCCTTTGCGCTGGGCTAGGCGAATCGTCTGCATAGTTTGGCTAACCGTGCCGATTTGATTTGGTTTTATTAGGATCGCGTTGCCTACGCCTTTGGCGATGCCTTCGCGTAAAATTTTCTCGTTCGTTACAAATAGATCGTCGCCCACAAGCTGTACTTTAGAGCCAAGCCTTGCGGTAAGCTTCGCCCAGCCCGCCCAGTCATCCTCGCTTAGGCCGTCTTCGATCGAAAATATCGGATACTTCTCGCAAAGCTGCGCGTATCGCTCTATCAGCTCTTCGCTGCTAAATTCCTTGCCCTCTAGCTTATATTTGCCATTTTCGTACAGCTCGCTGGCCGCGACGTCAAGGGCTAGCTTGATCTGCTCGCCTGCTTTGTAGCCCGCTTTTTCGATAGCTTGCATGATGAGTTTGATCGGCTCTTCGTTATCGTTTAAATTCGGTGCGAATCCGCCCTCGTCGCCCACTGCCGTACTGTGGCCGGCCGCGTTTAGAAGGCCTTTTAGCGTGTGGTAAATTTCGGTCGCCGCTCGCAGCGCGTCGCTAAATTTATCAAATCCAAACGGCATAATCATAAATTCTTGAAAATCCACGCTGTTGTTTGCGTGCGCGCCGCCGTTGATGATATTAAACATCGGCACCGGCAGCACGCTGGCGTTCGCGCCGCCCAGATAGCGGTACAAAGGCACGTCAAGGCTTTTAGCCGCCGCGCGCGCTACCGCCATAGATACGCCAAGCACCGCATTTGCGCCCAAATTTGAGTAGTTATCGGTGCCGTCAAGTTCCCTCATCTCGTCATCAAGCGCCTTTTGATCAAAGGCATCAAGCCCGATCACGGCTTCGGCGATCTGCGAATTTACGTTTTCTACCGCCTTTAGCACGCCTTTGCCGCAGTATCTTTCGTCTTTGTCGCGAAGCTCTAGTGCCTCGCGTTTACCCGTACTTGCGCCGCTTGGCACTACCGCGCTTGCTACGGTGCCGTCGCTTAGAGCCACGGTTGCTTTCACGGTCGGGTTGCCGCGGCTGTCTAGCACCTCTATCGCCGTTACGTCTTCTATAAATACCATTATTTTATTCCTCCGTATTTTCTTCTATGCTTTCGCTTTCGTCGTCGCTATCTTTGCCGCCCGCACCGCTTATTAGCTTATCTAGGCCGATCGAGCTTTTTATCGTCGCTACGATCTCGTCTGATATCTCGGGGTGCTCTTTGAGATAGGCTTTTGCGTTTTCGCGACCTTGACCGATTTTGGCGGCTTTGTAGCTAAACCACGCGCCGCTTTTGTCGATGATATCGAGCTTCACGCCGTAGTCGATGATCTCGCCGTCGCGGCTGATACCCTCGCCGAACATTATGTCGAATTCCGCCGTTTTAAACGGAGGCGCGACTTTATTTTTCACGACTTTTACCTTCGTGCGGTTGCCGATAGGCTCTTCGTTTTGTTTTAGAGTGGCGATCTTGCGCACGTCTAGGCGCACGGATGCGTAAAATTTAAGCGCGTTACCGCCCGTAGTGGTCTCAGGCGTGCCGTAACCCATCGCGCCGATTTTCATACGAATTTGGTTGATAAAGATCACGGTCGTGTTCATCTTGTGCACGACGCCCGCGAGTTTTCGCAGCGCTTGGCTCATAAGTCGCGCTTGCAAGCCTACGTGCTGATCGCCCATATCGCCCTCGATCTCGCTTTTTGGCGTTAGAGCCGCGACGCTATCCACGACGATAAGCTCGACCGCGCCGCTTCTAGCGAGGTTTTCTACGATTTCTAGCGCCTGTTCGCCGAAGTCCGGCTGGCTGACGTAGAGATTTTCGGTATCTACGCCCAAATTTGCCGCGTATTTCACGTCTAGAGCGTGCTCGGCGTCGATAAAGGCGCACGTGGCTCCCGTTTTTTGCGCTTCGGCGATGATGTGTAGCGTCAGAGTCGTTTTACCCGAGCTCTCAGGTCCGTAAATCTCGATGATACGACCCTTTGGGATACCGCCTATACCAAGGGCCAAATCAAGTCCTAGCGAGCCGGTCGAGATGCTATCTATCGCCTCGACTTGTTTGTCGCCAAGGCGGATCAACGTACCTTTACCAAACGCCTTGTCTATCGACTTTAGCGCGGTTTCCAGAGCTTTTTTTCTGTCCGCTTCGTTTGCGGGAGGAGCTAGTTTTTTATCAGTCTCTTTATCTTTTGCCATCGGCTTCCTTAAATTTAAAATAATCGTGCTGATTTTATCAAATTTGAGATGAATTTTTGATTATTCGCGCAAATTTGAGACGGGTTTGAGCGAGGTCAAATTTACCCTAAATTTACGCCTTTTTTAAAACGTAAAGCAGCTCGCTCACGTGGGTCGGGCGGCTTGCTAGGTTTCTACTACCGCGAAAGGCGTTGTATTTTTGCTCCAAAATTTGCACTTCGCCAAGCTCGGCTAAATTTTTGCTAAATTCCTCGCGCGCGATGAAGCCCTCGGAGTTAAACGAGATGAGCACGAATTTAGCTTTTAGCTTTGAGATCAGCTCGAAAAAGGCGGGCGCGGCGGCTGATTTTTGATTAAACACCGAGCGGTTCCAGCCCCGAGCGATACCCGAAACTCGCGAGATTTCGCTCGGACGCTCGTAGCTAGCGATCAAATTTAACATAAAGTAGTTCGAGCCGTAGGGGTGCTGGTTATAAGGCGGATCAAGATAGACTAGATCAAGCGGCGGAAGCTCGGCGGCAAGCTCGTTTGCATCCCGACTTTGTACGTCAAATTCGACGTTAAAATTTGAAAAAACGGGCTTAAGCAGGCTGATGTCTGCCGTGATGCGAGATAGCGCGTGCCTGCCGCGTCCGCCAAACTGCCCAAGGCCGTCCTTGTTTTTGTGAAAACCCTTGAAAATGCCGCTGGTGTTAGCGTGCACGCTAGCTGAATACAGCAGCGGAGCGACGAAAAAAACGCGCAGCTGCTGCGGCACTAGCGCCTCGATCATCTGGCGCGCGGTGTCTATGTAGGCGGCGTTTTTTCTCGTGTAAAAGACGCGGTCCGTCGCTGAGATATTTGCCTCGTCTTTTGGCGCATAAAGCTCGCAGATAAAGCCCTCTTGCAAATTTGAGCCGATTTCGCGCGTTAATTTTTCATGCCAAAAATCAAGCTCTTTTTTAAATCCCGCGTCCGCGTTTGCCAGGTAGCACTCGTTTGTGACGCGGCTATAAAGCTCCAGGTCGTTTGCGATGATGAAGCTTGCGTGGGATTTTAAAAACCGCGACACGATGCCGCTGCCGCTAAAAAGGTCGCAGCAGCTTAGTTTTTCTTTGCCAAGTGCGTGTTTTGCGATATTTACGCCTTGTTCGATGAAGCCTAAAAGCGAGCGTTTGTTGCCGAGATAAGTTAAAATTTGCTCTTTTAAATACGCCTGATTTTCCATATTTTTCTTTATAAATTCCGCATTTTTATGGCGATTGTAGCAAAAATTTACTATAATTTCGCAATCACGCCGCGCGCGAAATTTAAAGCGGAGCAAAAAGGATAAAATTTGAAGATTTTTAAGCATATAAACGTCGCCCACTCGCCCGACGCCGACGATATTTTTATGTATAAGGCGATTGATTTTGGCTGGGTAAGCTCCAAAAATCTAAAATTTAGCGCCACGGCGCTTGATATCCAGACGCTAAACGACGAGGCGCTAAAGGGCACTTACGAGGCCACGGCGATTAGCTTCGCGCTATATCCGCTTATCTGCGACGAATACGCGCTTTTGCGCACGGCGGTGAGCTTCGGCGAGGGCTACGGCCCAAAGCTAGTTAAGAAAAAGGGCGCGGTTTTAAAGCGAAATTTCAAGGTTGCGCTAAGCGGTAAGCACACGACAAACGCCCTGCTTTTTCGCATGGCCTACCCGCAGGCGCGCGTGATTTATAAAAACTTCCTGCAGATTGAAGGCGCGGTCTTAAGCGGCGAGGTGGACGCGGGCGTGCTGATACACGAGAGCATTTTGGACTTTTCGGACGAGCTTTGCGTGGAGCGCGAGATCTGGGATATCTGGAGCGAGCTAGCTGGCGAAAATCTGCCGCTGCCGCTAGGAGGCATGGCGGTTCGCCGCAGCCTGCCGATAACCGACGCCATCGAGTGCGAGCGCGTATTAACCGAGGGCGTGCGCATCGCCACCGCGCATAAGCCCCTTTTGTCGCATATGCTAATGGAGCGAAATCTCATCCGTGTGGATGACGCAAAGCTGGAAAAATATCTGAGCCTTTATGCCAACGAGGCTTCGATCGAGCTTTCGCAGGTGCAGATAAGGGCGATAGATAGGCTATTTGAGCTTGGTTATGAGCGCGGTTTTTATCCGCTGCCTATCGATGCGAAAAACTACCTCGTGCCGACCGAGTACAACGATATAAGGTTTAGCTAATGCAATCAACGCTCATAGAACTCGGCATCGAAACCTTTAAGATCGCGCTTTATCTAAGCTTCCCTATGCTGCTGGCTGGCCTATCGGCGGGCCTTATCATCAGTATATTTCAGGCCACGACGCAGATAAACGAGATGACGCTAAGCTTCGTGCCAAAGATCATCCTCGTCGTCGTCGTGATTATATTTTTGATGCCGTGGATGGTCTCGATGATGGTCGATTTCACGACGCGCATGATAGAGTTTATCCCGAATTTCGTGCAATGACGCGGCTTATAGACTTTTCCAAATTTAGCTCGGTGCGAGTGGGCGGCGTGCACGAAGTGGCGGTGCTAGAAAGCATTGAGGACGCGCTAAAGCCGGAATTTGCCGACCGCGTGATGATAGGCGGCGCGAACAACCTGCTCGTATCGCCAAACCCGCCCGCGATGATGATGTTAGGCGGCGCGTTTGATTATATAAATTTAGACGGCGACGCGCTTAGTATCGGTGCTGCGACGAAATCGGGCAAAATTTACAACTTCGCCAAAAAGCATAATATCGGCGGATTTGAGTTTTTGCAAAATATCCCCGGTACGCTAGGCGGTATCGTCAAAATGAACGCGGGACTTTGCGGCGTTAGCATCAGCGACGACCTACTCGCGGTGCGGCTGGGACGCGGCCTGGTAGAGCGCGAGAGGATAAGCTTTAGCTACCGAAAAAGCGGGATAGATGAGCCGATTTTGGGCGCCGAGTTTAAAATTTCGCGCGAATTTGACGCAGCGCTCGCCGCCGAGTTTGCCGCCAAGCGCGCAAATCAACCAAAGGGCGCTAGCTTTGGCAGCTGCTTCGTAAATCCGTCAGGCGACTACGCGGGCAGACTAATCGAAGCCGTAGGGCTAAAGGGCTACGCGATAGGCGGGGCTAAATTTAGCGAGCAGCATGCAAATTTCATCGTAAATTTTAACGCCGCGAGCTTTGCGGACGTGACGGGACTCATAAATTTAGCCTGCAAGCGCGTTTTGGAAAAATTTGACATCCAGCTAAAAACCGAGGTCGTGATACTCTAGACCTAGGCTTACTAAAATAACACAAAAAAATATCATTTAACTAAAAATGGTTTTTGATTAAGTTAAGTACGCCTAAATTTTTACTTCATTTAAGCCCGCAAAATGTTTATTCTTAAGCAAATATTTCTATTTATTTTTATAAAATAAAAAATATTTTAAAACAAAGGATAAACAGTGACTTTTGGCGAATCCATAAAAAGTTGCCTTAACGGCTACGTAAAGTTTGACGGCAGAGCGCCTAGGTCGGAGTACTGGTGGTTTTTAGTCTTTATTTTTATAGTAAACGTAGTTGCGGTTTGTATAGACTTAAGTGCATCAAACATATACGAAAAATCAGAGCTTTTTTCTACGCTTGCGGGTTTAGCCCTTTTGTTACCCAAACTTGCAGTCTGCGTCAGAAGACTTCACGACCTAAACAAAAGCGGCTGGTGGGTGCTGCTCTTTTTTATTCCGATTATCGGCCCGATCGTTTTAATCGTATGGTTT
The DNA here is from genome assembly GCA_963529235.1 of uncultured Campylobacter sp. Classification (GTDB taxonomy): domain Bacteria; phylum Campylobacterota; class Campylobacteria; order Campylobacterales; family Campylobacteraceae; genus Campylobacter_A. The sequence goes on from CAURYE010000023.1 coordinate 21,279, forward strand.
GCTACGCGCGGCACGGTAGGCGCAAATAGCTTCGGCGAAGACCCGTTGGCGGCAGCTTAAAGAGGCTAAAAATATCCGAAAAAGGCGGCGTAAAGAAAAGACGAGTTATTTTATTTGCGCGGGCGGCGCCTAGTTTTTGCAGTTTATAAACGTTTACGCCAAGGTTTAACGCCGCTATGAAATTTTACGCACGCAAAGCAAATACAAAATGAAAAATCTTTTTATAAGCAACGAATTGCGCGATATTTCGGTATGCGGCGAGAACCTCGGCGGAGCGATTTTTGACGGTTTGTCGGTTGGGAATGCGAAATTTATTCAGTGCGATTTTTCAAATGCGAGAATAGGCCTACGAAAAAACGTTAGTTTTAAAAATACCGTTTTTCAAAAGGTAGATTTCCGTAGCGTCGGACAGGTAAATGCGGTTTACGATAATTGCAAATTTATCGGTTGCGATTTTCGCGGAACGAGATTAGACGACTTATCGACGAAATATTTCTCGTGTTTATTTGATAAATGCAAAATAACCGACCAAAAATTTTTAGTAAATAATTTTCAAAAAAATACGATTATCGGGAAAATATCCGAAGTCCAATTTATCGGCGACAACCAAAGATTAGGCAAGCTTGACGAGCTAAATTTAAACCTATCCGCCTGCAAAATCTCGTTTTTTAAATTTATAAATTGTGATATATCAAACATCGTTCCGCCCGACTTTTCTAATTATATATTTATAAAAAATTTAAAAATAAAAATCCAAAAAGCAAACGAAAAACTAGAGTTAGACGATTTGTCTGCGGTAAACAAAAAAACGATGGAAAGAAAGTTAAGGCATTTAGGCGGGCTGGATGCGTATTTGTTTAACGTAGAGGATGAAATTTACATCAACGGTTTAGAATTTACGGAAAAATTCTTTTTTTATTTAGGCGTAGATACGGCTTGTTTGCTAAAATAAATTTAAAGGCGCTTAACGATGAAATTTATTAGCGTAGATATAGATTTTTTAGATATTTATTCTAAAAATTTAGACGAGGAATAAAAAAATTTTCACCTAAAAATGGCGGAAATTTTCGGTTTTCCGACCTTTTACGGCAAAAATCTCGCCGCTTTGATAGATTGCTTATCAGATTTAAGAACGTTTGGGGACGAAGAGCCCATGACTCGCTACTCTTTAAACGATGACGAATGCCTTTTATTAAACGTTAGAAATTTATCTAAAGCATCAAACGATTTGAGACGTAAATTTTTATTAGCCCTAGAAGCCGTAAATACGCGGTTATTGGCGGATAAGACGCCTACGATATTAGTAAATTTAACGAGCAAAGGATAGGCTTGCTGCAAGAAATAAGAACCAGCTGCGAACCGGCGGTAATCGGAGTTAGAAACGGCCTATATCAGACGGAGTTTATAGACGCCAAATCCTTTCCCTCTAAAGACGTCAAAGAAAAATTTGCGGACGTTTTTACAAACCCGCTAAATTTATCCGCATTTAAAGACGAACGCATTAAAGCGTTTGCGCTAAAACGAGCAAAACAAACCGATATCGTTTCTTGCGACTCGGGTATTTTTGATTTGGATTTTTTGATTTCGCAAAAGGCAGCAGACGTCATCAAATCCTTTAAGATTAATAATCTGATAAAAGTACCCGTCGAAATTGACGGCTGGAGCGGTAAATATTTCGCGGCTAGTTTTCCCAAATACCGCGTTAATATCGTAAATTTTCCCGAGTCTATTTTCGTATATCAAGATTACGATAACGAGCAAGGAAAATTTATCGATATCGCAAGAAGCATTAATACCTCAGACGAATATAGCGACTTAATGACGCAAATCGTCCCTAGAAAAATATCGCTATCGCAAAAAGTAGAAGATAAGGCGTTTCATATAAACGGCATGGGGCTATTTTTCTCTCGCGCTATTTTGGACGCGTTTTTATCGGAGCAAATAAGCGGATTTAACTTGCACGACGCTTTCGTTTTAGCTTAAATTTACAGGCTTTTTGGGAGTTTGGCGACCGCGCGACTTTTGGCGTAAATTTGCCTTTGCTTAAATCAGGCTTTGAATTTCGCCGCCCGTAGCCGAATTTCGCTCGCTTGCTTAGTTTTGCGTTTGATAGGCGGTTAAATTTAGGGCGTTAGGCTCGCTCGTCTTCGCGCATTTGCCAAATAAACGTATCGGCGCGGCTTTGTTTTATCTTTAGCGGGGCGCTCAAAACTCGGGCGCGCATTCGTCGCTTGCTTGAGCGCTTTTATCCAAATTTACAGTCGCGTCTTAACGTGTGGTTTATTTAAACCCAAAGCAGCCTTTGCGTTTAGAGTTTCGTTTACGAGGCAGCATTTTGTCTTGGCCTTACCCGCCCGGTTGTTTGCAAACTTGCGTCTAGTCGCCCGTAAAGTATTTTGCCGCCGTAAATTTAGTCCAAATAACGCACCACTAAAGCCGCTAAAATGGGCGCCAAACTAAGCGCGGCGGTTAGTTTATATAGCCGAATGGCTCCAGCGCAGCGACTTTTCATATCGCGGATTTTAGGTGGCTTGCTAGCTAAATTTAACTCCGCAAGCGCCGCGTCAAATTTACCGCAATCAAGCCTCCCCTCCGCAAAATCTCTAAAAATCAGCGCGTCAAAATGCAGCCTAACGTGCAGATAAAACAAAACCGCAAAAGCCGCCAAAAAGCCCGCAATCACGGCAAAATGCGTAAAAATCGTAAGGCAGACGGCAGGCTGAAGCAAATTTAACAAGAAAAACAGCCTATGCGTCGCCAAAAACCTAGCCGTAACCAGCGCTAAGGCTCTATCGTCCGTCCTTTGGCGGCATTCGCGCTCCCCGCCTTGTGCCGCTTTCTCGTTTTGCTCCGCATTCGTCATTTTCTCTCCTTGTTTTGGGCATTTGGTTAAATTTCCGTTTGTTTTCGCCGGGAATTTTGCAATGCCGCTTGTTTCTAGCCTTCAGATTTTTTAAATTTGATCCCTCAAGCCGGACTTGATCAAATTTGGCCTGCGCCTATTTCGCGCTTAAATTTGCCGCTTCTTTACTCCGCTTTCAAATTTCGCGGGCTTCTGCGGCTAGCCGCGCTATCCGCTCGCGCAGCGAGCTAGCGACCGCGATCTTCTCGCGGCGAGATTTTAGCAAATTTAGCGCCTCGTCAAAGCCCAGTCCCGCGTAAATCACCAGCCAAGCAAGCAGCACCGACGCGCTCCTGCCGTAGCCAAGCGCGCAGCACACCAGCACCTTTTTGCCGTTTTGCTCGGCGGCTCGTTCGTTTGAGTCCGCGAGAATTTGCCCTGCCTCGGCGATAAAATTTGATCCTAGTTCCATCCCTTGCTGCAAATTTTCGCCGCCGCAAAGAGCCCTTTTTACGAGCCGCTCGAGCTCGTCCGCGCCGCGTTTTAGCTCGTCTGCGCAGGGCATTATCATGTCTAGCATAGCTAGGCTCGCATAAATTTGCGCGCCGCCAGGCCGCTCAAACTCGGCCGCGAGATCCAGTACCGCGTCAAAATTGCCCGCCTCCTTAACCGAGCCTAGATAAAGTCCTGGCAAAATCTCGTCTGAAAGCCGGCGTCCGCGCAACCAAAAAATCGCATTTAGCCGCGCGACGCAAAGATAGGGGAAAAGTAAAGCTTTAGCCGCGGCGGCATGACGACCTCGCTCATTTTTAGCAAAAACTCCCGCGCCCAAAAACGCATAACCGCAACCGATCAGCGCAAAACTAAGGCTCGCCCACGATAGCCACAGCATCCACGCGCCCCAAATTTTAGCCCCCAAAATCGCCGCAAAAAGCGTCAAAAACGCAAGCCCCAGATATAGCGCCGCCCATTTGTAGCGCGCTGCGTCCGCGGCCACGGCAAATCTAAGCGGCGCGCCATCTAGCGGGCGAATCAGTAACACCAAGCAGCCCGCGGCTAGCCCCGTAGGAATGTCGATAAAATGGTGCTGATACGTGGTCAGCACGCTAAGACCGATGAGCGCAAACCACGCGACAAGCGCCGCTTTAAGCCAAACCGCACGCGCCTTGCGAAGGTAAAATGCGCCTACCACGACGCAAAGTATGATGTGCAGCGACGGAGCTTGATTAAACGGGAGGTCAAAGGCGGCGAGGCTTGAGAACAAAAAGCCGCTAAGGCCCGAAACTGCGGGCTTTTCCCACGACATTTGCAGAGGAAAAGCGATAAAAAACAGCGTCGCGATCATCTGCGCGGCCAGTAGCTGCGTAACGTAGCGCGCGAGCTCACGGCCGTCACGGCAGAGGAAAAATCCAAGCGCGTAGAGCAAATTTAGCGACCAATACGGCATGATGCTCCACGCCCAAAACGGTAGCGCGCGCTCCCACGCGAAATAAATCTCCGGCACGTTTGCGCGAGCGCTCGCGAGGGCGTTCGTGGCGCCGTAGCTAGCGTAAAATATCGCCGCAACGACGACTAGCGCGACCAGCTGCGATAAAAACGGTTTTGTTTTCATTTTTGCCTTTTTTGCTAATTCTATCAAATTTTAGCGGATTTGCGATTTTGCGGATTAATCGCTTCCGAGATCGCTCGCTTGACGTAAAAGGCATAAAATTTACTCGCCGAGACCTGAATCTTTAAGGTGCTAAATTTGATTTGGCTAAATTTAGCGTTGCGTGTTTGGTTTACTTCAGTAAAAAACAACCGTTTGAGGTTGTTTTTTACTTTGTTGTAAAGGGGGAAGGGGCTTGAATTACGAAGTCGCTCCCTTCCCCCTTAACGATCCCACAACCCCTACGACGCTTTTAAGGTGGCGACATTGCTTTACTCTGCGAGCAAAGCGTCGCGAGTTTAAATTTAGCATTTTTGCGGTGCGGGTCTCGGTGCGTCAAATTTGAAGCCGAAATTTGTAAATTTTACTCGCCGAGACCCGTATCTTTAAGATACTAAATTTAAATTAGTCAAATTTAGTTAGATTCTTCTCGTAAAAAACAACCATTTGAGGTTGTTTTTTACTTTGTTGTAAAGGGGGTGGGGGCTTAAATTGCGAAGTCGCTCCCCACCCCCTTTAATCCCCCTCCCCCTACGACGCTTTTAAGGTGGCGACACTGCTTTGCTTGCGCAAAGCGTCGCAAATTTAAATCAAATTTGACGTTTTCGGGGTGCGGTCTAGGGGAGTCAAATTTGCAAATTTGAACGTAAGGCAATAAGGCGAAGTATCGTGAGATGATTTTAAATGTTTTGAGGTAAATTTCGTCCCAAGACTAGACATGTAGTCTGTCGCAGGGCGAAATTTACGAAATCATTTAAAAGCGCTCACGAGACAAGCCGCAAAAGGCTAAATTTTAACGGCCAAACTCACGCTAAATATCCCATCCCCATCTATCCACTCTTTTACTTTCTTAAATCCCGCCTTTGCTACGAGCTGATCCATCTCAGCCTGGCTGCGGCGGCGCATGATCCACGCAGCGCCCTGCCTGTGGCTAGATAGAGCGCGCGCGATCATCTCAAGCTGCGGGTGCCACGGCTGATTGGTGTAGATGAGGTAGC
>CAURYE010000024.1:0-26689 GCA_963529235.1 uncultured Campylobacter sp.
CTTGACGCCGTGTTTGAAGAGATAAAAAGCGGTAAATTTGAGTTTAAAACCGCCGACGAGGACATCCACATGGCGGTCGAAAAGCGCCTAAGCGAGCTCATCGGAAGCGATCTTGGCGGTAGGCTACACACCGCGCGCAGCAGAAACGATCAGGTCGCGCTTGATTTTCGCCTCTACGTGCTTAAAAGCGGTGCCGAGATCTCCGAAAAAATCCGCGAGCTAGTCGCCGCGTTGCGAGATATAGCTAGCGAGCACGCGGACACGCTGATGCCGGGCTACACGCACCTTCAGCACGCCCAGCCCGTGAGCCTTGCCTATCATCTGCTAGCTTACGCGTTTATGTTTCGCCGCGACTACGAGCGCTTTGCCAGCTCGCGCGAGCGAAATAACCTCTGTCCGCTAGGCTCCGCCGCGCTTGCGGGTACGCCGCATCCTATAAATCGCGAGCTGGTCGCGCAGCAGCTTGGATTTACTGGAGTGACGCCAAACGCGATGGATAGCGTCAGCGACCGCGATTTCGCGCTGGAGATTTTGTTTAACGTAAGCGTGCTGATGACGCATGCGTCGCGCCTGTGCGAGGAGCTCATCTTGTGGAGCTCGCAGGAGTTCGGCTTTGTGGCGATCAGCGACGCGTACAGCACGGGCAGCTCGATCATGCCGCAGAAGAAAAACCCCGACGTCGCCGAACTCATCCGCGGCAAAACGGGACGCGTAAACGGCAATCTCGTCGCGCTGCTAACGGTAATGAAAGGCTTGCCGCTAGCCTACAACAAGGACATGCAAGAGGACAAGGAGGGCGTTTTTGATAGCGTCGCCACCGCGCTTGCTAGCCTTGAAATTTTAAAACAGATGCTAAAAACGGCTAAATTTAACGAGCAAAATATGCTAGCAATGACCAGGCGCGGGCACCTCATGGCGACCGATCTGGCTGATTATCTCGTGCGGGAGAAAAACGTGCCGTTTCGTCAGGCGCACTTCATCACGGGCAAGGCCGTGGCGTATGCGGAAAATTTGGGCCTAGATTTGAGCGAGCTAAACGCGCAGCAGCTTGCGAGCGTGGATGAAAGCTTAGGCGGCGATGCGGTTAAATTTCTTGATCTAAACGCCTCTAAAGAGGCGCGCAAGTCGCAAGGCGGAACGGCGAACGCTAGCGTGGCGGTACAGATTGAAATTTTAAACGAGTGGCTGAAAGATAAATAAATTTTAAAATTTATCGCCGAAAGGCGAAAATTTAATTATAATTACGAAAATTTTAAGGAGGAAAGGATGTTTGGAAGCGGCTATAAAAAAGAGCTAGAGAGCAAAAATGCGGCTCTATCGCAGGAAAACGAAAGTCTAAAAGCGCAGATAAAGCAACTGCAAAGCGAGCTGGAAGCGGCAAAATCAAGTGCGGCGAGCGAGCAAAACGAGCCAAAAACCAACGAAAATGCTACGGAACTTCTGCTGGCTAGCTACGCCGACGGTATAAATTTCTTGCAAGGTACGATGGAAGAAAACCTAAAAATGCTCGAAAATATAAACGAGCTAAATAACCTAACGTTTACTAAGACGGGCGAGTTGCGCGAACAGACGAGCTTTATCGTTAGCTCTATGCAAAACGTCCAGCAAATGAGCGGCGACTTGCAAAACGACGCCTCGTCGCTAAACAACAGCGTGATGTCGATCGTGGAGATTATAAATCTCATCAAAGATATCTCCGATCAGACGAATTTGCTAGCTCTAAACGCGGCTATCGAGGCGGCTCGCGCGGGCGAACACGGACGCGGATTTGCCGTGGTGGCCGATGAGGTGCGAAAGCTTGCCGAACGCACGCAAAAAGCGACTCTCGAAGTCGAGGTGAATATAAACGGACTTAAACAAAGCTCAAATACGATGATAGGAATGAGCGAAAATTTCTCTAAAATTTCGGGCGACGTAATGCGCGTTTTGAGCGATTTTCAGGGCACTATCGCAAGCGTGAACGAAAATACGCAAAATATCTTAAATCAAACATTAAATTTAACCAACGAAGTTAACGTCAGTAACGGCAAAATCGACCATATAAATATGAAACTAAATGGCTATAGAGCCGTTTTAAACGGCGAATTTGACGGCATTCCTAGCGTTGGTAGCTGCCGCTTCGGTAAGTGGTTTAACGAAAAGGTCAAAAACGTCATAGTAAAAGACGCAAAAATCATCCAAGACATCTCGCACGACCACGAAAACGTCCATAGCGGACTCGATAAGGCGATCAAAATTTTCGCAGATAGCAGCAAGGATAACGCCGCCGGAGTGGAAATCCTAAAAGACGTGGAAAACTCGAGCAAAGTAGGCTTTGAAACGCTTTTAGACGCGGTTAGAGCGGCTAGGAAATAGAAGTAATAAACCCTGTCAATCGCTTTGCATAAAGAGATTGACAGGTTATATACTTTTTATTTTTGCTATCCACTCCCTAAAATGTTTACATTGATTGCATATTTCGCTTATTCCTATTTTTGATAATGCAGTGTATCCATGTAGAGTTTTTTGATAGCCTGAAAAATTATTTAAAATTACTTTTGATGGAGCAGTTTTATAACCGCCATTGATTAGTTCTGGATTATTACCAAAATTACTTAAGGTATTTTTTAAATTAGTTAAATTTTTTTGATTTATATCTTCTTTTTCAAATAGCTTTTCAATATCGCAAAAAATTAGGGATTCAAATTCATGCAACTGTATGTATGGAATAAATCGGTTATCGCAAATATCTTTATAAAAAGCTTCCTCTAATTCAGAGATTGTTTTATAGATATCTTTTTTTTGCGTTGCTTGATTAAATTTAGGGAATTTATTTGAAAGTTTATAGTAATCAAAAAAAGTCGTGACAAAGGACTCTTCTCTAGAAGACCCAATTTCTTTCAATGTGTTAATTATATATTTACGAACTCTATCGTAATCTAACGAACCGCCTTTTGCATTACCGCCGTTGGGATTCTTGCCAGTAGGAATAGTTCTTGGCTCAAATGAAATATTATCAGAAAATTCACAAGAAATGACATTTTTTATGAAATTTACTTCACTTCTACCTTCGCATATAACTATAAGTCTTTTCATTTGCTGTCATCCAATATATTATTGCTCCAAATTTGACCAAGCGTATACTCTTTTAGCCATATCTTTAAGCTACCATTATCTAGTCTTTTAATAATACTTTCATTATTTTTTCTAGAGGTTGTTATAATATCCTTTGGTTCAAAATAATCTATTAGTTCGGTAGATTGGGTCGAAATTATAATTTGAATCCGCGAAGAAACTCTTTTTATTAGCTCTGAAAGTAAATAAATGGCTGATGGATGTAAACCAAGTTCTGGTTCATCAATAATAATTATATTAGGCATTAAAGCCAATGGTTGCAAAAGCGATACACATAAGCAAATAAATCTAAGAGAGCCGTCAGACAAAAGTTTACCTTTTAGTGGGGTTTCGCTATTTCCTTTTTGAAACCATTCTAGATATATATTATCCTCATCTCTAAAGTAAAAATTATCAAAAAAAGGTAGGGCTATTTGAATGACCTCTACTATCTGATTGTATGCCCTATTGTAGTCTTGTTTATTGGATTCTCGCAGCATTTTTAAAAATGGCGCAATATTATGTCCATCTTCTTTAAAAGCTAGATTATCATTGCTTGCACACGGCGTTTTAATTGGTGAGTTTACACTTGTATCATGAAAGTGATATACTTTAAAACTTGATAGTATTCGCTTTGTGTATTCCACTATTGGTTCATGATTTTTATCTATATTACTCTCAAGCGAATTTGTGGTGGTTGTGTTAACAAAATTTCCATATGTTCCATTAAAATTGGCTTTTTCGCTTATAATATAAAGCTCATTGTTTGCACTTGCGCCAAGTTCGACTTGATAACTATTTGCATTAGCTGATATTTTAATATTAAATTTTTTTGTATTTTTTCTACCTAGAAATAGATAGTCATCTGGATTTGAGCCGTTTTGGAATACATAATCTTGTAGCTCTTTTTTTGATATTTTTGATATTAACTTAAAAGCACTAATAAAATTACTTTTACCTGCTCCATTTGTACCTATTAAAATATTAATATTCTTTAATTCAAGCTCCTTTAACTCATTTATTGACTTAAAACCGCTTATGCTAATGTTATTAAATTTAAAGCTCACTAGTATTCCCTTTAAATATAGTCATATTGTGTAACTCGCGTTAATGCTTTGTTTTCCATAGCTATCGTATTGATATCTTATAAAATTAGTTTAAAACGTACTTTGCGGATCGGTCGCGGTATCTACCCAGCCTAGTTTTGCGCCGGCTAGCAGGTGAAAGTGTAGGTGCATGACCTCTTGACCGCCGTTTTCGCCGCAGTTTGTGACTAGGCGGTATCCGCTCTTATCCACGCCCATCAGCACCGCGACCTCTTGGATAAATTTCGTCATCTCGCCCATCAGCGCCCCGTCCATCTCCTGAAAATTTTCAAAGTGCTTTTTCGGGATGATCAAAATATGAATCGGAGCCTTTGGATTTATGTCGTTAAAGGCTAGAAATTTGTCGTTTTCTAGCACTTTGTTGCAAGGTATCTCGCCCGCTACGATTTTTTCGAATATCGTCATGATTTTCTCCTGGTTAAAATTTGGCTTAATTATAACAAGTAAAAGTTAAAATTTCCCGCCTTTTAGGCAGATTTTATCAAATTTTGACTACAATCAAACCTAAAAATCACTAAAGGTAAAAACTTGCAAGAGTATAGAGAAAGTATCGCAAAATGCGGGAATTTGGCGGATTTAGACAAGATTCGCGTCGCGCTACTGGGCAAAAAGGGCGCGATCACGTCAGAGTTTGCTAAGCTTAAGGACATGGACGAAGCGGCCAAGAAGGAATTTGCGGCAAATTTAAACAAGCTAAGAGACGAATTTGAAGCGCTTTTAGTGGCTAAAAAAACCGAGCTTGAAAGCGGCGAGATAAAAGCCAAAATGAAGGCCGAAGCTATCGATATCACGCTATTTAACGAACCTTCGGGTGCCGGCGCATTACACCCCGTGATGGCTACGATGGATAAGATCATCGAGTACTTTATGATGCAAAATTTCTCGCTCGAGACGGGACCGCTGATAGAAGATGATTTTCATAACTTCGAGGCGCTAAATTTGCCTAAATATCACCCTGCGCGCGATATGCAAGACACGTTTTATTTTAAGGATTTCAGACTCCTTCGCACGCACACTAGCCCAGTGCAGGTGCGCACGATGATGAGTAAAAAGCCGCCGATCCGCATGATAGCGCCAGGAACCGTGTTTCGCCGCGATATGGATCTAACGCACACGCCGATGTTTCATCAGGTAGAAGGTCTCGTGGTCGAGGAGGGCGGTGCGGTGAGCTTTGCAAATTTAAAATCAATGCTTGAAAATTTCTTAAAATATATGTTCGGCGACGTTAAAGTGCGCTTTCGCCCTAGCTTTTTTCCGTTTACGGAGCCTAGCGCGGAGGTCGATATCAGCTGTATTTTCTGCCACGGCGACGGATGCCGCGTGTGCAAGCAAACGGGCTGGCTCGAGGTACTAGGATGCGGCGTGGTCGATCCAAACGTCTTTAAGGCTGTGGGCTACAAAAACGTGAGCGGATACGCATTTGGACTTGGGGTCGAGAGATTTGCGATGCTGCTTCATCAAATTCCTGATTTGCGCTCGCTTTTCGAGGGAGATTTAAGATTATTGGAGCAGTTTAAATGATAATTTCAAGAAATTGGCTAAACGAATGGCTAGATATCTCAAGCGTAACGAGCGAAACTCTGCTAAAGACGTTAAATTCGATCGGGCTTGAGGTCGATAGCTTTAAAGAGATCAGGGTACCTAAAAATATCGTCGTAGGCTACGTAAAAAGTAAGATAAAACACGAAAACGCCGAGAAACTAAGCGTTTGCCAAGTGGACGTAGGCGGCGAGACGCTACAAATCGTCTGCGGCGCGAAAAACGTCGAGGCCGGACAGTTCGTGCCCGTGGCGCTATCAGGCGCCGTTATGCCAAGCGGGCTAGAGATAAAGAGGGCAAAACTGCGCGGCGTCGAGTCAAACGGTATGATTTGCTCGTCCGTCGAGCTAGGCCTAGTTAAAACAAACGACGGCATAATGCCGCTAGATGAAAGTATCGGCGAGCTAAAACTGGGCAAAGAAATTTGCGAATATCCGCTACTAAACGACGATATCATCGAGATCGAGCTAACGCCAAACCGCGGCGACTGCCTAAGCGTCTACGGCGTAGCAAGGGATCTATCGGCCGCGCTTGATCTGCCGTTAAAAGACGCCGCTAGATACGAAGAGGGCGAAAATTTGCTCGGTATCGGGCGCATCTTGGCTATCCATGCCGAGGAAAATTTACAAAGCAGCTTTCAGTACCGCGCTTTTGAGATAAAAGAGTATTTTGACGAAAATTTGCTGATGAAGATCCGTTTGGCGCTGATCGAATGCGATAAGCAAAACCGCATCGAGCGCCTGCTAGACTACGCTACGCACTCAACCGGCGTGCTATTTAGCGCGTATGACTACGCCAAGCTCAAAAAGGACGACGAGCGCGCGGTTTTTGATCTGCAAAAGGGTGCAAATTTGGCGACTGAAATTTTGGCCGGCGGCGAGCTTTTGGGCGTTGGTGGCGTGTATCAGACGGATGCGGCCAGACTTGACGAAAATAGCAAACTAGTCATAGTGGAGGCTAGCTATACCGATCCGCACGTGATCGCGACTACGGTTTACGAAGACAAGCAAATGCCTAGGCAAGCGCAAGCTTATCGTTCGCTAAGAGGTAGCGAGCCAAACGTAGGTTTTGGCGCCGATTTTTTATTTAAACAGCTAGCTGCGCTAAAATCAGTCGCGCTTTATGCGGGCTCCCAGCAAAGCGTGATGATGCGCGAACCCAAGGTCGTGAGCTTTACGATGAGCGAAATGCAAAAAATGATCGGTCAAGAAGTCGCGCAAAACGACGTCGTGAGGATACTTAAAAAGCTTGGATTTAGCCTAACTTTTAACGCCGAAAAAGAGGGCGCGAATGCCAAAGTGCCGTTATTTCGCCACGATATCGTAAATTCTCAAGACGTGTGCGAGGAGATCGTGCGAATGGTCGGTATCGACAATATCGCCTCAAAGCCGCTAAATTTCAGCGAAGCTAACCGTATGAACGATACCTTTGTAGGCTACAAAAATGCGCTAAATTTGCGTAAAAAAGCCGCTGCGGCCGGATTTTTCGAGAGCGTGCATTATGTATTTGATGACGCCGGCGAGCTAGCGGCGCTCGGTTTTGCGCCTTGTAAGGCCGAGATAGCCAACCCGATAAATAGCGAGCTAAACACGCTAAGGCCGACGCTTGCAAATCACTTGCTAAAATCGGCCGAGCGAAACGTAAAAAATCAGCGAAAATCGGTCAAAATTTTCGAATTCGGTAGCGTATTTAGCCAGAGCGGAGAACAAAGCGAGAGATTTGGCTTCGTAGCTAGCGGACTAGCGAAAGAACCTAGCCTGCTAAACGGCGCAAAGCCTGCCGATATCGACTTTTTAGGCTTTGCTACGGCGGTTAGAAACGCGATCGGCGAATTTGAGCTAAAAGCGTGCGACGACGTAAAATATCTAAGCGAATTTGAACAAGCTAAAATCTATCAAAACGGCGTTTGCGTGGGTTATATCGGCCGCGTGGACGTGCGAGTCGAGGCGGCGCGCGACCTGCCGCGAACCTATCTTTGCGAGATAGAGTTTGAAAAGCTTAAATTTGATAGCACGGTCGTCAAAGCCTACTCGAAATTCCCTGCTATCAGCAGAGACCTAAGCCTAATCGTGCCTAAAACTATGAAATTTGAAGCGATAAAAGAGTGCATAAATGCGCTAAAAATCGAGTGCCTAAAAGAATTTGCGCCGGTTGATATATATTCAGACGATAAGCTCGGAGAGGGCGTGAGCTTAAGCGTCAAATTTAACTTCCAAGATATGCAAAAAACGCTCGAAGACGAGGAAGTTGCGGCGATAATGGATAAAATTTTGGACGCTTTAAAGCAAAATTTAAATATCGGACTAAGATGAAAGTTTACGCATTAAGAACGCCGATAAGCGCGAGCCTGGAAAACATCGCAGCCGATAAATCTATCTCGCATAGATGCGCGATATTTTCGCTTTTAAGCGATAAGCCAAGCCGCGTGAAAAACTATCTAAAGGCCGAGGATACGCTAAATACGCTAGAAATCGTAAGAAATTTGGGTGCACGTATCGAGGAAAAAGAGGGCGAGCTAATCATAACTCCGAGCGCAAATTTAAAAGAGCCTAGCGTTGTTTTAGAGTGCGGAAACTCGGGCACGGCGATGAGGCTTTTTATGGGCTTTTTGGCTGCTAGCGAGGGTTTTTTCGTGCTAAGCGGAGACGAGTTTTTAAATCGTCGTCCGATGGCGCGCGTAGCTAAACCGCTAATTGGCGTCGGGGCTAAGATAGATGGCGCAAACGGCGGAGATCACGCGCCTTTGGCGATTCGCGGCAAAAAGCTGGAGTATTTTAAATTTGATAGCAAAATCGCATCCGCGCAGGTAAAATCGGCGCTGATTTTGGCGGGACTAAAGTCAAACGGCTGCGAGCTTAGCGAACCCGAGCTTAGTCGCGATCATACCGAGCGCATGCTAAAAGGTATGGGAGCAAATTTACAAATTTTGCCTCACGGCGTCAAGGTTGAGCCGATGAACGCGCCGCTAAAACCGCTTGAAATTTGCGTTCCAAACGACCCTAGCTCGGCGTTTTTCTTTGCCGCTGCCGCAGCGATAATCCCAAATTCCCACATCGTGCTAAAAAATATGCTGCTAAATAAAACGCGCGTCGAGGCCTTTAAAATTTTAGCCAAAATGGGCGCGCAAGTAACGTTTAAAGAGACTTCAAGCGCATACGAAAGTATCGGTGAGATCGAGATAAAGCACGCGCCGCTAAAGGCCGTGGACGTGAATGAAAATATCTCGTGGCTAATCGACGAGGTGCCGGCACTTGCCATAGCTTTTGCAAGCGCGGAGGGCATAAGTAGCGTGCGAAACGCAAAAGAGCTTCGCGTCAAGGAAAGCGACCGCATCGCGATCATGGTGCAAGGACTGCGAAAATGCGGGCTTGAAGTCGAAGAATTTGAAGACGGCTTTAGCGTAAAAGGCGGCGAGGCAAACTGCGCCATCATCGACAGCAACGGCGATCACCGTATCGCGATGAGCTTTGCGGTGCTTGGGCTAAAATGCGGAATGGTTATAGAAAAGAGCGAGTTTATCGCGACTTCGTTTCCGAATTTTAGCGGGATTTTAAGACAACTGGGAGCTAGCGTTGAAGATTGAGCTTGCTAGCAGCTACGGATTTTGTTTTGGCGTAAAGCGCGCTATAAAAATCGCCGAAAACGCCAAAGATGCCGTAACTATCGGCCCCATCATACATAACAACGACGAGATAAACCGCCTAAATAAAAATTTTAACGTAAAAACGCTTGAGGGCATAAACGAAATCGACGGCGAAAAAAAGGCGATCATCCGCACGCACGGCATTACAAAAGGCGACCTGGCCGAGCTAAAAAAAAGCGATATAAAGGTGATCGACGCGACGTGCCCGTTTGTCACCAAGCCTCAGCAAATTTGCGAAAAAATGAGCAAAGAGGGCTACGATATCGTGATATTCGGCGATGAAAATCACCCGGAGATAAAGGGGGTGAAATCCTATGCCGTCGGTAGGGTATTCGTCGTGCTAGAAGAAAGCGAGCTAGAGAGCGTAAAACTAGCTCAAAAAGTAGCCGTTATCAGCCAAACTACTCGCAAAGTAGAAAAATTTATGCAAATCGTAAATTATCTGATGCTGCGCGTAAAAGAAGTCCGCGTTTTTAATACGATTTGCAACGCTACTTTTGAAAACCAAGAAGCGGTTAAAAACTTAGCCGCCAGAGCCGACGTGATGGTCGTAGTAGGCGGCAAAAACAGCTCAAATACAAAGCAGCTTTATCTCATCTCAAAAAGCGCCTGCGAGGATAGTTATCTCGTAGAAAACGAATCCGAACTTGAGCGCTCGTGGTTTGAGGGCAAGAATCTTTGCGGCATAAGCGCGGGAGCCTCTACGCCCGATTGGATCATACAAAAAGTAGTCGATAGGCTTGAGGGGTTTAAAATTTAGCAATTTCGTATCGTTTTTAAATAAAATTTCAAATTTGAGCCTGAAATTTAGTAAGTTAATCTACAAATAAGTTAATATTAAGTAAAATCAACTCTAATTGTGTTAAAAAGCAAAATATATCAAAAAGGAACAAGATGGCTGCGGTGAACAAAAAAGTTCAACTTGGTAAGGCAAACGACGATATCGAAAACGACGATTTCGCCGCGATGCTAGAGGAGTCTTTTAAAAAGACGGAAGAAGATAGCGACGGTATAATCGTCGATATTAAAGGCGACGAGGTCTTTGTAAACGTCGGTAGAAAATCAGAGGGAATTTTAAACATTTCTGAAATACAGGATGAGAACGGAGAGCTTAAATTTAAAGTAGGCGATACGATAAAAGTCGTAATTACCGGCTCGACAAGAAGCGGAAAACCTATCGTTTCTCACAAAAAAGCGCTTAGAAAAGAAAAAGTAAAAGCCTATATCGACTCGTATAACGAAGAAAATCAAGACGTATTCGACGTAAAAATCATAGGAAAAAATAAAGGCGGTTTCGTCGCGCAAAATAGCGATGGGATCGAGTTTTTCTTGCCTCGCTCGCAAGGCGGCTTTAGAGATGCTAACGCCGTCGTAGGAAAGAGCTTTAAGGTAAAAGTTTTAAAGATAGATAAAGACGAGCAAAGCATCATCGTCTCAAGAAAAAAACTACTCGACGAAGATAGAAGAAAAAAAAGGGAAGCAATATCTGCGGTAGCCGAAAATACCGACGTCATCGAAGGCGTGGTTAAAAAAATCACTACCTACGGTATGTTTGTGGATATAGGCGGCGTGGACGGACTCGTGCATTATAGCGAGATAAGCTATAAAGGCCCTGTAAATCCTGGCTCTATCTACAAAGAAGGCGACAAGGTTTTCGTAAAAGTTATCAAATACGATAACGAGAAAAAACATCTATCCCTATCTATCAAAGCTGCGATGCCTGATCCTTGGGATGAGATAAAAGACGGTTTAGAGGTTGGCGACACTATAAAAGTAACCGTCAGCAACATAGAGCCTTACGGCGCATTTGTCGATCTTGGCAACGATATAGAGGGCTTTTTACATATCTCTGAAATTTCGTGGGATAAAAATATCAAAAATCCAAAAGATCACATTAGCGAAGGCGAGGAGCTTGATGTTGAGGTTATCGAGATAGATGCGAAAGATCGTCGCTTAAGAGTGAGCCTAAAAAATCTACTCAAAAAGCCATTTGACGAATTTAAGGCCAAATTTAAAGAAGGCGACGTTACTAAAGGCGTAGTTACTAGCGTGACGAATTTTGGTGCATTTGTTAAAATCGGCGCAGTCGAAGGCTTGCTTCACAACGAAGACGCTTCTTGGGATAGAAACGATAAGTGCAAAGATTTGTTTAAAGTAGGCGACGAAGTCGAGGTAAAAATCATCAAAATCGATTCTAACGAGCAAAAAATTTCGCTTAGCCAAAAAGATTTAAAACAAAGCCCGGTACAAGCTTTTGCTAAGAAATTTAACGTAGGCGACATCGTGACTGGCAAAATTCGCGATATTAAAGATTTTGGCGTGTTTGTAGAGCTCGGCGATAACGTCGATGCGCTCATCCGCAAAGAAGACCTAGGTAACGTAAGCGCCGAAAGCCTAAATATAAACGACAATATCGAAGCTGCGATAGCCTTTATCGACGAGAAGAAAAATAGAATCCGCCTAAGCGTAAGACGCCTTGCAAGACAAAAAGAACGCGAGGTGCTAAACGAGATAAATAGCGACGATAAGGTTACTTTGGGCGACATCATCAAAGAACAGCTATCATAAGTAAATGAAGCGATATCTGCTCTGGGGCGCGATGGTTTTTTTGCTGATCTTCGTCTGCGTATGCAGCGCTTTGCTGTATAGGTACGCGGAGGTAAATTTAAAAGAACCTGCGCCCGTGGAGCTAAAAATATCGCAAAACGGCGAGGAGCGAAATTTGACCGCCGGGCAGATCTCTTGGGTCGGCGAAATGGCGAATTTGGCTCCGAAAAATTACGCTTTAGCAAGCAATGAGATATTTATAGAATTTAAAGACAAATCAAAAGCTGCCGCCAAGAGCGCATATCAGCTAATGATTGATAAAAATGACATATATTCCATGTTTTGCCTTACGCAAACCCTAAAAAACATACCCGTAGATTTTAGCGTGGTAAATGAAAAATCTCAAAATTTAATCTACATAAATACGCAAGATAGCGGTATTTTAAACCGTATTATAAACGAACTTAAGGCGTATGATATACACTCAACTTTTAAGGAGATCAAGCTATGAAAACCATAATAGTGTGCGATGCGATACACAAAGTCGGCTTTGAAATTTTAAATCGTGAAGAGGATATAAAAGTAATCGACGCGGTAAACGTGCCAAAGGATAAGCTTTTAGATATCTTAGGTGAGGCTGATGTGGCTATCACTCGAAGCTCGACCGAAGTCGGCGAGGCGTTTTTAAATGCCGCAAAAAATTTAAAAGCTCTCGTGCGCGCAGGCGTAGGCGTCGATAACGTAGATATCGACGGCTGTTCAAAGCGCGGCATCATCGCGATGAACGTCCCTACGGCAAACACGATCGCCGCGGTGGAACTAACGATGGCTCATATGCTAGCGGCGGCTCGCTCTTTTCCCTATGCTCACAACGACCTAAAAATCGACCGCATTTGGAAACGCGAAAAATGGTACGGCGTCGAGCTTTTTAATAAAACGTTAGGCATTATCGGCTTTGGCAACATTGGCTCGCGCGTGGCAGCCAGGGCTGCGGCTTTCGGTATGAAAATCGTCGCTTACGATCCGTATATAGATCCGTCGAAAGTAACCGATATGGGCGGCGTTTATACTAAAAATTTCGACGATATTCTCGCTTGCGATTTCATAACGATCCATACGCCTAAAAATAAAGAAACGATAGATATGATCGGCGAGGCGGAGATCGCTAAGATGAAGGACGGGGTACGTCTCATAAACTGCGCTCGCGGGGGTCTTTATAACGAAGAGGCGCTATATAACGGCCTAAAAAGCGGCAAGATCGCGTTTGCGGGTATCGACGTATTTGCAAAAGAGCCCGCAACCAATCATCCGCTGCTTGAGCTAAACAACGTCAGCGTCACGCCGCATCTTGGCGCAAATACGCTAGAGTCTCAAGCAAACATCGCTATTGCCGCAGCCGAGCAGGCTATCTCGGCGGCTCGCGGCATCAGCTATCCTAGCGCGTTAAATTTGCCGATAAAGACCGAGGATTTGCCCCCCTTCGTAGAGCCTTATATCGAGCTTACGAGTAAGATGGCTTTTCTTGCCGCACAAATCAACAAAAACGCGATCAAAGCCGTCCGTATCGAAACTCACGGGCAGATTAGCGAATACGCGAATTCCTTACTAACCTTTGCCATCGTGGGCGCGCTAAAAGAGAGTTTAGGCGATGGCATAAACTACGTAAACGCTAAATTTTTATGCGACGAGAAGGGTATAAAAACCGAAAGTATCGTCGGCGGCGATAGTATTTTTAAAAATAAGATCACCGTTCGTATCACGACGCAAAGCGATGTCGTGACGATCGGCGGAACGGTATTTGGTGAAAATCAGCAACGTATCGTAACCATAAACGGCTTTAAAACAGACTTTAAACCTAAAGGCAAGATGATTATCTTTAAAAACAACGACGTTCCGGGCGTTATAGCTAAGATTTCGTCTATCCTTGCCGATGAGAAGATAAATATCGCCGACTTCCGCCTAGGGCGCGACGACCACGGGATGGCGCTTGCGGTCGTACTGGTCGATGAAAAGATAACCAAAGAGACGCTGGCTAAACTAAACGAACTTGACGTTTGTGTGTGGGCAAAATACGCAGTTATCTAAATTTAAGCCCAAAATCGGGCTTAAATTTAAGAAAGGCTTGAATATGAAATTTTTACTTTTTATTCCGATTTTGTTTTTATTTGCCGGTTGCGAGAGTGAGGTACAAAAGCAAACTACGAAAAATTTCGAGAAAATTCTGACCGAAAAAAAGAAATTTCAAAAGATACAAAAAGACGAACCTAGCGTAAGCGAGCAGATGAAAAGGGAAATCCACTCGCAGTCTGAAAAGAGCAAGGAAAAAGGCGAGTTTAAATTTAAAGAGTAATAAACATCGCCTAGAGTGCCAGTTTCGGCGCACGAGCAAATATCCCGGTCGGCGCAAATCTTGCCCGTTCGGGGCTAGCACACAAGCCTCCATCACGCAAAATCCGTCAAAAACGTATAGACTGGGTTTTTAAACTCGCCTTTGCGGCTAGCGATTTTATGCTTTATCCGCCGGCATCGTTTTCGCCAGCCGGTATAAACGCGTACGGTAGCCGTAAATTTGCGGATTATCGCCTGGGCAAATTTAATTTTGCTCAAAATTCGGCTACTTTGCTAAATTTACGAAAAACCGACCGCTTCCTTTCTCTCATAAATTTAAGCCGTCTTTATACACACCTTAAGGTTGCAGGTTTTACGGGGCTTAAATTTAAAGTGCCATTTAAATGTTAAATACCTGACATACGAATTTTACGGCTCTTATATTCTGCAAATCAGCCGTCCATTAAGCCGCGAGATAAGACTTGTTTTGCTGTCTTATTTAAGCCGTTTGCTATGCTATTTATTTGTCTAGCGCCGCAAGGACGCGGATATTCCTGGCGCAAATTTAATCGCAAAATCCGGAGTAAATTTATAAAATTTCTAGCCTTTTTTTAAAATCTCAAAACTTGTACCGACTTTATTGGCGCGGCGGTTGCGGTCTATGAGGCTTTGCTTTATGGCGAAAACGTTTTGCGCCGCCGTAAGCACCTCTTTTGTTAAGCTTAAATAGCCGGCCGAATTTGGAGCGCCGCAAAGATGCGATTTTTTAAATTTGACGGTACGGCTTAAGCAAGGACGGATAAAACCAAAGTCTGAAGCGTAGCGGTTGCGCGAGCGCTTAAGGCACTGATTTTTACCTACCGCAGCGCGTTATTCTAGGCCTACTCGGCAAAGCAAGGCAAAATTTATCCATTCTATCGCCACCGTCTTTATTTTTTGGGACGCGCGCTTTTGTTTGCGAGATAGCAGGCTGCTGCAGTAAAGCTTGGCATCAAGATTATGCGGCCGTGCGGGCGCGATTTCTTACCGCTTTGGCCTATGGCGCATTTTCCCCGCTCGCAGGCTTTGTGCAACTCTTAAAGCACGCAACGAATCTTTTGCGTAAATTTAGTAAGCTTAGTATCGGAGTTACCGAAAAAGGCGCATAAAAAATAAAGCCGTTTTAGCGCTGGACGCTCGGCTGCAAGTAAAGCGCGGAGACAAATAGCGTAAAAGACCAATTTTGGCTTTATAAAAATCTTTAAAACCGCCGTTTTCGTGAAATTTTATACGAGTTTTAGCCGTCTTACGCGTCTAAATTTAGCTTTTACGCGTTAAACTTAAGCGGCATATCGACTATTTTTCGGAGATTTTGCGCAGATTTTTTTATAAATTTAGCCAAATGCTTAAAAAAATAATTAAATTTAAATAACCGACGCAAAAACATAAAATTTTATCTAGTCGGCGATATCTAAACGATTTTTCTTTGAAAGCCGTATTTTTGTTTAATGGATGTTTATGTGCTACTTTTAGTAACATTTATACTCTTAAAATGCCTAAGATAGGTAGTTTGAAAAATTTTATAACCAAATTAACCTCGGTCAAATTCGCCTTTTTTCGTATTACCGTTTTACGCAACTTTTGCGGCGCAAATCCCAAACCTTAAAGCGAAATATTAATGTGATTTTTATTTTGCATTAAGCTCGAAATCGCACTAAAATTTCGCCGAGATTTTAAATTTAGGAGGATTTGATGCAAGAGGTGTTTTTGCAAAATTACGATCCCGCGGGTAATATTTGGCTCAGCGCGGCTGCGGCGGCTTTGCCCATAGCCGTATTTTTGCTCTGCTTGACGGTTTTTAAGCTAAAAGGCTACGTCGCGGCGTTTCTAACCGTCGCAGCCAGCCTTGCCGTGGCGATTATATTTTATAAGATGCCTGCGGTTACGGCGTTTATGAGCTTTGCTTACGGTTTTTTCTACGGGCTTTGGCCGATAGCTTGGATTATTTTGTGCGCGATTTTTCTTTATAAACTTAGCGTAAAATCAGGCTACTTCGAGACGCTAAAGGCCTCTATTACGGCTATTAGCCCAGATTGTCGCATTCAGGTGATTTTAATAGCGTTTAGTTTCGGCTCGTTTTTAGAAGGAGCTATCGGTTTTGGCGCGCCGGTTGCGATTTGTGCGGCTTTGCTTATGGGGCTTGGGCTAAAGCCTTTAAGCGCGGCCGGACTTAGTATGATAGCAAACACGGCGGGAGCGGCGTTTGGGGCCGTGGGCATACCGGTTACGGCGCTTAGCGGTACCGTAAACGTCGATGCGCAGCTAATCTCTACGATGACGGCTAGGATGCTACCGCCCATTACCTTTACGCTTCCTTTTTTGCTCGTGTTTTTAGTTAGCGGATTTAGAGGGGTTTTAGGCGTTTTGCCTCACGTTGTTACGGCGGCGGCTAGCTACACTATCGCGCAGTACGCTACGGCTAAATTTTTAGGCCCGGAGCTGGTAAATATAATCGCCGCTATCGTCTCCATCGTCATGCTTTGGGCGGCGCTTAGAATTTGGAAGATTAAAGACGTATTTAGAGTAACCGGGCAAAGCGAGGCAAAAGAGGGCGTAAGCCTAAGCGCCAAAGACGCGTTTAAAGCTTGGCTTCCTTTTATCCTCATTATCGCGGCTATAGTCGTTTGGAACAGCTCGGGTTTTAAATCTCTCGTGGATTTTGCTACGTTTAAATTTGAAGTCGCGAACTTGCATAATCTAACCGCGTCCAATCCGCCAATCTCGCAGGGCATGCAAGCCATTAGCGCCGTTTATACGTGGGACGCGCTAAGGGCTACGGGGACGGCGATACTGCTAGCCGCGATTCTTACGACGCTGATTTTAAAGATAAAACCCCAAATCGCAGTCGCTTCCGCAAAAGAGGCGGCAAAGGAGATGGCTTTTCCCATTGTTACGATAGGCTTTATCGTCGCTTACGCCTACGTGGCTAAATATAGCGGTCAAGCCGCGACTATGGGTCTAGCGCTATCAAGCACGGGCAACGCGTTTGGCTTTTTCTCACCCGTCATCGGTTGGCTGGGCGTATTTTTAACTGGCTCGGTTACTAGCGCGAATTTGCTTTTCGGCACGCTTCAGCAAGTAACGGCAAATCAGCTAAGCGTACCCGACGTGATTTTTATGGCGGCAAACACCGTAGGCGGCGTCGTGGGTAAAATCATCAGTCCGCAAAGTATCGCCGTAGCGTGCGCGGCGGTGGGAATGGCCGGACGCGAGAGCGAAGTGCTTAAATTTACTCTTAAATACTCGCTTTTATTTATAATTTTAGCCAGTTTCATCACGTGGGCGGTTATACATCTGTTTCCGCAGCTCGTGCCCGTAGTTACGAATTTTAGACCTTAAAGGAGAAAAAATGAAAAGAGTTTATATGTTTTTCTCTGCTATGAATAGCAGAGAAAAATCCTAAAGCAAGAGCCAGCCAAGACTGCTAAGCCTAACGCCAAGACTTTGCATAGTTCTGTTAAAAAAGCAAGACGTGGTAAAAAGCCTATCTGCGTGCCTAAACGAGATAAAAAAAGAAAATGAAAAGTTGCCGACTAATATCCTTTTTATCTGCGGCCCTTCAAGGACTTCTGATATCGAGCTCGTGCCGGTTTTAGGCGTACACGGCTCGCAGATAGTTTATGTTTTGGTTTATTAAATTTACTCGCTAAATTTAGGGCAATCGTTTGAAATTCGTTTGTCCCGCCTGCTAAATTTAAACTTTTTTAGATATAATCAACCATTTTTAAATCAAGGAGAAAAAATGGCAACCTATTCGATGGGCGACCTAAAAAAAGGACTAAAGATCGAGCTAGACGGCGTTCCGTATAAAGTCGTCGAGTATCAGCACGTAAAACCTGGCAAGGGCGCGGCTTTCGTTCGCGCGAAAATCAAATCTTTCATCGACGGCAAAGTGCTTGAAAAGACGTTCCACGCGGGCGACAAATGCGACCAGCCTAATTTGGAAGAAAAAGAGATGCAGTATCTTTACGACGACGGCGAGTTCTGTCAGTTTATGGACACTGCGACCTACGAGCAAGTGGCTATCAGCGACGAGGACGTGGGCGATGTGAAAAAATGGATGATAGACGGCATGATGGTTGAGATTTTGTTTCACAACGGCAAGGCTATCGGCGTAGAAGTACCGCAAGTAGTCGAGCTAAAGATCGTCGAGACTCCGCCGAATTTCAAAGGCGACACCCAGGGCGGCAAAAAGCCCGCTACGCTAGAAAGCGGCGCAGTCGTGCAAATACCTTTTCACGTGCTTGAGGGCGAGGTCATCCGCGTAGATACCGTCCGCGGCGAATACATCGAGCGCGCAAATAAATAACCGCAGTCGTCAAATTTGATGAAAGTAAAATTTGACGAGCTCATAGCCCAAGTAAAGCCGCTGTTTAAAGATAACGGCTTTACGAAAACGGGCTAAATTTCTACAAAAATACTCCCGAATTTATCTATAATCGTAAATTTTCAAAAAAATAGCGGCGATACCGCCTCTGAAACCGGATTTTACGTAAACTGCGGCATTTAGGACGCGTTTATAGACGCCGCAACCGGCAAAAACCGTCTTAAAACCCAAAGAATACGAATGCTATTTTAGAGATAGGACTTCATCTATCGCGGGCTCCAAAACGCCTTACTATGAAATCAACGAAAATACCGACGCGGCAGCGCTTTGCGAAAATTTAATAAGTGATTTAACGGCGATATTTAGATTTTTTGACGCGGTAAACCGAACGAAATTTGATTGATTTGATGCCGGAGCGAAACGGCTTAGCGGTGATTGACCGGCTTTAAAGTATGAAGAAGAAATTTTGACCCGCCAAGCGTTAAATTTGTTTGAAAAACACGAAAACGAAACTGGATGGAAAATTTTGAGAGTCGTATAAACGATTTGCTGAAAAAATATGAAAAAAACGAGATAAAATTTGAAGAAATAAAAGCCAAGGCCTAAGCCTTAGCTTAGACTTTAGGCGGATTTTTTAACGTTATCTACCAAAGCTGCGATCTCTTCGTGATTTGGCAGGGCGTTTACGTCCGTACCGATGAGATCTTTTTTAGAAAAGACTACTTTTCCGTTTACTTCAACTATGAAGTTTCCGCCGCTACCGACGATTTTGCTAATTTTAGCACCTGGAATTTGACTTAAAAATTCTTCTTCTACACGAGAAGCTACCGGTCTATAGTTTCAAGAATTGCAATACGTAATCTTTACTTCCATTTTCCTTCCTTTCGAATTTAAAGTGGCGCGATTATAGCGTAAATTTAGCAAACGAGAGTATAATAATCCGAAAATTTAAGGAGAAATTATGAAAAAAGTTGCCGTGATTTTTGCCGACGGGTTTGAGGAGATAGAGGGCGTTAGCATCGTGGACGTGCTTAGACGAGGCGGCGTAGAAGTCGATATCGTCGGGCTTGATAAACTACCTATAGCGGGCGCTCACGGAGTGAAATTCGTCTGCGATATAACGCTTTACGATCTTGAGGAGGAGGACTACGATATGCTAGTTTTGCCGGGCGGTCAGCCGGGCGTCTCAAATATCGAAGGAAATCTAAAAATGAGAGAAATTATAAAGCGTTTCGATAAAAAAGGTAAATTTATAGCAGCCATCTGCGCCGCGCCGATCGCTCTTGACGCCGCAGAGATCGTTAGAGGCGAGTTTACCTGCTATCCTGGCTGCGAAAAAGCCGTACGCGGCGGAAGCTACGTAAGCGATAAAAACGTCGTAATAAACGGCCATATCATCACTTCAAGAGGTCCTGCCACAGCGATGGAGTTTGCTTTGGAGTTGCTTAAAATTTTAGGCGGCGAGCAAATTTACGCCGAAGTAAAAGAGGGCTTGCTGTTCGTAAAATAAAGCCGCATAAAAGCCCAGGCGATAAATTTAAGGCAAAAATTAATGCAGCTTTGCCCGCTCTTTCTCGCCGAGTTTTTCTTTACGCGCGAGAAATAGGCTTTTGTATGAAGCCGTTTTCTAAGCCCTAAAAGCTTGCCGGTTTGAAAAATCGGCTAAATTTTGCCGCATTAAAGAGCTTGCGGATATGCTTACGGGTAAATTTAATACTAAATTATAAAAAGCGCGCTTTTTATCTAGCTTTTTTATTTAAATTCAGGTATTATCTCTTAACCGATTTATCGGGAATTTGATTTAAGGAAACGTTACTGTGAATATTTACGTCGGTAACTTGTCATATCGCATGACTGAGGCAGAGCTTAAGGATACATTTGCGCCGTTTGGCGAAGTAAAACGCGCGAAAATCGTCAAAGATCGCGACACGAATCGCTCAAAAGGATTCGGATTCGTCGAGATAGAAAACGATGCAGACGCACTAAAAGCGATCGAAGCGCTAAATAATAAGGAAGTAGGCGGCAGAGCTCTAAGAGTAAACGAATCTAAACCTAAAGAATAAACAGGCCGTCAAATCTGACGGCTTTTAACTAATTTTTAAATTTAAGCTTTTTAGTCAAATTTTGCTCCAAATGAACCAAAAAATCATATCTCGTATCGCTCCGACGCCAAGCGGCTTTTTACACGCGGGCAACGTCTATAATTTCTTGCTAACTTATCTTTTTACTCGCGCATTTGACGGGATTTTGTACTTAAGGATCGACGACTACGACTTACCGCGCTACCGCAGGCAATACGTGGAAAACATCTTTCGCGTGCTTGATATGCTGGGCATTGATTTTGACGGCGGACCCGGTGGAGTGGGGGAGTTTGAAACCAAATTTAGCTCCAAATTTCGCCTCGGCGCCTACCAAAACGCTTTAAAAACGCTCGAGCAAAAAGGAGTTTGTTACGCTTGCGAGTGCTCGCACTCGATGAAAAGCTCGTTTGAAAACGGCATTTATACGCGGGTTTGTGCGGAGAAAAATCTTAAATTTAAAAAAGACGAAACGGCTATGCGGCTACGTACTATCGACGGAGCGCAAATTAACGTCCGTCAAAATTTGATAAATTTTGACGCTTTGGGGCGCGGCTCTAACTGGGAGGCGAGCCCGGCGGACAGCCTTTGGGGTAGTGAGCAAAAAGCGCAAGAGGGCACGGCAAACGGTTTAAAAAACTCGGCAAACTCGTGCCGCTTTGGCGGAAGCAAACTGGGCGATAAGAAATTTAACCTAAACGCGGTAGAAAATCCAGAAGAACGCATTTTAAATTCGGCAAATTCGGACGGTTTAAATTTGACGGACGAAGCGGCGTTTGAAACGGAAAAATTTGCGCAAGTTCAAAGCATAAATTTGGCGCAAATTTTGGGCGATTTCGTCGTTTGGAAAAAGGACGACACGCCCGCGTATAATCTTGCTAGCCTCGTGGACGACGAAATGCTAGGCGTAAATTTGCTCGTGCGAGGCGAGGATCTGCTCGCGTGCTCGGCGGCGCAAAAATACGAGGCGCAGATCTTAGGCTACGATTTTGCGGGCGCGAATTTCATCCATCACGGCTTGCTAGCGCATGGCGGCAAAAAGCTATCCAAAAGCTCGCGCGCGCCGGCGGTGAGTATAACGGACGGCGCCAAAATCCACTATAAATTTGCCGCTCTTAAGCTTGGTCTTGACGCATCAAAATGCGACGACTTGTCAAATTTGCTTGAGATGTTTAAAGAGAAATTTAGCCGATAAATTTAGGCGATTTGCGCTCTTGTTCGGACTATTTTTTAAATTCAAAAAGCGCGGTAAGCTTTATCGGTTTTGTCCCAAATTTTGATTTACTGGCGATGGCGGAGTCGCTAAAATAAATTTTAGCGTTTCGGACGGGTCGTTTGCGGCAGAGTTTAAATTTGAGCATAAATTTACGTCCGCGAGGATGCAAGGCTACGTCAAATTTACCGCTCAAATTTAAGCTAAATTTGGAGCCGTAAATTTAAATCAAGCCGCCCGCACTGCAGGCGTCAAATTTGAGCTCAAATTTTGCCAAAAACCCGCTCAAATAGCCTACTTTCCGAGCCTATCTAAATTTAAACGAGACCGATTTATCCGCCTAAAAGCAAAGTTTCTGTAAAATCAAAAGCATTAAAAAGGACGAAAAATGAGCGATTTTATAGATTTTACGCATCTGCACCTGCATACGGAATATTCGCTGCTAGACGGAGCCAACCGCATCAAAGAGCTAGCCAAAACGCTAAAAAAACAAGGCGTCAAAGCCGCAGCCATCACCGACCACGGCAATATGTTCGGCGCTATAGACTTTTATAAAACGATGAAAAATGAAGGCATAAAGCCGCTAATCGGCATCGAAGCCTACATCCATAACGGCGAGGAGCTGGGGGATAAAAGCACCAAACAGCGCTTCCACCTCTGCCTCATCGCCAAAAACGAAATCGGCTACAAAAACCTGATGTATCTAAGCTCTATGAGCTATATCGAGGGGTTTTATTATTATCCGCGTATCAACAAAAAGATACTAAAAGAGCACAGCGAGGGCATCATCTGCTCCTCAGCGTGTCTGCAAGGCGAGGTGAACTGGAACCTCAACCAAAGCGAGCGAAATTTGCGTTTCGGCGCGGGCGGATACGAGGCGGCGAGGGAAGCCGCGCTGTGGTACAAAGAGGTATTCGGCGATGATTTTTACCTCGAGATAATGCGCCACGGTATCGGCGATCAGCGTAGGATCGACGATGAAATCCTGCGCCTAGCAAAAGAGCTAAATATCAAGGTAATCGCAACCAACGACACGCACTACACGTTTAAGCAAAGAGCCGATGCGCACGAGGTTTTCATGTGTATCGCGATGAACAAACTACTCGACGATCCAAACCGCCTGCGCCACAGCGTGCATGAATTTTACGTCAAGACGCCGGCGCAGATGAGCGAGCTTTTCGCCGATATCCCAGAAGCCGTCACAAATACGCAAGAAATCGTAGATAAATGCGACCTCGCGATCAAACTAGGCGACGCGACGCCGCCAAATTTTAAATTTACGCTCGAGTACGCCGCCGAGCGAAATTTGAGCCTGCCCGAGCCTGATAAACGCTACAGCATACCAAACGACAGCGTGCTGTTTGAGCACGAGTGTAGGCAGGGGTTAGAGGATAGGCTTAAATTCGTCCCCGCCCAGCGCCACGAGGAGTACCGCGCCCGTTTGCAGCGCGAGATAGATATCATAAATAAGATGAACTTCCCGGGCTATATGATGATCGTTTGGGACTTTATCAACGAAGCTAAAAAGCGCGGCGTGCCGGTAGGCCCGGGACGCGGCTCGGCGGCGGGAAGCCTGGTCGCATATTGTCTAAAGATCACCGACCTTGATCCGCTGCCGTACAACCTGCTTTTCGAGCGTTTTTTGAACCCCGAGCGCGTGAGCATGCCCGATATCGACGTGGACTTTTGTCAAAACCGCCGCGGCGAGATCATCGACTACGTTATAGAAAAATACGGTAAATTTAACGTGGCTCAAGTCATAACCTTCGGTAAGCTACTGGCAAAAGGCGTCATCCGAGACGTCGCGCGCGTATGCGACATGCCGTACGCCGAGGCCGATGCGATGGCTAAGCTCATACCCGACGAGCTAGGCATCACGTTGGAACAAGCCTTTGAAAAAGAGCCAAAGATCGGCGAGCTGATAGCGACCAACTCAAATGCCAATAGAATTTGGAAATTCGCCCTTGATCTAGAGGGTCTAAACCGAAACGCAGGCATGCATGCCGCAGGCGTGGTCATCTCAAACGAGGAGCTGTGGAACAAAACTCCGCTTTTCCGCCAGCCAAACGCCGAGGAGGATCACTTCGTCACGCAGTATAGCCTAAAGTACCTAGAGGACGTGGACTTAATCAAATTTGACTTCCTGGGGCTAAAGACGCTAACCGTGATAGATAACGCCGTCAAGCTCGTAAAAAAGAGATTCGGCAAGGAAATAATCTGGGAGCAGGTCAATAAAAACGACCCCAAAACCTACGAGACGATCAGCAGCGGCCAGACGCTGGGACTGTTTCAGATAGAAAGCGAAGGTATGCAAAAAGTCGGAGCCGATATGCGCCCCGACTGTTTCGAGGATATCATCGCGATGATCTCGCTTTACCGCCCGGGCCCGATGGATCTAATACCAGATTTCATCAAGCGCAAACACGGCCTAGAGCCTATCACGTACATTTTCCCCGAGCTTGAGCCAATCCT
Source organism: uncultured Campylobacter sp. (assembly GCA_963529235.1). Lineage (GTDB taxonomy): Bacteria > Campylobacterota > Campylobacteria > Campylobacterales > Campylobacteraceae > Campylobacter_A. Next base: position 24,386 of record CAURYE010000024.1, read on the forward strand.
AGAGCCCACATACGGCGTCATCGTCTATCAAGAGCAGGTTATGCAAATCGTGCAGACTATCGGCGGCTTCTCGCTAGGAGGCGCTGATCTCGTACGCCGCGCGATGGGTAAAAAGATAAAAGAGGAGATGGATAGGCTAAAGGGCAAATTTATCGAGGGGGCCGAGGCACAGGGGCTAGACGGCAAAAAGGCCGACGAGCTGTTTGAGCTTATTTTGCACTTCGCTTCGTACGGATTTAACAAATCCCACGCCGCGGCCTACACCTACGTGACCTTTCAAACGGCGTATCTAAAGACTTATTATCCGGCCGAATTTATGGCGGCTCTCATCACGAGCGAGGAGACCAACGCCGATAAGATTTCGCGCTACATAGACGAGTGTAAGCGCCTAGATATCGCTATCCTGCCGCCGTCGGTCAATAAATCGGCCAAAGAATTCTCAGTCGTTAGCGAAGGTGGCAAGGACGCCATCATCTACGGCCTAGGCGCGATAAAAGGCGTCGGAGGCGCGGCGATCGAAAATATCTTAGAGGAGCAGGCTAAGGGCGAGTTTAAGGACATCGACGATTTCGTCTCGCGCGTGGATAACTTTAAGGTAAATAAAAAAGTCTTTGAAAGCCTGATAAAATCGGGCTCTTTTGATAGCTTCGGCCTAACGCGCAAGATGATGCTAAACAACCTAGATAACATCGTAGAGGCGTGCAAAAACGCCGCTACTATCAAGAAAAACGCTGCGGAGAGCCTCTTTGGCGACGACGAGAGTATGGCGATGGTTAAAACTAGTCTCGTGCGCGACGACTCCGAGCTAGAGCTAAAAACCAAGCTCAAATTTGAGCTAGAAAGCGTGGGTATCTATCTCTCCGGCCACCCGCTAGACGAGTACCGCGAGCAAATCTCAAAGATAAACTACACGCTAAGCGATAAATTTGACGAGCTACCCGAAAACGGCGAGATGCTGTTAGTGGGCAAGATCGAGGATCTCACGACTAGGATCAGCAAGAAAAACGGCAAAAAAATGGGAACGATCGAGATGCTGGATTTTCACGGTACGGTCGAGATCGCGGTCTTTGACAGAGGTCTTGGCGCGGTCGAAGCGATGAGTGCCGATGAGCGCGATTTGCCGCATGCGTTTAAGGTTCGCTACTCCAAAGACGGGCAGTTCATGCGCATAAATTTGGATAAAATTTTGACTCTTGACGAGGCTATGGGCATGGATTTTTCGCATCCGCTCGAAAAATACAAAGAGCAAATCGAACAGATAAAACACACGCCTAGCAAGGACTTTGGTAAGATAGATAAAACGAGCGAGATCCTAGTCGTCGGCAAGATCGCCGAGATCGCTAAAATCCCTAGCAAAAAAACCGGCAAAGAGTTTATGATGCTAAGCGTCATGGATCTTTTTAGCACGTTTAAGGTTGCGGCGTTTGACTCCGAAAAAGGGCTCATCGAGAACCTAAGCGAGGAGCAAAAAGACGCTCCGTTAGCATTTAAGGTGCGCTACAGCCGCGACGATCAGGGCGCTCGCATAAATCTAATCGACGTCGTGAGCCTAGAGGACGCGCGCGATATGAATTTCCAAAGTAGAAGCTTTAAACAGCGCAAAGAAAGTAGCGGCGCTAGCTACCAAAACGGCTCGGTATCTAGCGAAAATAGAGGCAAAAGAGAGCTTGAGGATCTGGTTTTGGAGCTAAATTTGGACGAAACGGGCAAGGATCTCATCACGCAAATTTACCGCGCCGCCATCGGCGAACACCGCGCCGCAGCCGATAAAAACAACAAACGCCTGATCATCCGTATCAAAGACGCGCAGGAAGGCCGCGCGCTGGTTTATGCGACGGAGTTTATCGTGGGGGATGGGTTTGGCGAGAGGGCGTTAGGGCTAAAACAAGCCGTTTAAATTTGACGGCTTGTCTTTTGAGTGCTTTTCCGAGATTTCGCAAAATTTTCGCTCCGCAGGCTACATGCCTAGCGTACGCTCAATTTTGCTTCAAAACTCGAAAAATCATCTCAAAATACCGTGCCTTAACTATTTGTATTTAAATTTGGAGTCAAATTTTTAAATTTTAGTTGCCAAAACCCGCATCTTTAAAGCGTTAAATTTGCAGTTTTGGAGGCTTTTAAATTAGTCGTTTTGGATAAAATTTAAAAAAGAAGCGGCAATGAAATATAAAATTTTAGTTGCAACCTTTACGGCTGCTTTGGGTTTACAGGGAGCGCTTGCGAGCGATTTTGACGGCGCAAAAAACAGTAAGGGCGAGCAAATTTACAGCGGCTGGTTTTACGATGCCGGGATAAATCAGCCCG
>CAURYE010000025.1:0-25341 GCA_963529235.1 uncultured Campylobacter sp.
TCATCGGGCCGCCGCTAACAAAAACCGTCGGTACGTTCACGCGAAGCGCGCCCATAACCATGCCGGGCACTATTTTATCGCAGTTTGGCATGCAGACAAGCGCGTCTAGCTGATGAGCGTTCATCACCGTTTCGATCGAATTTGCGATTAGCTCGCGGCTAGGCAGACTGTAAAGCATCCCGCTGTGCCCCATCGCGATGCCGTCGTCCACGCCGATGCAGTTAAACTCAAACGGCACGCAGCCGTTTTTGCGGATCTCGTCTTTTAAAATTTCGGAGTATTTGTTAAGGAAAAAGTGCCCCGGGATGATCTCGATAAAGCTATTTGCTACGCCGATAAACGGCTTTTCAAAGTCTTCGTCCTTTAGCCCCGTCGCTCTTAGCAAGCTTCTATGCGGCGCGCGCGTATAGCCTTTTTTGATGATGTCGCTTCTCAAATTTGATCCTTTTGGTGAAATTTGAGCGATTTTATCAAATTTAGGATTAAAAAGCTTAATTTAAATCAAATTTGAGTATATTTAAACTCTTTTTTAAACAAGGAGTGAGATGCTTTTTAATTCATTTGCATTCATCGTTTTTTTCTTGCCGATTACTTTTAGCGTTTATTTTATATTAAATAAATTTAAGCTAATCCAACTAAGCATTTTATGGCTCACTGTCGCTTCGCTATTTTTTTATGGATATTGGAATTTTATTTATATTCCGCTTATTTTATGTTCGATTACGTTTAACTTTTACGTCGGTCATCTGCTTTGCAATCATCCTTCCCGCAAAAAGCTTATTTTATGGGTAGGCATCGCGGCAAATTTAGCCTTGCTAGCTTACTACAAATACACCGATTTTTTGATAGCGAATTTTAACGGAATTTTCGGCGCCGACGTACCGCTGCATCACGTCGTTTTGCCTCTTGGCATCAGCTTTTTTACCTTTACGCAAATAGCGTTTTTGGTAGATTGCTATCATGAAAAGGTAAAAGAACCTAGCTTCCTTCGCTACGCGCTTTTCGTTACGTATTTCCCGCATCTTTTAGCCGGTCCTATCATCCACCACGCCGAGATGATGCCGCAGTTTGCGAATTTACGCTTAAAGCGCATAAACTATAAAAATTTAAGCATCGGACTTTTTTTATTTTCGATCGGGCTTTTCAAAAAGGTCGTAGTGGCCGATTTTTTCGCTAGATTTGCTATTCATGGATTTGACGTTTACTCCACGCTTAGTATGAGTGAGGCGTGGATAACGAGCATTAGTTATACGTTTCAGCTGTATTTCGACTTTAGCGGTTACACAGATATGGCCATCGGCATTTCGTATATGTTTAACATTATCCTGCCGTTAAATTTCAACTCCCCTTACAAAGCGCTAAACATCCAAGACTTTTGGCACAGATGGCATATGACGCTTTCGAGATTTTTACGCGACTACATCTATATCCCGCTAGGGGGTAACCGTAAGGGCGAATACCGCACTTACGCTAACGTTTTTGCGGTGTTTTTGCTAGGCGGACTCTGGCACGGAGCGGGCTGGATGTTTATCATCTGGGGCGCGCTGCACGGGTTTGCTATGATGATTTGTAGATTTTACGGCGCGCATTTTCGCCCGATGAATAAATTTCTAGCCTGGTTTATAACGTTTAACTTTATAAATATCACTTGGATATTTTTCCGCGCTAGAGACCTAGATAGCGCGATGAAGGTGCTAAAAGGCATGTTTGATTTCAGCTCAGTTAAGATAAATTTTAACTATTTAGAGCATATAAGCAATTCTTTAGGATTTAATCAAATAAATTTCCTAGAAACGCCGCAAATAGCCATGGGTACGTTTTGCGCAATCATAGGCGTCACGCTTTTGGTTACGGTTTTCGGGCGAAACTCGAACGAAATGGCCGCTAGAGCAAAATTTGGCTTTCTTACCGCGCTGTTTACGGCATTTTTGCTTGCTTTGGCTTTTGTTTTTAGCTCCGGAGCGCAGGAGTCTCCGTTTTTGTATTTTAACTTTTAGGATTAAATTTGAAAAAATATAAAATTTTCCTTATCGCGCTTCCTATTTTGACGCTCGCTTTGATCGGAGCTTATTTGGCGTTTGCGATGTTTCTCATCAAAGTTTCGTCGGCGCATCACTACGCATACAAAAACTATCTCATAACAAACACCACCGATCAAAACCGCATCATCGTAGAAAGCGGCTCAAACTCATACCACGGCATAAACTCTTTGATGCTTGAAAAGCACTTTGGCAAGCTAACGATAAATTTAGGCGACCACGGCGGCTATCCGCTGCTTCATAGGCTATACCGCGCGGCTAAATTCGCCCACAAAGGCGATATTTTTATCTTGCCGCTAGAGTATCGCTACTATATCGGCGACATACCGCCCGATACTTATTACTACGGGATTTTTTTCGAGCTACATCATTTTTACGACTATTTGCCGTTTTTAGAAAAGCTAAAAACTATCTCGCAAATCCCGCCGCAAGCCTTTATGAACGCCGTAACCAGAGACTATAGGGATAGGGCGGCGTTTAAGATAAATTTTAACAACTTTATCCATCGTTGGCCGCAAGCCGTGCATGATTTTTCGCCTAATTTTAAAAACGGCGAGCGCGGAGATTATCAATACGTCGGCAAAGTAGACGAGGCAAGAGACACCCAGATGCCCTGCCAGCAGTATATATTTTTCACCGATTTTTCGGGTAGCAAGATTGGCATAAACGATATTTTTAGGCGAAATTTAAAATTTATGAAAAAGCTGGAGCAAGAAAAAGGGATTAAATTTATCTTTACATATCCGGCCGTCGCGGGCGATGACTGCTACGATCTAAACGACCCGCACGCCGCGGATAATCAAAAATTTTTAAAGGACGTAAAAAAGCTCATCGAAGATAACGGTTTTGAGATGATAGGGGATTATAAAGATAGCTATTTTCCGCGTAAATTTCTACACGATACGTGGTTTCATCTAGTACCCGAGGCTAGAGATATGCGCACGCAAAAGCTAATCGAAAATCTGGAAAAATCAAAATACGCAAAAGAGCTGCACGCAAAATAAATATTGGTTTGCGATTTTAAATCGCTAAATTAATACGAGGAACAAGGCGAGCTTTGGATTTTGGGCTAAATTTGCTTTACGAAATTCGCGCGTTAAATTAAGCAAATGCGAAAATTTAAATTTGAGCGCAGATATCCTTTGCGCTTGTGTAAAAATAAAATCTCGCTATGCGCTTGATTTTATCGATTTTACGCCGCGCATAAATTTAGTTTTAGACCGCAGATTTTGCGTTGCTAGCGCTCATATTTATCAAGGATTACGGCCGCTGAAAGCTAAAGCCGCGACTTTAGACGCGCTAAGAGCGGTTTAAATATCGTTTCCTTTTGATAGTTTTTACGAGATTGCGCTACGGCTAGACTAAATTTTACTTTACTTTAATTTTTATATTATAAAATTATTAAAAGTAACCGAAAGCAACTACTTGCAAGGAAATTTGCGTCCAAGGATGTGAGCCGTATCGATAAATAAAAGCCGTTTGGCGACCGGGCAATCTAGCTTTTGCCTAACGCACGTAAATTTGGCATTTACGGGCTTATTTTTCTCGCATAGATTTGGCACAAAGTCGGAGCAAATGGGCTAGGCGTAATTAAACGGCGAATTTGGGTTCTAGCGCAAGAAAATGCGATAATTTTAACTTCGGTTCGTCTTAGCGCCGTTGATTTAGGGTTAAATTTGGGGCCAAATTCGCCGAGGATAAATTTAGCCTTTTGCGCTGCGAAGGTGGCTCTAGTGCCCGATGCCTAGTTTGCTTGATTTTGCTTTAAGGGCTATGCTTAAATTTGACCGTATTCGCGCCGAGTCGTAAATTTAGCGCTGCGATAAATTTAAAAATCAAAAAAGGATCAAAAATGCTAACCAATCCCGTCGTGATCAGCATCATCGTGATGACTGCGCTTTGTTTGCTGAGGTTTAACATCCTGCTTTCTATCCTCGTCTCCGCTCTAGTCGCGGGACTCATCTATCACGGCGGATTTGGTGGCGTAGGAGCCTTTTTGGGCGCGCTAAAGGCGACTACTTCGACGCTGATAACGGGTATGAGCGGCAATCTAGAAACCTCGCTCAGCTACATCTTGCTCGGCGCGCTTGCAGCCGCGATAGCCGACACGAACCTAACCGCGATCCTCATAAACGCCGTTAGCAAGGCTCTAGCAAAAACCAGCACTTATTTTGCGCTTATCATCGCCGCGATTGCTTGCTTGTCGCAAAATTTGATTCCCGTACATATCGCTTTCATCCCGATTCTAATTCCGCCGCTTTTGCCGCTGATGAACCGCCTAGGCATCGACCGCCGAGCCGTGGCGTGCGCGCTAACTTTCGGTCTAAAGGCGCCGTACGTTAGCCTTAGCGTCGGTTTTGGCCTTATCTTTCACGGTATCATACAAAAAGAGCTAGCAAACAACGGCGTAAAAGTGCAGATGAGCCAGATCTCTGACGTGATGTGGATAGGCGGAGCCTCGATGCTAGTCGGACTCTTTTTGGCGATTTTCGTCTTTTACCGCAAAAGACGCGACTACGCGCACACTAAATTTGAAACGAGCGAAGAGAGGGAGGCGCAGATAGCTGCAAGCCTAGAAATGACTAAAAAAGAGTGGGCGGTGCTAGGCGGTGCGGTAGTGGCCTTTGGGGTGCAAATTTATACCGAAAGTATGCCTCTTGGCGCGCTTCTTGGGCTTTTAGTCATGATAGTTTTAGGCGGTATCGAGTACCGTAAAATCGACAAAATCATGGATAGCGGCCTAGCGATGATGGGCTTTATCGCATTTATCATGCTGGTTGCGGCAGGCTTTGGCTCGGTTTTGCGCGAGAGCGGCGGCATCGAGCAACTAGTGGGCTTTGCTAGCGAGGTGGTAGGCGGCAAAATAGGCGGCGCGATACTGATGCTAGCTATCGGGTTACTAGTTACCATGGGCATCGGCACGAGCTTTGGCACGATACCGATCATCGCGGCGATCTACGTGCCGTTTTCGCTATCGCTGGGATTTTCTCCGGCGGCCATTATCTTGCTAGTTGGTATCGCGGCGGCTCTGGGCGATGCGGGTAGTCCCGCTAGCGATAGCACGCTAGGGCCCACAAGCGGCCTAAATGCTGACGGCCAGCACAATCACATCTACGATACGTGCGTGCCGACGTTCATATTCTTTAATATACCGCTGCTAATCGGCGGCGTTATAGGCGCGATGATTTTATAAATTTTACGGCTTGCCTCGCGAGCGCTTTTAAATGATTTCGTAAATTTCGCCCTACGACAGACTATATGTCTAGTCTTGGGACGAAATTTACTTCAAAACATTTAAAATCATCTCACGATACTTCGCCTTATTGTTTTACGCTCAAATTTTAAGTCAAATTTGCAAATTTGGATCGCCGAGACCCGCACTGCAAAAATGCTAAATTTAAACTCGCGACGCTTTGCGTCAGCAAAGCTATGTCGCCACCTCTCACGTGCAGTGGGGTAGGTGGGGGGTTTGGGGGCGGAAGGGGCGACGCTTCGTAAGTAGAAACCCCTTCCGCCACCCAAGAAAAAGAGAAAGGCAGATACAAAAGGGAGCTCTTTTGCTTCGCAACTGCAAAGCAAAGCGCTATTCAAGTCACTTCCCCCTTAACTAAGAAAATAAAAGTTAAACACAAGCAGCATTAAATCAAATTTAGTGCCATCAAGGTGCAGGTTTTGGCGAGCTAAATTTTAAATTTTAGACAAATTGATCATAGTTAAATTTAGAAACCCTGTATTGTTATAATCTGATATAGCAAATATGCAACTTGCAAAATAAAAATTTAAAATTTGGAACGTCTTTTGCTTTGGCTAGCTTAAATTTCACTTTTTACAAAGGATAAACTATGATGAGATCGCTATGGGCAGGCGTTACCGGACTGCAAGCTCACCAGATCGCTATGGACGTCGAGGGCAACAACATCGCCAACGTAAACACCGTCGGATATAAGTACAACCGCGCAAATTTCGACGACCTTATCTATCAAACTTCGCGTATCGCTACCGCACCGCAAAATCAGCACGGCGGCGTAAATAACATGGAGGTGGGTCTAGGCACTCAGATAAACTCCACGACGAGAATTTTTAAGCAAGGCTCTTTGCAAACCACCGACAAGCAAACCGATATCGCGCTTCAAGGCGACGGGTTTTTCATGGTTAGCCCGGACGGCGGCAAGACCACCTACTATACTAGAAACGGCGATTTTTCAAGAGATAGCGAGGGTAACTTCGTCGATAACGGCGGAAATATCGTGCAAGGCTGGATGAGGGACGAGGTTACGGGCGAGATAGATCCGACCAGGCCTCTTAGCGATATAAAGATACCCACCGGTCTAACCGTACCTGCGCGCGCCACGACAAATATCGCTCTAAAGGGAAATTTAGACAGCGGCAACGACGTGGGAAATAAGAAAATACCTATCTACCAACTCGATCAGTATCACAACTGGGTCGATACTAATAAAGACGGCATCAAAACTGACACGGAAAGACACGAAGAAAACAATATCGGCGAAAATAGATTTTACGTAAATAGGCAAGGCGAGCAGAGGATGACCGAGCGCGGAGCCGATCTTGGCGTTTTGTTTAATAATGCCGGCGACGCGTATAATCTACGCACGGGGCAGGGTATCTGGGTCAGCTACGCAGACGCCAAAACTAGGGCCATGGACGTAGGCGCTAGAAACGACGGAACCTTTGCGGCGCCTAAAAATTTGAACGTAAATTTAAACGGCGAGTCCATAGTAGCAACGGTAAATAGCGTAAGCGAGCTAGCTACGGCTATAAATCAAAGATATAGCAAAACGGGCGTAGAAGCTAGCGTTATAAACGGCAATCAACTAGTTCTAACCAACAGAAACAACCTAGGCACGACCGCAAGCTCTAGAAACATAAAAATGACCGTAAATAGCGGCGATACCATCGGCGGAGACTTCGTAGATACTAAGGTCATAACCGCGTACCAATACACCTACAATAAAACCCGCGTCAGCGCGCTGCATACATACGACGACGCTATGGCTAGAGAGGTAACGACTACCGAGGATTTGCGTGAAGCGATGCAAAAAGACGCTAGGTTGTTTACCAACTACGAGGGTAGAAACGTAGATAATCCTAACGGCGCGCTCAAAGCCGGGCGCGAACTAACGACGGCCGCGACGGCGGTAACGACTGCGCTACCTAGCGATACTGCTTTAGCGACCGCTGTAACGAACGCAAATACCGCTACTACGGCTTTAGCAGCGGACCCAGGTAACGCCGGTTTAAGAACCGCTTACGATACGGCGATCACGGCTCTAAATACCGCTATGGATACAGCGGTAGCGGCTAACCCGACTAACGCCGCTCTAGCCTCCGCAGTAGCCACGGCTAAAAAGGCGATCGCATCTTTTACCGATACCGTAGACGCCACCAACTCAAAAACGGCTCTTGATGCAGCGAAAACGGCTCGCGATACCGCAAAGGCCGCTCTGGACGCAGATCCTACGAATGCTACCAAACAAGCTGCATTTAATGCCGCCCAAGCTGCCTACGATACCGCCAAAAACGCCTACGACGCGGCATACGCTAAGGCATTTAAGAACTACAACAAAAACGACGGCGTGGAGATAACCGTGAACGAGCACGGTCAGTTTCAGGTAAAAAATCCTAGCGGAGACGCCTTTAACTCCGACGACGGCGATGCCACGGACGCAACGGGCGGCGGCACGACGAACAACGCAGATACGGGCATGGACGATCATAATATAAATTTAGCTATCACCGGTCTAACCAATGCCGCCAACAACGTAACCGAAAACGTTAAATTTACGGCATCTATGGCTCCGCTCTCAGGTTCGTTAAGCTCCGGAGACGCCGCAAGAGTAACCGATAGCCTAAATATGGCAGCTCACAGCTCTAGCACCGATATCTACGACAGCCTAGGCACGAAACATAACGTCAAGATGGACTTCGTAAAGCGCGGCTATACCGAAAACGGCGGAACGGAGTGGACGATGGTGATCCAGGTGGCCGAACCAAATCAAATAAGCACGACGGAGCCTAAAAACGTGATAACCGGTTACGTGAGATTTAACCCGGACGGCTCGCTAGCGACATATAGCCCTGCTAGCATTACCTTCGGCGCACAAAACGGCTCGTCTATCGGTCAGCATATCGAGCTAAAATTCGGTACTACGCAAACAACCGACGGACTAACCAGCACCGATAATAACTCAAGCACCTCCGACATCAGCCAAGACGGATACGCTAGCGGTGAGCTACACGGGCTAAGGATAGACGGAGCAGGCACTCTCATAGGCTCTTTTACCAACGGTAGAAGCCTAGGACTCGCGCAAGTGGGCGTGGCTAAATTTGCAAATAATCAAGGCTTGGCCGGCGAGGGCGGAAATTTATTTTCTCGAACGGCAAACTCCGGAGATCCGATCATCGGCGCAGCTCAAACTGCCGGACGCGGTAAAATTTCGGCCTCGAGTCTTGAGATGAGTAACGTCGATCTATCTCGCTCGCTAACTCAGCTCATCGTCGTACAGCGCGGCTTCCAGGCCAACTCAAAGACGATAACTACTAGCGACGAGATGCTAAATACGCTGCTTCAACTAAAATAATTTATTTCTTCGGGCTTTAGTTTCGCCTAAAGCCCTTTTTATCGATTTTTAGCTAAATTTACCGCTAAATTTAACTAAAAGAGTCAAAAATGCAAGTAACGCTTCTAAATTACACCCCGTTAAACATCTGCTCGCACGCTATCCGCACATGTTGGCAAAGCTTCGAAAAGGGCGATAACGGCGGCGAAAAAGACGTCGAGCTCATCGAGCGCGTCGGTAATAAATTTAAACACGCCAGCACGCTAGAGCACCTCTCCTACAACTTCTACATCCAAGGCATCTCGCGCGCCCTGCTGCAAGAGCTGGCCCGTCACCGCGTAGCAAGCCTCAGCGTCAAATCAACGCGATACACGTTAAAAGAGCTAAAAAAAGAGGCTAAATTTGAGCTTGGCGACTTTGAACGGGCGGCGAGATTTATAGTATTAACGGGCGATGAAACGGTCGATAACGCAAGTATCAAAGCACTAGAAAACCTGCGCGATATCCTCGCAAACACTACAAAAAGCCTCGACATCGTCAAATACTGCCTGCCCGAGTGCTACAAAACCGAACTCACGTGGAGCGTAAACGCGCGCAGCTTACAAAATTTCCTCTCGCTTCGCAGCTCAAAATCGGCGCTTTGGGAGATCCGCGGGCTAGCACTTAAAATTTACGATGCCTTACCGAACGAGCATAAATTTATATTTGAAAGCTGCGTAAATCAATAAATGCAGCCTAAATAAACGGCTCAAAAATATCGCACCCTCTAGCTGCCGGCAGCGGTTTTGCGGAGCATGCGGGCAAATAGGGTTTAACGCGTGTGGATTTAGGGTAAACGTTTGATAAAATTAAAAAACCTTGCTCAAACGCTACGGTCATAGACAAAGAAAAACCAAAATTTAAAATCGTCGCGAGCGGAAGCGAAGTTTTATCTGCGGCGTAATCGCGGATTATTTATCAGGACTTTGCATTGCGCGCGTAGGCGATTACGATAAAAGCTCCGTTTTAAACAAAATCTAGATTTTTTACCCCATTTTGCCGCGGCGATAGAGGCGCTTAAATTTCAAATTAAATTGCCGTAAATTTAACGTAAAAGCAATTGAAATTTCTAAATCATAAGAGCGTAATGGCGAAGCTCTACTCGCGCTTAATCACACCAAACGCTTTAACTGCGTATGAAGGGTTTTTTAAATTTATCGCTAAACGGCAAAATTCTAAATCAAGCGTCAAATTTATTTTTGCGCTAAATTTTTGTTATTTGAAGCTGCTTGCCTAAAGCTACGATTCGTCAGCGGTTTTGCTTGGGATAAGTTTGGATTTAAAGGCGCGGTTTTGGGTTGATTATAGGGAAAAATTGCTAATCGCCAAGCTTGGCGACAAAAATCATAGAGCCGAAAAAAAATGCCAGGAGAAAAAGCGAAAAATAAGATAAATTTAAAAATCCGCCGAAAATCGGCGGAAAAACTATTCGTCGTATTTTAAGAAAATATCCTCGCCGCCTTTTTCAAGGTTTAGGATACCTTCGCCGCGCTTAAAGGTAATCTCGGCGCCGTCGTCGTTTGCTAGTCTCGTGCCGCTTGCGGTGACCGCGTTTTTAAGGTTGATTTTGTGACCTTTGCTATCTTCTAGCACGGCGGTATTAAATTCGTCCGTCGAGCTTAGTTTGACGACGTATTTCGGGTCGTTTACGCCGGTAAATTTAATCACTTCGGCCTGCGATTTGGTGATTTGCGCTTTGTTTGCGCTTTCGCTTTTGTTTGCCTGGCAACCGCTAAGCATAGCAACTGCGGCAAAAGCCGCCAAAGATGAAACTAAAATTTTCTTCATTTTTGTCCTTTTTTTGAAATGAGACTGAAATCTTACTTTAAAATAATTTATATAAAGTAAATTTAACCAAGCGGAGTCCTCGCTCAAGGTTAAATTTACTCGCGGGCTTACGCTTACTTGGGAAAATAAGCCGCCGCGCGCCCGTTGCCAAGGCTCTTAAAAAGCCTGCAAAAATAGCAAATTTAAACTAGTTGCAGCCGCAACCGCAGCAAGATTTAGCGCCGCCGTGAAGCTCGGAAACGTAAAATTTAACCGAATTAAGCCCCTCTTTTAGCGCCCACTCGTAAGCGCTCGAGACGAAATCCCAGTTGATATTTTCAAATAGTTTCTCCAAATACGCCGGGCGCGCGTTTCTGTGATCGACGTAGTATGCGTGCTCCCAAACGTCCGCGACTAAAAGCGGCACGAGGCCGTCCGTTACCGGAGTTTGCGCGTTGCTTGTTTGGATGATTTGTAGTTTGTCTTCTTTTGGATTGTAAACCAGCCACGCCCAGCCTGAGCCAAAAAGCGTAGTCGCAGCCTTTAAAAACTCCTCTTTAAAATTTGGAATATCTTTTTCCAAGCGCGCCTTTAGTTCGTCGCTCATCTGGCTTTTTTTTGCGATGCAGTCCCAGTAAAAGTCGTGGTTATAGACCTGAGCCGCGTTGTTAAACACGCCGCCCGAGCTTTTTGTCAGGATATCAAAGAGGCTAGCGCCCTCAAACTCGGTACCTTTTATCAAATTATTTAGGTTATTGACGTAGGTTTGGTGGTGTTTGCCGTGGTGATAGTTACAGGTTTCCTCGCTTACGACGGCGTTTGCCTTCGGGTCAAAAGGTAGTTTTCTAAGTTCAAACATAATTTTTCCTTTATAATAAAATTTATCCGTATTATAGCGACAAAAGAGTAACTATTTTACTAACGCTTTAATAAGCTTTTATCAATAACCGTAGATTTTGCGATAAATTCGGATGTTTTTACCTTTATGATAAATTTAGCAACACGCTCGCCGATTTTGCAAATTTTAGCCTATATCGCGATTACTAGCTTTTAAGCGCTAACTCGCTCATAGAGCCGTAAAGATACGGCGCACACGCGATTTTATTTAGCTCGAATGATCTTTAAAGAAAATCCTAGTCTAGCGAGCTTTAAGCTCTATAACAAAGCGTCAAAGATAGCGTAAAAGCGGTAATTTTAAAAGAGGATCCGTAAAATTTAACTAAAGCTTAGCATGGTAAATTTCAACTTAAAAGCAAGCAAAATGTAAGATAATGTGTATTCTAGTAACATTTGATTAAGAAAAGGCTGGCAAAATGTAAGGCTAAATGACAATATTATCTATACGGATTTATTTATATGTTACTTTTTTACACATAAAAGGGATAAAATTTACGAGATAAAAAGGAAAATTTCTAAATTCGCTAGTTTTATATTTTATAATCGTTTCAAGCTAACACATAGCGCATTTCACAAAAAGGACTCACATGAAATTTAAGTTACTTTCCGCACTGCTTCTTTCTTGCGCGCTGGCCGGAAGCGCATTTGCCGCAGGCAAAACCTACACGATCAAATTCGCCCACGTCGTGGCCGCCTCTACGCCAAAAGGCAAGGCTGCCGATTTTTTTGCAAAAAGAGTCGGCGAGCTTAGCGGCGGAGCGATAAAGGTCGAGGTATATCCTGCCGCGTCGCTAATGGATGACGATAGGGTTTTTGCAGCGCTAAAGCTTGGCAACGTCCAAATGGCCGCGCCTAGTTTTTCTAAATTTACGCCGATAGTACCGCAGTTTCAGCTATTTGACCTGCCGTTTATCTTTAGAGACAACGCCCATCTTTACGCGGTAGAAGACGGCGAAGTCGGACAAGCTCTAAAAGATATGATCGCTAAAAAAGGCTTCATCGCGCTTGATTTTTGGGACGCCGGATTTAAGCACTTTAGCTCAAGCAAAAAGCCTATCGTAGAGCCTGCGGACGCTAAGGGGCAAAAATTCCGCATCCAAAGCTCAAAGGTGCTTGAAGAGCAGATCAAGGCTGTCGGCGGCAACCCGCAAGTACTGCCGTTTTCAGAGGTTTATCCAGCCCTACAACAAGGCGTAGTCGATGCGACCGAAAACCCGCTTTCAAATTTCTATAACTCCAAATTTTACGAGGCTCAAAGCTCTTTAACGCTATCTAGCCATGGATATTTGGGATATTTAGTCGTTATGAGCGAGAAATTTTGGAAAGGTTTGCCTGATGATATGAAAGCTCACGTAACGCAAGCTCTAAAAGAAGCTACGGCGTTCGAGCGCGAAGAGACGGCTAAAGAAGAAGAGCATATTTTAAGCGAGCTTAAAAAATACGCAGGCGAGAGCAAAAAGCTTGAGATAATCGAGCTAAACGCCGATCAAAAGGGCAAATGGGCAGAGGCTATGAAGCCGATTTATCCAAACTTCTACAACGTGATCGGTCAAGACCTGGTAGAAAAAACGATAAATACGAAGTAGGATTTTATGGGTAAATTTTTTGAGATTTTAGATGTTGGCATCGCCTCGGTAAACAAAACCGTGGCGGTGCTAGGCATCGCCGCAGGCACGCTGCTAGCCTTCATTAACGTCGTTATGCGCTACTGCTTTAATACGGGTTGGTCGTGGGCGGGCGAGCTAACGAACTACCTTTTTATCTGGTCGGCGTTTTTTGCCGCCGCATACGGCTTTAGAAAGGGCATTCATATCTCGGTTACGATTTTGATCGAGAGATTTCCGCCCATCGTCGCAAAGGCCTATCTCATCTTTGCAAACGTACTAACGACGGCATTTTTGATGTTTATCGTAGTTTATAGCGTGCAGTATCTACAGGTGTTGATCGAGCTTGATTTCATGAGCGTGGATCTGGGCATACCGCAGTGGATACCGATGTTGGTGCTACCGATCGCTTTTTTAGGAGCCAGCTACCGCGCCGGAGAGAAAATTTTCCAGATCGCTATGACGCCGGCCGATAAGGTTATCATAAATAACGAAGCCGAGATGATACACGACTCGGTCAAGAAAAGCTAAGGAGAGCCTATGACCATCGCATTTTTATTTATCTCGCTGTTTGGCCTTATGCTTATAGGCGTTCCCGTCGCCGTTTCGCTGGGAGCTAGTACGGTTTTAACGATGCTGCTTTTTACCGACCTGGACGTTGCGGCGATGCCTCAGCTCATCTTTGACGGTATCAATAAATTTGCCCTCATGGCGATTCCGATGTTTATCCTGGCCGGAAATTTACTGAGTAAGGGCGGTTCTGCTAGACGCATTATAGATTTTGCTAAATCCATGGTCGGACACCTACCGGGCGGCCTGCCGATGAGCGCGATATTTGCGTGCGTGATATTTGCCGCGGTTTCTGGCAGCTCGCCCGCTACCGTCGTAGCTATCGGCTCTATAATGTTTGCCGCTATCAAAGAAGCCGGCTACCCGAAAGAGTACGCCGTGGGCGGTATCACGACGGCAGGCTCGCTAGGCATTTTGATCCCGCCTTCGGTCGTTATGATCGTTTACGGCGTGACGGCCGAGGTCAGTATCGCGCAGCTATTTATGGCGGGCGTGGTGCCGGGGCTGATGTTAGGCGGCATGATGATAGCGCAGACTTATTTCGGAGCAAAGAGGCTTGGATTTAAAGCTACTACGCCAGAGCCTTGGAGCGAGCGGATAAAAAAATTCTTTAGAGCCTTTTGGGCGCTGCTAATCGTAGTAGTCGTTATCGGCGGCATCTACGGCGGTATTTTTACCCCGACCGAAGCTGCTGCGGCGAGTGCTATATATGCGCTGATTATTTCGCTATTTGTTTATAAAGATATCAAATTTAAAGACCTGTGGGACATCTGCCTAGAGTCTGCCATCACGACGGCGATGATATTTTTCATCATCGCAAACGCGGTCGTGTTCGCCTACCTGCTAACTAGCGAAAACATCCCGCAAACGATAGCAGATAGCATCCTAGCCGCGAATATCGGCAAAATAGGCTTTTTAATCATCGTAAACGTCCTGCTTTTCATCATGGGACAGTTTATGGAGCCTTCATCGGTCGTTATGATCATGGTGCCGCTACTGCTACCGATAGCGACTGCGCTAGGCGTGGATCCGGTGCACTTTGGCATCCTGCTCATCGTAAATATGGAAATCGGCATGATCACGCCGCCGGTCGGGCTAAATTTATTCGTCGCTAGCGGTCTAACGGGTATGAATCTAAAAGACGTCATCGTCTCATGCTTGCCGTGGACTTTGACGCTATTTATCGGGCTTATTTTAGTGACGTATATCCCGGAGATTTCGCTTTGGTTGCCTAATCTTATGTACAAAAACTAACCGACTTTTAAATTTTGCGAGCGAGCTTAACTAAAGCCTTGCTCGCTTTAATTCTTGCCGCGCTAAATTTACCTCAAAAGCCCAAATAAAGCCAAAGTGTCGTATAATTTTCGCAAATAAAAAAGGGGAGATTATGTATAGCGTCAAACTGCATATTTGCTTAAGCGAGGATTTAAAAAACAAGCTTGAAATTTTAGAAAAAATCCAGCCAAAGCCGCGCTTTACGCATGAATTTAGCACTATAAAAAGCTCAGGCGATATCCCTGCGCCCATACCTGATGAAAATCAATATCTCATCATCGCAAGCGAGGAGTGCGGACTAAATTTACCCGAGCTAAAAAAACGTATCGGCGAAAGCGGCTTTTTGGCGATTTACGCGAGGGACGCTGACAAGATAACCGGCGAGCAAAAACAAATCGCCGATGAAATTTGGCTTGAAAGCGCGAATTTAGACGATTTTTACTTTGAAAAGGCGCTAAATTTGATCGCCGAGCGCAAAGAGGCGTGGCTACAAAAAACGTGGTTGCAAACGACGATAAACTCGTCTCCCGATATGATCTGGTTTAAGGATATGGACGGGCTGCATCTAGAGGTAAACGACGCCTTTTGCGAGGTCGTAGATAAGCAAAAAGACGACGTCCGCGGCAAAGATCACTACTATATCTGGAATATCCCAAAAGAGATATACGAGCAAACGGGCTACGTCTGCGTCCAGACCGAGGATGACGTCGTCGCCGCGCGCAAAACCTGCCTGCTGGACGAAGAGGTGATGAAAGCAGACGGCAACCTAAGCAAGCTAAAAACGTATAAAACGCCGATATTTGACGGAGAGACGATCATCGGTACCGTCGGTATCGCTCGCGACGTGACGAAAGAGTATGAGTATCTGCAAAATATCGAACACCTAGCCCACTACGACCAGCTCACGGGGCTAGCTAACCGCAACCAGCTGGACGCATTTTTAGACAAGCTAAAAACCACGCATATGAGCATACTTTATATGGATTTAGACCGCTTCAAGCAGGTAAACGACGAGCACGGACACCAAGCGGGCGATAAGGCTCTAGTCGCGATCTCGGAGCTGATAAAGGAAATTTTTAACGACGCTATGAATGTACGCATAGGCGGAGACGAGTTTATCTCGATATTTACCGACGGCGCGAATATGCAAAGCATAGCGCCCCGCGTGCAAATTTTGATCGACCGATTTTTTAAAATTTGTCAAGAAAATCCGCTCTTTAACGGGCTATCGGTAAGTGCGGGCATCGCAGAAGGCCAGATCGGGCACGGCTCGTTTGATCTACTGCTTCAGCGCGCCGACGATGCTCTTTATAAGGCTAAACACGCTGGCCGCGGCACCTACTGCATAAATCCCTGGGAAGACTTTGAGCAAAAATAAATTTACGCGAGCATTTGCCGGTCGGTAGCGATGCGGCGCGAAATTACGGCGACTAGTCAGCGCCCATGCGTCTTGACGGCCGACTGTAAATTTGATATAGCCTCTTATCTTTTACTCTAAATTTTCTTCAAAATTTAACGCAAATGTAAATTTTGATTTTATCGGCGCTCGCGGGTAAATTTAAAAGCGTGCGAGGAAAAAGAGGCTGCCGATTCGGCCTAAAATTTAAGCTTGACACAGCCGAATTTAAGGGCGCGGGTTGATTATGACGCTCTTGATCCGGATAAACTAGACCAAGATCAATTCAAAATTTGGGCAGACAAGGTTGATCCGGAAAAGCTAACGGGTAAAAATTTAAGCATGTGGCTAGGCGTAAAAATGGGTTTTGAAAAGGTTGCGGATGAGCGGCGTAAGAAGCTCGGACTAAAGCCTGACGAACCGGTATTTGCAAGGAGGATATTTTCTCTAAGCGGCTACACGAGAGACGATAAAATCAGCGTCTGGGGCAAGATGAACGGGCTTGATCCGAGTACCGACAAAGAAAAAGCCGCCGAGCTAAAAAGCTTCGTAGATAGCACGCGAGCCAAGACCATGCACGCAGGCGATCCGTCCGATATATTTAGGCAGGACGTCTTTAGCGTGGATAAGTTTTTGAGTAAATTTAACGTGGATCTGGGCGGGTTTGGTCCGGGGCTTGGCATGCGTAGCGGCAGCAGCCTGATAATGGACGCCGAGGCCTCGAAGCTGCTGGATTCAGATATGAGCGAGGAGGAGTTTAAAGATAAATGGCTCGAGTACGCGGCAAATAAAATCCTAGGCGAATACGCAAATGTCAAAATTTCGCTCAAGGACGGCGCGCTAAATTTCAACCAAACGCCCGCAAAAGAGCGCATTGCGCTTCTGGGACAAGAGATAGAAGATCGCGTAAGCTACGCGGACGAAGCGAGTAAAAAAGAGTTTTTTTAAATTTCTAAAAGACGTATTTAAAAACGGCCAGAGTATCGGAGACGCGCTACAAAAAATCGCTCTAAAAAAGGGAGACTTTGACGAAACGGCCAAAGAAGAAGCGCAAGCAGACGCCGCAAAAGAAAATAAATTTAAACCTATCCACGCTACTAGCAAAAGCCAAACCTATGTTTACAAGGATATAAAGCGCGAGTTTTTCGAGAAAATTATCAAAGCCGAACAGGAAAAAGGGGCGGACGCAACCAAGCTTTTAGAAGCTTTAAATAAAATCCGAAAACTTGATATAAATGTCTAAATTTGAAAGCGGCGGTTGTTAATATCTTAAAGCAAGACGAATTTGTATGTCGAGAGAAATCTGTGCAAGTAGATGAAGTCTATGCAAAATAGCAAAACCGTCCTATTCTAAGCCGAAGTTGCATATATTTAGTTCAAATTCGGCTCAAAATTAGCCGAAACTACGCGCCGAAATTACCCGTAAAAGCTAAATCTAAATGCTCCAAATTCGGCCTGCCGGCAAATTTACCCGCAAAGCCGAATTTGAGCGCAAATCACATCTCGTAGCTATCCTCTTCGTCTTCGTCGCCGTATTCGTAGTCGTTCTCGTCGTAGTTATAGCCGTACTTCTCGGATCTCTCGTCGTCAAATTCGGAGTATTCATCCTCCAGATCTTCCTCTTCGTAGTCAAATTCTTCGCTCATTTTCTCTCCTTTAAAATTATTTTTTCACTTCTTCGACGTATAGGCTCTGGCTAGGGAAGGCAAATCCAAGCCCGTTGGCCTCTACGATATTCATTATTTTTAGCATCACGTCCTCTTTGACGGCCAAAAACTCGCCCCAAACTATCGTCTTAGAAAAGCAGTACACGAGGATATTTATCGAGCTATCGGCAAACTCGTCCACGACGACGAACAAATTCGACTTATATCCCGCCAAATCGTCAAACGAAACGATGCCTCGGTCGTAGCGGCTAACTTTTTTAGACCCCATATCGTCGCCCTTTGCGATATCCGGATGCTCGAGCAGCATCTGTTTTATCTCCTCGACGCACTTTTTGATCTGCTCGGTCGTGGCGCTATACTCTAGCCCGATTAGCATCCTGATGCGTCGTCCCATCTTTCTCCTGCTCCAGTTTCGGATCGGATCGCTAGCTAGCTTGGAGTTTGGCACGAAGATAAGGGCGTTGTCAAAGGTTCGCACGGTTGTTTTTCTAAGCCCGATCTCCACGACCGTTCCCTCGATGTCGCCGCACACGATCCAGTCGCCTTGCGAAAACGAGTTGTCAAAGAGCAGCATAACGGAAGCAAAGAAATTTGCCAAGATATCCTTGGTAGCAAGAGCCACCGCAAGGCCGCCGATACCAAGAGAGGCGATGATGGCGCTGACGTTAAATCCAAGCTTGCTAAGCACGATAAGTAGCGCGATAACGAAGATGATGAAATAGATGATCTTTAGGATCAAATTTATCACCTCTTTGCGCCCGCTTTTTTTGGTGAGCTCGTTGATGAGCACCATGCCGTAGCCGTTTAGTACGCTAAGTATGAGCCAGGCAACGGCGATAACGAAAGTGATCGCTAGGAAATTTGCAAATTTTATCGGCATAGGAGCGGGATAGTACGCGATCGAGACGCAAATATCTATCGCGTAGGCGATGAGAGTGAGCAGCATCGGGCGCTTGATGATTTCTACGATGCGCCCTTTCGTCTGCCTATCCGAGTCGTGCTTGACGAAAAATTTCATCAAAGCCCACAGCGTGAGCCTGCTAAGCAGCGTCGTAAACGAGACGAAAAACAAAAATACTACGAATATAATCGCAGCCTTGCCGACGTTAAATTTACTCGTAAACGAGGCCTTTTCGTTGATAAAATCGATCGCCGTTTTTAAATTTAGCTCCGAGATGATGTAGTTTGACGTGAGCAGCTCGGCGTTATCGCGCAGATAGTGGAGTATCTCTTCAAGCGTCTTTTTGTGCGCCTCTAGCGCCTCTAGTTCGCCTTTGTGCGCAGCGAGCGCTTCCTCGTTTAGACTATCTTTAAACTCCTTAAACTGCGAGTAAAACTCCGTCTGAAAGCTAAGCAGCGTCTCCTCGACGGCGAGCCTTACGTCCACGGCCTTGCCGCCTTCTTTAAAGATATTTTCCAAATTTAAAAGCGAGGAGTAAAACAGCTCGTCAAGCCGCATGCGCTCAAACTCCAGCTTGTCTTTTACGTATAAATTTTGATTGTCCGAGTTTTTTAGCCGTTTGATTTTTGATTCCAAATTTTGCATTTCGCGCTTAAATTTCTGCACCTGCTCCTCGTCGATTTCGATTTGCATGATGAGGTAGGGGACTTGCTCGATTAGCTTTTCTTTTTTCTCCGAGACGGTTTTAAAAAGTACGTTTTTATCGGCGGTTTCGTTATTTTCGGCGGATTGGGCCTTGATAACGGCGATTTGAGCGTTTGCTTCGTTGATTTGATTTACGACGCTTAGGATGTCTGTGGCGTTTAGGTCGTCGATTTTGGTATTTGCTAGTAAATTTAAGCCAAAGCACAGCGCAAAAACGGCGGCTAAAATTTTTCTCATTTCTCGACTCCTAGCAGTTTAAAGCTCTTCGTCGCGAAGTTGTAGTTGTAGATTTCGCCTGTTTCTATTATGTAGTGCCAGGCGTAAATTTTTAGCTCCTCGTCTTTAAATTTAGCCTTGACGTCTGGATAGCTTAGTAAATTTTCAAACGAATTTACGAGGCTTAAGCGCTCGGTTAACCACTCTCTTTTTGCGATATTGTCGCCAAAAAGCTTTTGTACGCGCTTTTTTACGGGCTCTAGCAAGTCAAGCCAGCGCTTTACGTTTGGCGTTTTGCTAAATTTGGCCTCGTCCATCCACAAAGCCGCGCAGCCGCCGCAGTTGCTATGTCCGCAGATGATGACGTTTTGCACGTTTAGCGTTTGCAAGGCGTACTCGATCGCCGAGGTCGTAGCCAAAAACTCCTCGCTTTTGCGGTACGGAGGCACGATATTTGCGATATTTCGCACGACGACTAGGTCGCCCGGCATCGTGTTTGTTATGAGGCTAGGCACGACGCGCGAGTCGATGCAGCCCACAAAAAGAGTGTGCGGCGTCTGCTTCTCGCCCAGGCTTTCAAAAAGCTCTTTGTGTTCTAAAAAATCTTCTTCCATAAATTTGACGGCGCCGTCTAAAATTTCTTGCATTGTATTTTCCCGAATAATTTTTTAAAATATTATATCAAAAACGTTTCAAACTTCGTTAAAATTTTTTAAATTGCTTTTTGCGCGCCAAATTCAGCGATTTTTTATATTTTATTTACCTATTTTTGGCTAAATTTGCATCAAAAATTAAAAAGGAGAGAACATGAGTTTATACGACAGAAATTATGCAAGCTCAAGCGAGCATGAGGTTGCCGGCGAATATTCGCAAAGCGCGCTTAGCACGTTTATCAAGCAAACTTATCAGCTTTTCGCGGCTTCGCTTTTAGCCGCCAGCGTCGGAGCTTACGTCGGGCTTTATAGCTCGCTGGGAGCGACGGTAGCGGGCAACTACTGGCTATTTGTGATACTTGAGCTAGGACTTTTGGTCGGATTAATGTTTGCCAAACGCAAAGCGGGCTTAAATTTGATCCTGCTTTTTGCCTTTACTTTCGTTAGCGGACTTACGCTTACGCCTATTTTAGGACGCACTTTTGCGATGCCTGGAGGCGCTGCGATAGTAGCTCAGGCCTTTACGCTTACGACCGTTGCATTTGGCGGACTTAGCGTATTTGCGATGAACACTAAGCGCGACTTTACGACGTGGGGCAAGATGCTCTTCATCACGCTTATCGTTTTGCTCGTGGCTATGCTGCTAAATTTATTCTTCAAAAGTCCGATTTTTCAGGTAGCGCTATCGTGCGTATCTGCTGTTTTATTTAGCGCGTATATCCTTTACGATACGCAAAATATCATCCGCGGTAACTACGAAACTCCGATCGAGGGCGCAGTTGATCTTTATCTTGATTTCTTAAATTTATTCGTTTCATTGCTTAGAATCTTAGGATTTTTTAATAGCGATGACTAACGATGAGCGGATATATCGCGTAATAGACGCAAATTTAAACCGCTTAAAAGAAGGGCTTAGAGTCGTCGAGGACGTCAGGCGTTACGGCTTTGACGACCTAGCCCTCGCTAAAAAAATCAAAAACCTCCGCCACAAATCAAAAATCCCGCAAAAAGAATTCTTAAAATTTCGCGACGCCGTAAACGACGTGCTAAAACCGAGCCTAAAAGACGAGCAAATTCGCCTAAATTTGGACGATTTACAAACCGCTAACATCAAACGTGCGCAAGAAAGCGCAAGGGTTTTAGAGGAGTGTTTTAAGCTCGTCGACGTTAAAATTTCCGAGATTTTTAAGGCCGTGCGCTACGAACTTTATGAAATAGAAAAAGAAATTTAACCCAAATTCAAAACTTTTTTAGTATAATCGCGACTAATTTTGAAAATTTAAAAGGATTTTTAATGGATTCGCTTTTTTTAGTATTACAGTTTATTTTTGCGGTAGTTTTGACGATCGCCGTTTTGCTTCAGAAAAGCTCCTCTATCGGACTAGGCGCGTATAGCGGCAGTAACGAAAGCTTATTTGGTGCAAAAGGACCGGCCGGATTTTTGGCTAAATTTACCTTCGTCGTGGGCGTTTTGTTTATCCTAAACACCCTAGCGTTAAGCTATTTTTACAACACGCAAAGTAGCAAATCTCTCATAGACAGTGTCGATACTTCGTCGCTACCTGCGGCTCCTGAGGCAGTCGCACCGCAAGCTCCTAGCGCTCCTACGGCTCCTGTAAGCGAGAAAAAATAAGGAGCGTCAATGAAAAAATTAGTTTCCGCGCTCGCGTTTTTTGCGGCGGCGCAGTTTGCGCTTGCTGACGCGCATATCTTTAACTATCATAGATTTGATGACGATAGGCACCCTAGCACCAACATTTCTAGCAAAAATTTACGCGAACAGTTTGAGTATTTTAAAGAAAAAGGCTACGAGATCGTCCCGCTCTCAAAGCTCGTGGACGCGATAAAAAACGGCGAGCCGGTGTCTGATAACTGGGTTGTTTTAACCGTAGATGACGGCTACAAGAGCTTTTACGAAAAAGGCTTGCCGATATTTTTGGAGTACGGATATCCGTTTGCGCTGATGATCTATGTCGAGGCCACCGCGCGAAAATACGGCGACTTTATGACCTTCGAGCAGATCAAGGAGATCGAAAAATACGGCGAAGTCGGCTATCACTCCTACGGCCACTTGCATATGGTCGGCCTTAACGAGGAAAAACTAAAAAACGACTTTGAGGACGGCATAGGCAAATTTGAAAAAAATATGGGCTACAAACCGCGATATTTTGCCTATCCTTTCGGCGAATATAACGACAGGGTACGCGACGTCGCGATAGAACACGGCATCGAGGTGATACTCAGCCAAAACTCGGGCGCAGTCGCGGCAGATAGCGATCTACACGAACTAGATAGGATCCCTGCGATGAACGGTACACACCTGCCATCCGCTCTTGCGAGCAAATTTCTAAAAGCCGAGTGGATACTTCCGCAAGACTATCCTAAGGATAATAAGATTAGCGAACTTATCATCAAAACCGACGAGAACGCGACGCACGGCTACTTCTCGATGACGGGGCAAAAAACAAAAAAAGTTAAACTCGAAAATGGACAGATGACGCTTAAATTTAACAAGCCGATCGACCGATACAAAGTCAGAATGAGCCTTAAAGTAAACGGAAAAACGACGACAAAAATTTTAGTAAAGGATATAAATGCTGAATGAGATTTACAAAAAGCAAAAAGAGCATAGCGACAAGTGCATCGAGGGCTTAAAACGCGACTTTAGCACGCTTCGCACGGGCAAGGTAAATATAAGCATAGTCGATAATATTTACGTGGATTATTACGGTAGCCAAACTCCGCTAAACCAAGTCGCCACCGTGCTAGCTAGCGATGCTAGCACCATAAGCATAACGCCGTGGGAAAAACCGATGCTAAAAACTATCACCGCAGCGATCTCTGCGGCAAACATCGGCGTAAATCCGAACAACGACGGCGAGAGCGTGAAGCTATTTTTCCCTCCGATGACGGTCGAGCAACGCCAAGAAAACGCAAAGCACGCTAAGGCATTTGGCGAAAAAGCCAAAGTCAGCATCAGAAATATCAGAAAAGACGCTAACGACGAGGTAAAAAAACTGGAAAAAGATAAAGCTATCACCGAAGACGAGAGTAAAAAAGGACAAGACGAAGTCCAAAAGATTACCGATAGCTACACCTCAAAGATCGACTCGCTCGTAAAAGAAAAAGAGAGTGAACTTCTAAAAGTATAACGCTAAAATTTAGAGGCGGTAGCGGCGTGCTACCCCTCTTAAATTTTAGAGTCTGTCGCAATCAAAATATCAAATTTACAGCATTCAAAATCGCAAGATAAAGCCACTATACAATCACGTGGCTTGTTAAATTCCAGTCTATCTCATAAATCTTAGAATCCTAAATTTAACTCGCTTACCAAATTTTATCAGTTCAGCAGTATCTATTCATAGGATAAAGTATATCGTTTCGTTGGCTCAAGGTAAGCTGATCAAATTTATCTAATCAACTTAAAATACGATACGGCTCATTTTATAGGAACATCGCTCCATGATTGTTTTGCTTTTTTATTGCATCTAAAACTCTACTTTTCTTCACTCGTAGCTACGCTTTAAAAACAACAAACATAGTGAAGCAAAGTAGAATACGCTATTTTAAACGAAGTAAGAAATACTCTTTTTAATTTTGTTGCAGTCGCTACCGTTGCCTGGCTTGAAAAATATCTCTTTAAATTTAGATATATTTAGCATAAACATTTATTTACTTTGCGGTAGCAAGGCAAGTCCGTAGTATCTGTGCTCAGCTTTATTAATAAGGCGCCTTCTATTTTATAAAAACTCCTTTGAAAGTTTTTGACTTACTTTAGCCTGTATTTTAAAAGCATTTTGAAGCTATTTGGGAGTAAAGGATATCCGCTTTTTAAGAAATTATCCACTATAATCTTACGATACGAAAATAAATCTTGAAAGTCTATAGTGGCAAAAAAAGATCTTTTAAAAGGCGTGAATAACTTAAATTTTAAAAATGCGAGCGACTCTGATATCTCTGTTTTGTCTCTTGTTTTTTTAGATGACAGTGCCATTATCGATACTAGACCTCGTATTGATAAAAGCGGAGAGGAAAAACTACTCGGGTCGGACGATATGTTGGTAAAAATTAATGGCAATATAACGCATATTTTCTCACCGCTCTTAAACCCAGACGACATAAAACAAAATTTTAAAAATTTAAGAATAAAAGGCAAAAAATGAAAAAAATCCTCATCATCGCAGGCTCCTGCAGCAACGGCGGCGCGGGACTGCAAGCCGATATCAAGGCGTGCGCGCACTTTGGCTGCTATAGCGCGACGGCGGTCACGGCGCTAACGGCTGAAAATACGGACAAGATCAAAAATATCGTCTCGCTAGATCCCTCGTTCATCGCCGATCAGCTCGAGATGCTCTCGGCAGAGTTTAGCTTCGACGCCGTCAAGATCGGCATGCTCTTTAACGAGCCTATCATGGACGTCGTGCAGAGTTTTTTAGAAAAAAACTCCGCTCCCGTGGTGCTAGATCCCGTCTGCGTCTCGAAAATGGGGCACAAGCTCATCAAAGATAGCGCCATCGAGCGGCTAAAAGAGCTAATGAAATTTGCCGCCGTCACGACGCCGAACCTGCGCGAAGCGGACGTGCTTTTCGGCGATGATTTTACGAATTTGCCGTGCGACGTGATCGTGAAAAAGCACATCATCGCTGGCAAAAGCATCGACACGCTCTACCGCAAGGACGGCAGCGCGCAAAACTTTGAGACGCCGCTAGCCGACCCGCTGGTTATCATCGGCGCGGGCTGCACGTTTTCTAGCTCGCTAGCCTGCCTGCTCGCTCGCGGCGAGAGCCTAGAAAGCGCCATCCAGCAAGCCAAAGAATATATTTATAACGCCATAATCACCGGCATCGACACGAATCTAGGCGTAAGAAAACTGCTAAATCACGGGGTCAAATTTTAAATTTAGCGTGTTTTTGCGGCAACCTACCAAAGTACGGCCGGATAAATTTATATAAGATTAGCCCAAAAAAGCATATCGGGTTTAAAGCTTAATAGCGCACGGGATAGAAGTTGCCGCATTTTACTTTGGCAGGG
>CAURYE010000026.1:0-24770 GCA_963529235.1 uncultured Campylobacter sp.
GCGAAACGGTAAAATCTATGGGCAAAAACGTAACCGCCAAGTGCTACGGCGGCGATATCACGCGTAAGCGCAAGCTACTCGAAAAGCAAAAAGAGGGCAAAAAGCGCATGAAAGCTATAGGCAAGGTAAATTTGCCGCAAGAGGCGTTTTTAAGCGTTTTAAAGATAGACTAACGGCGTCTTGTGAGCGTTTTGCGGAGTTATTCGCTACGCTCGCGGCCGCTTTTTATTATCTCTCGGTAAAATTTGACTCGCTCAGACCCACACCGCAAAAATACTAAATTTGACGCTATCTCCGCTTTTAAAATCTCAAAAATCAAATTTAATAAAATTTATACAAATTTCCAATTTCCCCCAAATTTTACGCAAATTTGGAAATTTATCTCAAATTTGGATAGAATTTTGCTTGCGCGATGTAAAATTTACGAAAGGATTTTTATGAAAAATTTTATACTTTTATTTGCGGCGTTCCTTTTTACGGGATGTTTCGGGCTGTTTGAGAGCTCGCCGGAGGTCGCTCAAACCGAGGGTGGCAACGCCAAAGGCTACAAAGAAGTGATGCGTATCAAAGCAGACTGCTCCTCGTGCGCTAGCGGCGGCCAAGACATCAAGATAAACGGCACGGACTACACCGGCGATGTCGCGATAAAATGCTGCATCGCTCAAAGCAGGATCGACACGGGCGCGGCTATCAAAAAAGTCTATATCCACAAAGTAGCCGACGAAAGAGCAGCTGATAGCGGCATAAAATTTATCTCCAAAAACGGCGCGAAAATGCTCTATCCAAAAGAGCGCCTTGAAAAGCTTTTTCATCTTTTCTTACAAGACGAGCTGCTAAACCGCGGCATCATGGTCGTGGATAGCCAGACCTCGCCTTATACCTACCGCGTGGATTTTGCGTTTACCGACTACGCAGCGTCGTATAGCGAGCCGTCGCAGTATCTAAGCGCGGCGATGAAAGGCAAACTAGGCGTCAAAAACATAAACAAAACCCGCGTGCTAAATATCTCTACCAGACAAGACGTACGCAAACTCGAGGCCGAGGACGCGGAGGATTTTAATCTCTACGTCTACCTACTAGTTAAACAGGCCGCCAACAAAGCCGCCGAAGAGATATCAAAACTATAAAGGAAAAATATGAAAAATTTAGCTTTTTTAGCCCTTGCCGCCGTGCTTTTTGCTGCGGTCATGAGCGGATGTTCGCAGCGCAGCTCGGTGTTAAATTTAACCCCGTATCAATCAACCTCAAACCAGATGGGCTACCAAAAAAATATCCGTATAAATAGCATCGAGGACGCTCGCGCCAACAAAAGCATCGTCGCCACGATCACCGGCAGTAACGGCGACGTCAAGGAATACGTTACGCTACAAAATAGCATAGAAAGCTGGCTACAAGATGGCCTTAGCACCGAGCTAAAGCGCCTGGGCGCAAATTTGAGCGACTTTGGCGATATCGTCGTGGACGTGAGGATCGTCGAGCTTAAAGCAAATCTAAGCGGCTACTCCACGGACAACCTAAAAGGCTCGGCAAAGCTTGCGATAACGGTGCACAGAGGCGATCAGACTATCACC
Source organism: uncultured Campylobacter sp. (assembly GCA_963529235.1). Classification (GTDB taxonomy): domain Bacteria; phylum Campylobacterota; class Campylobacteria; order Campylobacterales; family Campylobacteraceae; genus Campylobacter_A. The sequence goes on from CAURYE010000026.1 coordinate 1,572, forward strand.
AAAAACGTCTCGCAGGAGCAGACTAAATTTGCCCCGATCCACACGAGCGGCGCGTTTAAAAGCTTTTTTGACGAGCTACTACAAGACATCGTAAAACGCGCGGCGATCCAGATCCTAAAAAGCTGATGAGATGCGCTAACTGCGGGCATCTGAGCCTAGCCGTGATCTGTAAAATTTGTAAAGATCACCTGCTCTCCTCGCCCGCAAGGACGCGCGTTTTGGACGGCGATTTTAAAATTTACAGCTTTTTTGACTACTCCGAGATTAAAAATTTACTCCACTCAAAGCACCTATTTCACGGCTCTTTCGTTTACGGCGCGCTTGCTAATTTGAGTTTTAAGATTTTTGCTAGCAAATTTAGCTTCGGCTCGCCGGTAAACGCCGTACCGATCGACGATAGAGCGACTAGCGGCTACTCGCATACGGCAATCTTGGCTCGCGCGTTAAAAAGCGCGGAAATCCGTCCGCTTTACGCCTGTTTGCACGCGAGCTCAAACGTTAGCTATCACGGCAAAGACCTGGCCTTTCGCCTAAAAAATCCGCGAAATTTTAAGCTCTTAAAAACGCCAAAATTTCCCGTTATCTTGATAGATGATATCGTGACGACGGGCATGACGATAGACGAAGCCAGACGGACGCTGCAAAAAGCAGGCTGCGAGGCGCTTTTCGCGCTGACGCTTGCGGATGCGAGGTATTAAATTAAATTTTAATCAAATTTAAGCTAGAATCAGGCAGTAAATTTTAAGGATAAAAATGGAAGAAAATCTACTCAATCAAAATCAAGACATCCAAGCCGTCGATATCGAAGAGTCGATAAAAACGAGCTACCTCGACTACTCGATGAGCGTCATCGTTGGTCGCGCCCTGCCTGACGCTAGAGACGGCCTAAAGCCCGTTCATAGACGCATCCTATACGCGATGAACAACCTCGGGGTCGGCAGCCGCAGCCCGTATATGAAGTCTGCTCGTATCGTGGGCGACGTCATCGGTAAGTACCACCCCCACGGCGATACGGCAGTTTACGACGCGCTCGTGCGTATGGCGCAGAAATTTTCCATGCGCTATCCGGCGGTCGACGGCCAAGGAAACTTCGGCTCCATCGACGGCGACGGCGCGGCTGCGATGCGTTATACCGAAGCTAGGATGACTAATCTCACCGAAGAAATTTTACGCGATATCGAAAAAGACACGGTTGATTTTATCCCAAACTACGACGACAGAGAGACCGAGCCAGACGTCCTGCCTAGCCGCGTGCCGAATTTGCTTCTAAACGGCTCTAGCGGTATCGCCGTCGGTATGGCGACGAATATCCCGCCGCACAGCCTTGACGAGCTAATCGACGGGCTTTTGCTCGTGCTTGAAAATAAAAATGCGACGCTAGAAGAGGTGATGCAGTACATAAAAGGGCCAGATTTCCCGACTGGCGGGATAATATTTGGCAAAAAAGGCATCATCGAGGCCTACCGCACGGGACGCGGCCGCGTAAAACTACGCGCCAAAACCCACATCGAAAAAAAGCCGAACAAGGACGTCATCGTCGTAGACGAGCTACCGTATCAAACGAACAAAGCCCGCCTCATCGAGCAGATCGCCGAACTGGTCAAAGAAAAACAGATCGAAGGCATCAGCGAAGTGCGCGACGAGTCCGACAAGGACGGCATCCGCGTCGTCATCGAGCTAAAACGCGACGCGATGAGCGACATCGTGCTAAACAATCTCTTTAAATCCACGACGATGGAAAGCACGTTTGGCGTCATAATGCTTGCGATAAACAACAAAGAGCCGAAGGTATTTAACCTAATCGAGCTTTTGAAGCTATTTTTAAATCACAGAAAAACCGTCATCATCCGCCGCACTATATTTGACCTAGAAAAAGCCCGCGCTAGAGCGCATATTTTAGAGGGTTTAAAGATCGCGCTAGATAATATCGACGAGGTGATCGAGCTCATCAAAAATAGCGCCGACACGCCGAGCGCTCGCGAGGGCTTGGTGGCGAAATTCGGCCTTAGCGAGCTGCAAGCAAACGCGATCCTAGATATGAGGCTAAGCAAGCTAACGGGTCTTGAGCGCGAAAAACTAGAGGCCGAGCTAGCAGAGCTGATGACCGAGATCGCGCGCCTTGATGAAATTTTAAAGAGCGAAACATTGCTAGAAAAACTAATCAAAGACGAGCTGCTTGAGATAAAAAATAAATTTAAAGTGCCGCGCATCACCGAGATCGTGGATGATTACGACGACATCGACATCGAAGACCTCATCCCTAACGAAAACATGGTCGTAACCATCACGCACCGAGGCTACATCAAGCGCGTGCCAAGCAAGCAGTACGAGAAGCAAAAACGCGGCGGCAAGGGCAAGGTCGCGGTAACTACGTACGACGACGACTTCATCGAGAGCTTCTTTACTAGCAACACTCACGATACGCTGATGTTCGTGACCGACCGCGGGCAACTCTACTGGCTCAAAGTCTATAAGATCCCTGAAGGAAGCCGCACCGCAAAAGGCAAAGCTGTAGTAAATCTCATCCAGCTACAGCCTGATGAAAAGATCAAGGCGATCATACCGACGACTGATTTTGCCCAGAGCAAATCGCTCGCGTTTTTCACCAAAAACGGCATCGTAAAACGTACGAATTTGAGCGAATTTAAAAACATCCGCTCTATCGGCGTACGCGCTATCAGTTTAGACGAGAACGATGAGCTAGTAACCGCTCTAATCGTAGAAGGCGAGGAAGAGCCGATAAATCTCATTGACGAGCTTGGCGTAGAGACCGAGATAAACGAGATAGAGGCGATAGAAGCTCAGATCGATGAAGAAAATAGCGAGGAAAACGACGAGAACGCGGCTGAAGGAAGCGACGACGGCGAAAAGATGCTATTTATCGTAACCAAAAAGGGAATGTGCCTCAAATTTAAACTGAGCAAAGTCCGCCAGATGGGTAGAACGGCTCGCGGCGTGACGGGTATTAAATTTAAAGAAGCAGGCGACGAGGTCGTAGGCGCAGCCGTCATCGAAAACAACGAGCAAGAAGTGCTAAGCATATCTCAAAAAGGTATCGGCAAGCGCACCACCGCAGACGAATACCGCCTAACAAATCGCGGCGGCAAGGGCGTGATCTGCATGAAGCTAACAAATCGCACCGGCGATCTAATCGGCGTCGTAATGGTCGATGACGAACAAGACCTGATGGCTCTAACCTCAAGCGGCAAGATGATACGCGTCGATATGCAAAGCATCCGCAAAGCCGGCCGCAACACCAGCGGCGTCATCGTAGTAAACGTAGACGGCGACGACGTGGTTAGCATCGCTAAATGCCCTAAAGCCGAGGAAGACGGCGAAGATACGGGCGAAGAGACGCTAGAAAATTTAGAATGAATTTAGTATTTTTGGAATACAATTTGCTAGTAGATTTATAAATGAAGAAAAAACTAAATTTAAAGGTTCAAGAATGAAAAAAATTACATTCTCGGTTTTAGGCGCGGTAGCCTTTTTGACAAGCGGTTGTTCCTTCAACAACCCTTTTTCCTCCGACGACGCCACGTCGGCAAAACAAGATATCGTCATCCAGAAGGTCGATAAAGAAGATATCAGAAACGTGATGAAGCAAGAAAAAATGATATACGATATCGAACCCGTCGATGCGGTATTCGGTGCCGTGGGCGAAGGTATCGCTCCGACCAACGCCGTTTCGCAAGCGCAGTCACTAGCTCTAGCCAAGCGCGCAGCCATCGCGGATGCGCATAGACAACTAGCCGAGAAACTCTACGGCGTCAAGATAAACTCCAAAGATACGGTTAGAGACGCGATGCTTAGAGACTCCACCATCACGTCACAGGTAGCAGGCCTCATCAAAAATGCTTCCATCGTCGAGCACGACTTTAAAGACGGGCTTTATCGCGTTAGAATGGAAATGAAAATAGACCAAAACAAGTGGCAAGAAATTTTTGCTTATTGATTGCCGCTACGGCGCTTCTCTATGGCTCGGAGGAGTTTATCCTCTGGGCTAAATTTTCAGCTAAAGACAGCTCTGTCATCTACGACAAGATAGCCCTGTCAAAGGCTATGACGCTAAGCGACCCTGACTACGAATATCTATGCGAAATACCGCTACAAACGCCGCCGCAAGAAGCTCGGCAAGAAAATTTATATTTTTGGCCTAATAATAAGCGAGCTAACGAGCAGACAATCTCGCAAGATGAGATCAAAAGGACATACGAAAAAAATGCGCTAGAGTTTTTAAATTTACACAAAAACGAGCTTTTCGAGTGCTTTTTGCCTTATAAATTTAAAGTAGAAGATCGCTTCGTCCAGCGCAACAAAAACATAAACTCCGCAACCGATCTTACGCTATTTCCCGTACGTTTTACTGTAAAATTTAAGCCAAATTCAGCTATCATTAGCGTTTTTAAAAACAAAAAGTAAAGAGAGCAAAAATGAACATAGTGATAGTAGAAGACGACATCAATATGCGCAAGTCCCTTGAAATCGCGCTTGGCGAATACGACGATCTAAAAATCAAAAGTTATAAAAGCGCGGTCGAGGCTCTCAAAAAAATGGACGAAAATACCGATTTAATTATTACGGATATCAATATGCCCCAAATGGACGGGCTGGAGTTTATCAAGCGCCTGGAGGGCAAATTTGACGTCATCATCATAACCGGCAACGCCTCGCTAAACAAAGCCATAGAGAGTATGCGTCTTGGCGTAAAGGATTTTTTAACCAAGCCTTTTGACGTGCAGATGCTTTACGAGGCGATTAAAAGGGTAGAGTTTTTAAAACAAAAAGCTCCGAATATTCACGTAAATTTAACCGAAGAACGCACGAGCTCCAGCGTAGATTCTAGCGATTTTGCCGCCAGCTCGCCCGCGCTCGAGTACGCCCTAAATTTAAGCAAGCGCGTCGCAAAAACGGATGCTTCGGTGATGCTGATGGGCGAAAGCGGCGTAGGCAAGGAGCTTTTTGCTAAATTTATCCACAAAAACTCGCCGCGCAAGGACGGCCCGTTTATCGCGATAAACATGGCCGCGATCCCAGAAAATTTAATAGAAAGCGAGCTTTTTGGCTTTGAAAAGGGCGCATTTACCGACGCTTCGGCGATGAAAAAAGGGCAGTTTGAGCTAGCCGACGGCGGTACGTTATTTTTAGACGAGATTGGCGAGATGCCTATAAATTTGCAGCCAAAGCTCCTGCGCGCGATCCAGGAGCGTGAGATAACGCGCCTTGGCGCGACAAAAAGCATCAAAATCGACGTCCGTATCGTTTCAGCGACCAATGCCGACCTGCCCGAACTCATACAAAGCGGTAAATTTAGAGAAGACCTGTTTTACCGCCTAAACACCGTTCCTGTCGCCATCCCGCCGCTAAGAGAGCGTAAAGAGGAGATCTTGCCTATCGCGGAGCGTTTTTTAGAGCAAAGCTGCGGCGAATTCGGCCTTGGGGCGAAACATTTTTCCGAGGCTGCCGTTAAAGAGCTTCAAAAATACGATTTTCCGGGTAATATCCGCGAGCTAATCTCCGTCGTGCAGCGAGCGGCGATCCTAAGCGAAAGCGAGGAGATACAACCAGGCGATCTTTTTTTACAAGCTCGCAGCAGAAAGTAGCTTAAATTTAAGCTTCGCGCGAGTAAAATAAGCAAGATTTTAGCTTAGATTTTAAATTTGACGGCGATACCGAAAATACGGCGCGGTTTTGCAAAATTGAGCCGGCGTGAAGCAAAATTCAATCGCAAATTTGAGTTAAATTTAATGGGTAAAAACGGGCGCGGATAACTTTCTGTTAAAAACCCGAATTTAGTCCGCGAAACGAGTTTGGTCTTAAGCGCGCGATGCAACAGCAAGACAGCTCGCCGTCTAAGAAACAAACAAAAATTTAGTCCGCAAAGTCGGACAAGTCTTTTCGCATCGCATCCGCTTGCGACGAGACTACTCTACGAGGAGTACGGGATCCAACCGATGGGGTTGGTCGCAGGGCGGCTTTGCCGACCGAGAAGTAAAAACAAAGGAGTCTAAAATGAGAAAATTTAACGTTGCCGTCGTGGGCGCGACGGGCGCAGTCGGAGAGGAGCTTTTCCGCGTTATGGAGGAGGTTGATTTCCCGGTGGGCGAGCTACTACCGCTAGCAAGCGCGAAAAGCGCGGGTAGCGAGATAGAGTTTAAGGGCAGAAACTACAAAGTCGTGGAGCTCACCGAGACCGTTTTTGACGAGCATGAGATCGACATAGCGTTTTTTAGCGCGGGCGGATCGGTATCCGAAAAATACGCCAAATTTGCAGCCGCCAGCGGCGCCGTCGTGATCGATAACACCAGCCACTTTAGGATGGATGCGGACGTGCCATTGGTCGTGCCCGAGTGCAATCCGCAGGACATCGCGCAGTGGAAAAACCGCGGCATCATCGCCAACCCGAACTGCTCGACCATCCAAATGGTGCAAATTTTAAAACCGCTAGACGACGCGTACGGCATCAACCGCGTGGACGTAGCGACCTATCAGGCGGCTTCTGGCGCGGGTAAAGAGGGCATGGAGGAGCTAGTCGTGCAGTTGCAAAAGTTTTTCGAGTTTAAGCTTGACGAGTGCGAGCCGAAAGTTTTCGCGCACCAGCTAGCGTTTAACGTCATCCCGCACATCGACGTATTTTTGGACAACGACTACACGAAAGAGGAGATGAAAATGGTCAACGAGACCCAAAAAATCCTCCACAAAAATATGGAAGTGAGCGCGACCTGCGTGCGCGTGCCGGTGCTTCGCAGCCACTCAGAGGCTATCACGATTCATTTTGACAGAGACGTGGACGCCGCGGCCGCTCGCGAAGTCCTGCGCAAGGCGCCTAGCATCGTAGTCGTGGACGAGCCCGCCGCGAAAAAATACCCGATGCCAAGCATCTCAAGCGACACCAACGAGACCTACGTCGGACGCATCCGCACGGATAACTACCGCAAAAACGTCCTGCATCTATGGTGCAGCGCCGACCAGATCCGTGTGGGAGCGGCGACCAATGCCGTAAGAATCGCGCAAAAATGGATAGAGATGCAGGAGTAACCCGCATTTTGTTAAATTTGCCGAATTTGCGCTTTAGTTTTGGCGTAAATTCGGCTAAATTTGATTATTTTAAAATATAAAATCGAGTTTTTACCGATACGAATTTTCTACTAGCTTTTTAAATTTGACGCTTAAATTTACCCGCATCTTTACGGCGCAAACCGCCAAAAGCAGGATGTGCCGCCAAATTTATGCGATCAAATTTAATGAACTCAAATTTGGCGAGCCCGTCAAATAGACGCGCTCGCCAAAACGAGCTTTATAAACCGCGCGAAACGTAAATTTAAGCCCATACAAAAACAACCCAAACCGCACGCGCCGACCCAAATCAACGCCCTAGCTTTAAGGAAAATATTACAAAATACGCGTTTTATTTTTAAACAAAGGAAATTAATGCGTAAAGCTTTTGAAAAAATTCTGCTCTTTAGCAACAACTTCACGCTCCTGCCCGTGGTCTTTGGCTTGCTTGGCGCGATCGTGCTTTTCGTCATCGCTAGCTACGACGTGGGCAAGGTCTTCGTCGCCGTTTATCACTACTTTTTCGGCGATTTTCACCCGGAGAACTTCCACTCCGACGTCGTCGGCGAGATCGTGGGCGCGATCGACCTCTACCTCATGGCGCTCGTGCTTTACATCTTTAGCTTCGGCATTTATGAGCTGTTTATATCCGAGATCGAGGAACTCAAGCAGTCCAAACAGAGCAAAGTCCTCGAGGTGTACTCGCTCGACGAGCTCAAAGATAAACTCGGCAAAGTCATCATTATGGTGCTTATCGTTAACTTTTTCCAGCGCGTTTTGCACGCAAATTTCACCACCCCGCTTGAGATGACCTACCTTGCGGCCTCGATTTTGGCGCTTTGCTTGGGGCTTTATTTCCTGCACAAGGGCGAGCACTGAGGCTTTTTGCGAGCCTGGTTTCTCGGCTCGCTTTTTTAAATTTCACTTCAAATTTTACCACTCCGACGCATGTGAATAACTTTTAAATTTTACCTTTCTCATTAAGTTTTATTTCAAAATTTCCCCAAATTTAAAGCTATATAAATTTAAGTTCTTTTTTATCGATAAATGCCGATTTCAAGGGCTTTATAGATTAAATTTAAGATTACAAAATTAACCAAGATAATATAAATTATTTCACTTTTCACTCCGTGAAAAAAACGTGAAAAGTTACGTTTAATTTCGGTCTTTTTTGAGCAAATTTTACGCAGCCAAATTTGTGCGGCATTACCCGCATCTTTACGGCATAAACCAAAATTGATTTGAATTTTCGGGTTGCAAATCGGGAGTTAAATTTTATATTTCAAAAAATAGCCGTAAATTTAAAAACGGCGCACGCTTACCGCATACGCCGCCAAGGAGTAAATTTTATCAAAACTAGCGACCAGAGAGCCGCCTAAAATCAATCAAATAGCGAATTTACGCTTTCGTTGTGATACACGCGTCTGATCACTTCGCCAAAAATCGGCGCAACGCTGAGCACTTTTATCTTTTCGTTTTCCTCGCGAAGCGGTATCGTGTCGGTTACCACAAGCTCGTCTAGCGCGCTATCTGCTAGGTTTTCGTAGGCTTTGCCTGAGAGCACCGCATGCGTGCAGCACGCCATCACCGAGGTTGCGCCGCGCTCTTTAAAGACCTTAGCCGCCTTTACTATCGTGCCGCCCGTGTCGATCATGTCATCGACCAAGATCACGTCCTTGCCCGCCACGTCGCCGATTACGTTCATTACTTCGCTCTCGTTGGCTTTTTCGCGACGTTTATCAACGATGACGATGTCCAGATTTAGGGCTTTTGCGACGCTTCTAGCGCGCGCGACGCCGCCGATGTCGGGGCTAGCGATGATAGGATTTTTGAGATTTTTATTTTTTATGTGGTCGTTAAAGATGATCGAGCCGTAGAGGTTATCGACCGGAATGTCGAAAAAGCCCTGAATTTGGCCCGCGTGAAGGTCGATCGTGACAACGCGGTCAATGCCCGCCGTTTGCATCATATTTGCCACGAGTTTTGCCGTGATAGGCACGCGAGGAGCGGCCTTGCGGTCTTGGCGCGCGTAGCCGAAATACGGCACCACCGCCGTTATCGAGCTAGCCGAGCTACGCTTAAGCGCGTCGGTTAGGATCAAAAGCTCCATCAAATTTACGTTTGCGGGCGCGCAGGTAGGCTGGATGATAAAAATATCCTTGCCGCGCACGCTCTCGCCGATCTGTACGCTGATCTCGCCGTCGCTAAAGCGCTTGATCGTGGCTTCGCTGAGCGGAAGCGATAAATAATGCGAAATTTTCTTTGAAAACTCTACGTTTGCGGTGCCCGAAAAGATTTTGTAACCTCTCATAACGATTTGCCTTTGTGAAATTTTTGTTCAATTTTACCGAACTAAAACTTAAATTCGTAGATTTTGCGGTTAAATTTGAGATTTTTACGTAGCCCTAAAGCTTAAAGCCGAGATTTTGCGCAGGAAGTAAGCAGCCTTCTTTAGCGCTTTTTAGTAGGCTTGGGCAAATTTAGTAAATTTAGGCGGCTTTTCGGTCTTGCGGGCGCAAATTTTAAATTTATGCAGTCTTGCGCAGACGGCTAAATTTAAAAACCGCACGTAAAAGCACGGACGACAAACGCGTTTAGGGCATAAAGCGGGCTGCGTTTGGCGTTTTTTGGATACTAGCAATTAAATCTAAAATTTTAGTTTTAAATTCGAGCAAAAGCGGCAACGAAGCATTTTTTGCCGCATTCACGGCTTTTAAAAATATAAAATTAGGCGGTTTTACGGCTTCGTACGTCAAATTTAACACAAAGCTAGCTCTTACCCGCGGCAAGCCAAGCCGGTAAAGCTAAAGCTCGCACCGCCAACAAACAAAGCGCAAATGAGCCGAGCAAGTCTGCGCGCGACAAAGCTTTGGCAAATTTCTCTCCTACGTCATACTTTAAGCCCGCAGTCCGGCAAAAACGTCCGCAAGCGCGCTAAAGCAAAACCAAGCAAAAGCTCTGCCGCAAGTCGCAAACTAAGCGCGGTAATACAAAACCCTGGCGCAAACTTACTGCGTCGCTCCCATCATCACGCTTGCGTATTCTCCTTGCTTAGCGTCCGTTTTTTCCGGCTTTTTGATCTCGATCCTGTTTTGATCTAAGCCTGCTTTAACCAGCGCGTCTTTTACTACGTGCGCGCGCGAGTTAGCTAGCTTTATTAGCCTTTCTTTTTCTACTTCGATACCCTTTAGCGCCGCTTCTCGTTGCGCTTTTTCATCGCCGTCTTTGACGCCCGGAGCTAGGATCGCTAACGCGCCCGCATAGTCTTTGCCCGTTTGCGCCATAGTTTGAGCGATCTTAGCGTTTAGCTTTTCGTTTTTAAACGCCTCTTCATCGACGTCAGCGTACACGGGAGTTATGCTTAGCTTCATCTTAGGCTTTGCACTCGTTAGCTTGATAAAGTCGCCTATCTTAGCCTGCTCGGAGACTATGAGCTCGTTGCTAGCAGCCATAAAGTCGATCGTGCTTAGATCCTCGCTGCCTAGCCCCAGCGCGTTTCCTAAAAATCTAAACGGAGCTAGCGTAATATCGGCAAATAGTTTTTTTACCGCCGCCCAAACGATACCGCCGTATTTAAAATCAGGGTCGTTTAGATCGCCCTCTACCGGCAGGTCGATATTTATCTGATTGTTTTGATCGCTTAGTATCGAGATGGCAAGCGATAAAGGCAGATCTACCGCGTCTTTAGACTCGACCTTTTCGCCTAGAGTTAGCGTATCTAGATTTACTATGTTGCTGCCTTTTAGCTTAGAGTCCGCAACCTCGTAGTTTAGGGTCAAATTTAGCTTGCCTTTTTCTATCTTATAGCCCAAAAACTGCCCGCTATACGGCGTCACGTCTTTTAAATCTATGTCTTTAAAACCTAGTTTTATCTCGGTGCTTTTTTTAAGATCAAACGGCAGTAGCTTTAGCCCGATCTTGCTAAAGCCGCTCTTGCCGACCACGCCTTCAAAAGTACCCATCGTAGGGCGTTTTTGGTCTACTTCAAATAGCACGCCCTCAAGCTTAGCTATCCTCGTAGCAAAAGGCATAAATAGCGATGCATCCGAAAAATCTACCTCGCCGCCCTCGACTAAAATTTGCTTCACGGCAAATCCGAAATCGCCCTCTTTTTGGTCTTGCTTAGCGGCTTTAGCGTCGTTTGTTTTATGCTCGGTTTTTACCTCTTTTTTATCGATGGCGCTAGTTTTTTTAGGCTCGGCATTTGCGGTTTTTTCGGCCTTGGCGCCGTCTTTATTTTTTACGAGACGGCTTAAATTTAACTCGCGCTCCTTGTTTAAATGCGCCTTTAAAAACGGTGCGCTCAGAGTCACTCGCTCTAAATTTAAGAAAGTTTTCGCAAACGAAATTTTAGATAGCTTGAGGTTTTTAAAGGCAAAAACCTTATCGCCAGAGCCGTCCGCAAGCTCGATATTTGCGATATTTGCCTTACCGCTTACGGAGGCTTCCACAGCGTATTTTACGTTTAGCTCGGCGTTTAGTTCGCCGCTTTTTAGGCTCGCGTCCAGATAGTTTTTAGCGTAGGCGAAGTATCGAGGCAAATTTGCGTCGTTTAGCTTCACGTCCGCTTCGATATTTAGGGGTTCTGGCGTGATTTTGCCGCTAAAAGCCAAATTTAGCTTTTGCGAGCTTTTCATGTCGATTTTAGCACTCACGGGCGAGGATAGATTTTCGCTGATGTTTTGTAAATTTACATTTAGCCCGTCAAATTTGTGCGCTATCTTTTGTCCCTCAAATATATGCGTCACGCCGATATCTGCGCCCGTAACGGCGACGTTTTTGACGCTAAATTTAAATCCGCCCTTTGTATCTTGAGCGCTTTTTTGCTCGGTTTTTTTACTCTTTTTCGCAGCGGTTTTTTCTGCCGTTTTTTGAGATTTGGCAGGTTTTTTAGCGCTTTCGTTTTTGCTTTTGGCGCTTAATTTTTTGGCGGCGGTTTTTTCGCCGTTTAGTCCAAGCTCGCTAATAGCGCTAAGCTCGCCGTTTTCTTTTAACTCGGTTGTAAATTTAGGCTTATTTATACTGACGCTTCCTATTTGCAGCGCCGTTTTAGCTAGGTCTAGATCCGCGTCCTTCACGCCGATTTCAGCGACGGCGGCGATCTCTTTATTTTTAGTTTTTAGCGCGATTTTTTGAGCTTTTATTTCACCGATAGAAGCTGTGCTAGCGTTATTTTCCAATGTAAATTTAGGCGCGTTTATGATGAGCTTTTCTAGGCTTGCCGCACCGTTTTTACCAACCGGGGCGGAGGCGACGTTAAGCGTCAAATTTTTTAGGCTTGCCGCGATATTTTGCCCGTTTATTTTCGCGCCCAGCTCGCTTGCGTTTGCGTCTTTTAGCTTTATTTCGCCGACGCTTTTTTCGGTCAAATTTATACCGCTAACGCTCATAGTTTTTAGCGCTGCAGATGCGTTTGTATCGCCTTTTTCATCTATATCCGCCTTGAGCGCGACGCCGCTTAAATTTAGCTTATCTAAATTTGCCTGCGCCTCGCCTTTAAAGCTCGTGTTTTTAAATTTTATCTCGCCGATATCGGCCGCGAAGCTCCTTTTTTCACTAACGTCGGCATTTATCTCGATGGCGGGCAGATCAAGCTCCTCTAGGCTCAAATTTTGCCCGTCTAGCTGCGCCTCAAGCGACTTTAAATTTAAAGTTGCGTTTTTTAAAGCGCCCTTGATAACGCCGCCGTCCGCGCTTAGTTCGTAGCCGGTTTTCGCGTTTATAAGGGCGCTATTTATGCGCAGATCTTGCGTGTCGATGAAACTAATCGCGACGGGGCGGACGTTAAAGTCCTTTAGGCTAAGCTCGCCGTAAACTCGAAGCGGCGCGAGATCGATGCCGCCTCGCCAGTCTAGCTTTTGCGCTAGCGTCGAGTTTGCGTCAAAAACGTGCTTGCCCGCGCTATTTTGCTCGGTATTTATGCCCGATATTTCGTAGTTTATGCCCTCAAATTTGGCACTAAAGGGCTGTTTTAAACTCTCGTCCGAGTAGGCAAACGAGCCGCCGATGATCTTTGTGCTGTTTAGAGCGAAATTTATGCCGCTAGTTTCGTTATTTTCGGCGCTAGTAGCGTTTGACTCGCCTAAAAACGTAGCTAAATTTAGCGTGCCGTTTTTATCTCTAGCGATATTTACGCTTGGGCTTTCAAGTCGTAAAATATCGACTTCTGCTAGCTTTTTAAAGAGCGAAAAAGGCTTAAGCTTGACGTCGATTTGCTCCGCGCTAAAAAGCGGCGCTGTCGTGTTTAGTTCGGGGCGCGTGACGTTTAGCTCGAAGGTAAAGGGGTTAAATTTAGCCTCCGCCACGCTAAGGCTCGCGTTCATATCCTTTAGCTTTGCTGGTAGTGTATTTTTTAGCGCGTAAGGAACGCCTAAAAAACCAGCAAGCGCGTAGATGAGCAGCAAGCCCGCAAGCGAGCCTATGATAATAAGAGCGATTTTTTTACTTTTTTGCATAAATTTGCCTTGATTTTTTTAGCGGATTTTACTAGGAATTTGATTAAATAGCGGTTATTTTGATAAATTTAAGCGCCAAATCCAAAGTTTGATTTACGATACGTAAATTATGAAACCGGGAGTTAAATTTAGGCGCGAAATTTATAAGTTTAAAAAGTTCGCTCAAGGCGGTAAAATTTAAATAAATCGCGATTTGCCTTAAAATTTAAATCTTGCTCGCTTAATAAGCCAAATTTAGCCCTTCTGCTAGCAAGGATTGGGCAACAAAAGGGCAACTCCGCGCTTAAAAGGCTGATTTTTAATCGAGCAAAGGACTATCTAGGCGAGATAATCGCTACTCGCCTAGATTTCAGATAGATTAAAATTTCTTCTTTTTTACGTCTTCTAAGATAACTTTCGCCATATCGTCGATCTGCGCCGTTACGTCGTTTGTGACGTTTACTATGGAGATATTTTCGCGCGTGATATTATCGATGGCGGCTACGGACTCGTTTATCATATTTATCGCGCTAGTTTGCTCCCTGATACTCTCGCTCATCTCATTGATGCTTTGAGCTAGCACGTTTGCGTTAGCCTCGATTTCGCCTAGGCTCTTTTGAGTTCGTTCGGCTAGTTTGCGTACTTCGTCGGCAACTACGGCAAAGCCTCTGCCGTGTTCGCCCGCTCTTGCTGCTTCTATGGCTGCGTTTAGAGCGAGTAAATTCGTCTGATCGGCTATATCGCGGATTATGACGATGATGTTTTTGATCTCTTCGCTTTGGCGGGTTACGTCCTCGGCCTTTTGACTAATAGCGCTCATAGAGCTAGACATCTCTTCGACTGCGGCGGCGCTTTCTTGGATGGAGTGGGCTTGCTTGCCTGCGCCGTCGGTTAGATTTTTCATGGACTGGGCTAGGATTTTAGCCTTTTCTTCTAGCATTTGAGCTTCTTTTAGGCTTTCTTTTAGCATATTAGCCACCGCATCACCGGCGCTTTGTATGCCTACGATCATATCTTTTAGATCGCTTTCAAGCTCCTCTTTTAGCTCGACTTTAGCGGTGTAGTCGTTTTTGTTATACAAATTTAGCACTCGCGCGATGTCTTTTAAATTTGACGAGATGGAGCTAAAAAAGCGGTTTAGCAAGTCTTTTAGCTGTACCAAGGCCGGATTATTAGGATTAGCCTTGATAGTTGCGCCCATGTGGCCTTTTATCATGAGATTTGCGATGCCGTTCATCTCGTCGATTAGAGCGCTATCTTTTTTGATACCGTTTACGACTTTATCGATATTTTCGTTTATGGCGCGGCTCATCATACCAAATTCATCCTGCGTCGTTACGACTAGTTTTTGCGGGGCTTTGGACTCCTCGTAGGTTACGAATTTAAACGTATCTTCTAGCTTTTCTTGGATAGTTTTTACCGGGCTTAGGGATTTTTTGAGCAAGATGTAAACGAAAATCGAAAGCGCAGCGATGAAAAGCGCGGCTAATACGAGCTGAGCCTTTAAAAGCGGCAAGGTATTTGACGAGAAGGTATCCGCGCCGATAGCGGCTACTGCTAGCCAGCCTTTATCGTTTATGGCCATTACCTTTGCCGTTACGTTTTCGCCCTTGTAGTTGGTGTAAGGGATTAGCCCGTTTTCGTCGAATTTTTTAGCCGCAAACGCCTCGGCTAGATATTTGCTTGCGGGAACGGTTTTACCGACGTTGTTTGGGTCGTTATGCATTAGTATTAGGCCGTCTTTATTCATCAGATAAACATAGCCGTATTTTGTTTTGCCCATTTCAAGGATTTTTTTACTTATATTATCGATTTTTAGATCAAGGCCGGCCACACCGGTAAATTTACCGTTCTGGCTTACCGGTACGGCAAAGGTCATAACAAGCGTCTGATTTATAGCATCCACGTACGGTTCGGTATATATCGCATTATTTGCGCTCTTAGCCTGCACGTACCATCCTCTTGTTCTAGGGTCGTAGTTGTCTTTTTCGGGAGTGGTTTTAGTATTATCAGACTGAAAATAATGTCCGTCGGCTTCTCTACCGAAGTAAATATCGCTTACTACGGCGCTAGCGTGACTTTTTTCAAATGCTAACGCTTTTAAAAGATCATCTTCGTCGTGTTGATTTTTAGAATTATCGGCTAGATTTTTAGCCGCACCCAGATAATCCTCAAAAAAAGTATCGGTGGTGATTTTGATATCGCTTAAAATTTGATCTTGAGTTTGACTAACCAGCTCCACTACTTTATCTCGCGCCGTATAGTAGCTCACTGCCGAAATAGCGGCAAAAGACGCGACTAGCGCAACAATAAGCATGGTAGCGATTTTGTTCGTGATGGATTTAAACATCGCTTTTTCCTTTAAATTATTTTTTAATACAGATTATACGACTAAAGCGTTAAAAAAATACTTAATGAGCTTATTTGTGCAAAATTTAGAAAAATCGTCGTATAATTGCAGAATGTTTAAAATTTTTAGAATTTATGATTTTATAAAAGACGACGAAAGTAGCGATTTTTACGGCGTATTTATCGATAGACTCTATCCTCGCGGGATAAAAAAAGAGATTTTTGGCTCGTTTTTATGGTTAAAGTCCGTCACTCCTTCAAACGAGCTAAGGAAGTGGTTTCATGAGGATAAAGAGGCTAGATTTAGCGAGTTTAGGCTCAAATTTAAGACCGAACTAGCGACAGCAGAGGCCAGAGAAGGGATTAAACAACTGCTAAATTTAGCCAAAACGCACGGCAAAATCGCGTTACTAACTGCCGCAAAAGACGTAAATTTAAGCCACGCGCCTATCATTTTAGAAGCTCTAAAAGCTAGGTAGCGCACCGCTGGGTTTTAGATTTATGGGGTCAAATTTATAAATTTAGCAGGACGCGAAGCAAATATTCAAGACAGAATAGGCGTAGTTTAAATAGTTTTTGGCGGATACGACGGGAGCGGACTCGTCGTCCGTGACCCGAGTATCCTATCGGTAACGCACCGCTGAGTTTTAGATTTATGGAGCCAAATTTATAAATTTAGTAGGACGCAAAGCAAATATTCAAGACAGAATGGGCGTAGTTTAACTTTAAAATTTTAACCCGCGGGGGCGCGGACTAGTCGTCCGTAACCGAAGCTGGTTTAAAATTTTAAAGCTTAAAATCCGTCGTTTATGGGGAATTTTTAACGCGGTAAAAGGTTTTGATTAGAGTCGGCAGTAGCACTAGCGCCCCCAGCAACATCATTATCATAACAAGATCGGTTAAAAGTCCGAAATATATCGTCGGGATAAAGTTACTAGTTACCATTATGCTAAAGCCGAGGATAATCGCAAACGAGGTGTAGTACATCGCGTAGCCGATGCTTGCGTGCGAGGCCTTGATCGACTCGGCGACGTTCTTGCTGCGAAACTCGATTTTTAGGCGGTGGATGTAGTGGATGATATCGTCCACGCCGATGCCTATGCTGATAGCCGCTATCGTAATGCTCATGATATCAAGCGGGATACCCATCACGCCCATGACGCCAAATACCGCGCAAAGCGGGATCAAATTTGACGTGATAGCGATGGCGGCAAGCTTGATGCTTTTAAAAATAATGCAAAAAACGATAAAAAGCGACAAGATGACAAAACCGAAAGAATCCACCTGCGAGGCGATGAGGCTTTGAAGGAGGTTGTTATAAAGCACCATCGCGCCGCTAACTTGCACGCTTGCGTTGTCGTTTGCGATCAAATTTTCTATATCGGTTCTAAGCTCGCGTAAAAACTCGTCCCTGCGTAGCGCGTCGTCACTATCAAGAGTTCGCGCGGTAAAACGCAGCTCGTTATCTTTTATGCTTACGTATGGGCTTAGGATGATGTCTTTGTATTTTTGCGGGATCTGTTCGTAAAGGATCGAGAGCATGAGGCCGTCAGCGGGCTTTTGCGTGATGCGCTCGACAACCTTTACGACGGTGTTTAGGCTGCTGGCGTGTCCGACGAAGCGCTTGTTTTCTAGATAGTTATGTACCTTTTTCGCGACGTCGATTTTATGCTGATTAAACCAATACTTATCCTCGTTCGCGCTAGCGGCGAATTCGTCGTCAAATTCGTCTTTAGGCTCGTTTTTGGCCGCGCTTTGCTTAAATTTAGGCTTGTTAAATTTGATCAATATATCAACAGGCACCGTGCCGCCTAGCTTCGTATCGATCACCTGCATGCCCTTGTGGATTTCGGTCGTATCTTTAAAATAGCTTATAAAGCTGTTTTCGACTTTTAGCTTTGAGATGCCGTAAAGCCCAAAAATAAGCACCGCAAGGCTAATCGCGTAAACGGCGCGGCCGTGATTTAGCGCAAACGCGGCGCAGTGCTTGGTAAAGCTAAATTTATCCTCAAACGTCCTAACGGGAGCGAGCTTTGGCATCAGCGCCGTTGCAGAGCCAAATAGCAAAAACGCGAGCGCTAGCGAGATAGAGATCGACGCGCTCATCATGATGCCTAGCATTATGATGGGCTTGATATCAGAAAGCGCAAGCGACAAAAAGCCGATAACGGTCGTAAATATAGCAAAAAACGACGGACTGGCCTTATCGCGCAGCGTGAGATAGACTAGCTGACGGTTGTTAAGGTGCGGCTTGGTAAGGCAAAACTCGCGGTAGCTCACGATCAGGTGGATGACGACGGAGATCGTGATGATGAGCTGAAGAGCGATGTAGTTTGAGCTAATCACCGTGATCTCCCAGCCGAAAAACCCAAACAACCCGCTCGCCCAAATAACACTAATCACACAGATAAAAATCGGCATAACGATGTAGCGAATCTGCCTAAAAAACAGCCAAAGACAAAAGACCAAAAGCAGAGTCACGCTGATGCCGTATGTCGCAAGATCAGAGCGCACGAAGCTCACCATATCATCGGCGATCATATTTGCCCCGCCTAAAAACAGGCTCTCGCCTCCGCCGAATTTCGCTATCGTCTCGCGTATCTGCTCGATCGCGGCGTGCTCTTTTATACGCGCTTCGTCGCGGTGAGCTTTAAACTGCGCATTTACGGTGCTTAGACGCTGTTTTTGCTCGCTCGTGATATTGCCCTCTAGCTTGGCGTTTAGCAGGGCGTTTCGCTCGTTTAGTATGCTTTGATATTTCTCATCGGTCTTTAAATTTAGCACGATCGCCGTAGTTTTTAGATCGCGGCTAACGAGGTTGTTCGTATATAGCGGACTATCCGCAAACTCGCGTCGCACCAAGGTTTTGTTTATATCGGCATCGGCAAGGCTAGGTACATGCTTAACTAGCTCGCCAAGATCGTTAGTTCCGCTTTGAAGCAGCGGGATGTTTAGTACCGAAATGACGCTTGAAACAAGATCGTTCTTTTCTAGTTCGCGGCTTAAATTTTCTATCTTTTCAAGCGTGGAAGGTGCGAGCAGATCGTCTTTTGGCGTGTAGGCTATAACTAGGTAGTTTGGGCTAACATAGCGTTTAGAAACGTCTCTAAAGACGGCCAGATCTTTATCGTTTTCAAGTAGCAGCGTCTCTGTAGACGCATCAACCTCGAGCTTGCCGCTAAAGTATCCAAAAACCAGCGTCGCGGTTAGCACGCCCGCGATAACGCTCTTTGGAAAGTCTACGATAAATTTAAAAATCCGCTTCATCAGCGCCTTATTGCGGAGCTTGGACGGAGTTTAGCTTGCTAAGCAAATTTTCAAAGCTCTCGTTTTCCATCAAGCTGTCAAACTGGCTGCGGTAGGTCTGAATGATGCTAACGCCTAAAATTTCGACGTCGTAGATGAGCCAGCCGCGCTCTTTGGCGTTATAAAATTTATACGTAAAGCCGTAGTTTTTGCCGTCCTCGCCGACCAAATCGGCATTTAGAAAGTAGCGATTTTCGTTCGGCTTGGTTACGTCTTTAAAATTTATAGTTTGGTTTTTGTAGCTTAAAAGCTTATCGACGTAGCTTGATTTTAATCTCTCTTCAAAAGCTTTGTTAAATTTAACCTTTTGCTCGGCGCTTAGGTTGTTGTAGCGCTTACTTAGGGCGATCTTTGACATCTGTTCGTAGTCGAAATACGGGTCAAAAACGGCGAAAATTTTGCTTATTTTCTCGTCTTTGCTCAAATTTGCGTTTTTTAGCACCTCGATAGCGTCTTGCGTCGCTTTTTGCATCGTAGGTTTTATCTGCTCCTCGCTGATCGCAAAGAGGCTAACCGCGCTAAAAAACGCAAGCAGAATGATTTTTAAAAACTTCATTTTATTCCTTTATTAAATGATTTCGGCGCTGTTCGTATGCGTCGCGTAGAAACGGATACAGATCGATCGCGTCTTTTTTAAGCTCGTCGTAAGCGTCTGGGTGCAAAGACAAGAGATTGCCTTGCCGAAAAGACTTTATCGCAAACGAATCTAACATCGGTTTTACGTAGCTGACGGGATCTAGGTAATAATCCCCGACCATACCCGCCATATCGCGTAAATTTGAAGGCCCCAGAAACGGCAAAACCACGTGAAATCCGCTACCAACGCCCCAGTAGCCTAGCGTCTGGCCCAAGTCCTCGTCGTGGCGCTGCAGATTGTAGTATTTCGCGCCGTCGGTTAGCCCGCCAAATCCGATAATCGTATTTGCCAAAAACCTTAGCGTCTCCTCGCCCGCCTCGCTAAATTTAAGCTGCAAGACGTTATTTACGAAGCGGACGGGATACAAAAGGTTATCAAAAAAATTTCCCGCGGCGGTTCTTGCGGCCTCGGGCACCACGTAGTTGTATCCTTTTACCGCGGGATGGATGGCGTTTACATACATAAAATCGTTAAAACCGGTCATCATTCTATTATAACCGCTAAGCGGATCGAAAATCTCGCTAGGCTGCGTAAATTCGTCGTCAAATTCGCCCTTTTCTTGCGTTTGTTCAGCAAAAACGCAACTAAAAACGAGCAAAAAAGAGAGTAAAATTTTTCTCATCGAATCTCCGAATTTCAAGTCTGCAAAGGCAGTAATCTAGGATTTTATCTCAATGTAGCTTTTAAATTTATAAATTTCAAAATGCCCGGTATTACGAAGTTTATTTAAGTTATTTTTCATATATATTTAAATATACTTCCTAGCAAATTATTTTTTTATATTTATAAAATTTGGGGGATTTTCATGAAAGCAGACGTTAGTTTAGAGCTATTTTTAGATAGCGGCGTATCGGTGCTGGCTAAACATATAGAGCTTTTAAAGGCCGTCGAACACACTAAAAGCATAACAAAAGCGGCCGAGTACGTCGGCATCTCGTACAAAAACGCATGGGACAGCCTGGACGCGCTAAACAACCGCTCGGACGAACCGCTAATCGCAAGAGCCGAAGGCAACAAGAAAAACAGCGGCTCGGAGCTCACGCCATACGGCAAAAAGATGATCGCGCTATACGACGCGATGCTAGAGAGCCAAAAGATATTTTTAGAAAAAGTTTGTTCAAATATAAACGTCGATACGAACGAAATTTTAAATTTACAGCGCATGAGCATGAGTTTGAGCGCTAGAAACCAACTAAGCTGCGAAATCACGGAGATAAAAACGGGCGCGGTAAATTCGCAAATCAGCGCCAAACTCTCAAACGGCGAAATTTTACGTGCTAACGTCACGGTCGAGTCTGAAAAAAATCTAAATTTAAAAGTCGGCAAAAAAGTCGTATTTATCTTTAAAGCCCCAAGCGTAATGCTCGCAAAAGAGGAAAATCTAAAACTAAGCGCGGCAAATTTACTAAAAGGACGCGTTATCGAGGCTAAAATCGGCTCCGTAAACGCCGAAATCGTGCTAGAAATCAGCAATCATCAGACGATAACCTCTATCATCACCAAAGAAAGCGCGATGCAAATGCGTATCGGCGTGGGCGACGAGCTCACCGCTATAATCAAAGCAAGTCAAATCATAATAGGAGTATAAAAATGAAAAAAACATTTTTTTCGTTAGTCGTCGCGGCTCTCGCGGCTTTTCATCTAAACGCGGGCGAGATCAACGTATTTGCCGCAGCAAACGTCACTTACGCGTTTGATGAGCTAAAAGCGGAGTTTGCTAAATCAAACCCGGACACCAAAGTAACCGTCACTCTAGGGGCTAGCGGCGCGCTATCTACCCAGGTCAAAAACGGCGCTCCGGCAGATATTTTCATGGCTGCAAATATGAAATTCGTAGAGGATCTATACGACACTAAATTTGCCGTAACCAAGCCCGTAGTATACGCTCAGGGCGCGCTTGCGCTATTTACGATCAGAGATATCGATCTAGCTAAGGGTATAAACGCGGTAGAAGGCCTAAAAGCCATCGCGATCGCAAACCCAGAAACCGCTCCGTACGGCAAAGCTAGCATCGAAGCTCTAAAAAAAGCGGGCATCTACGATAAAGTCGAGAAAAACGTCGTCTTCGCAAAATCTATCGGCGAAGCTCTAAGCCAAGCTCTAAGCGCTGCTGATGTAGGATTTATCGCAGCTTCTGCAATGCACGATAAAAAAATGGCCGAGTACAAAGAGGGTAAAAACTTCATCCTTATAGATCCCGCGCTTTACACCCCGATCGACCAAGGCATGGTTATCCTAAAACACGGCGAAAACAATCCTGAAGCAAAAGCTTTCTACGACTTCATCAGAAGCGACCGCGCGAAGGAAATCTTTAGAAAATTCGGATACGTCGTCCCGTGATAAAGGCTAAAATTTCGGCGATAGAGCAAAATGACGGCGTTAGCGTTTTTGAGTTTAGCGCCGAAAATTTAAGCCTAAAAATGCTCTCTTTGGAAAATCTGCAAAATTTAAAAATCGGCGACGAAGTTTTGCTAGGCTTTAAAAGCTCGGACGTATTCGTCGCTACTTCCCCGCTTTTAAACTGCTCGGTCTCAAACGAGATAAAAGCCGAGATTTCAAACATCCAAAAAGGCGAGATCACAAGCTCGCTGCATCTAAACGCGGGCGAGTTTGAGTTTGAAAGTATCATCTCTACGGCATCGCTAAAGCGGCTAAATTTAGCGCCGGGCGATCAAATTTACGCCTACGTCAAGGCAACCTCGCTCTACATCGCATGATAGAACTAAACTGCATAAAAAGCCTAAACGGTGCAACCGGGAAATTTGATCTAGACGTAAATTTGAACGTAAAAAAGGGCGAATTCGTCGCCTTGTACGGCAAAAGCGGCAGCGGCAAAACTACTCTTTTGCGACTGATCGCGGGCTTTGAAACGCCTGATAGCGGAACGATAAAAGCAGGCGGACGGACGCTATTTGACGGTAAGAACTTCGCTCCGCCGCAAAGCCGAAATATCGGGTTTTTATTTCAAGACTACGCTCTTTTTCCAAATATGAACGTGATGAAAAATCTGCTTTTTGCGAACAACGACCTAAATTTAGCGCACAAGCTACTGGAGCTAGTCGAGATGAGCTCGCTAGAAAACGCCGCTATCTCGCAGCTCTCGGGCGGTCAAAAGCAGCGCGCCGCCCTAGCCCGCGCTCTCATGCGAAAGCCTGAAATTTTACTCCTCGACGAGCCGCTCTCCGCGCTTGATAACGCCATGCGCGAAAAGCTGCAAGACTACCTTGCCAAGGTGCACGCCGAGTTTGATATGACGACGATTTTGGTTAGCCACGACGTCGCGGAGATTTACAAACTAGCGTCCAAAGTCTTCGTGCTTGAAAACGGCAAAATAGCTCAAGAAGGCGGCCCGGGCGAGATATTTTTGAGACACAAAGGCTCGCAGAAATTTAGCCTGCCGGCAAAAATTTTAGAGAT
>CAURYE010000027.1:0-22742 GCA_963529235.1 uncultured Campylobacter sp.
CGGCGGTTTTAAACTCAAATTTACCGCTTTTTATCTCTTCAAACACGGCGTCAAGCCCCGCGACAATCTTTTCGCTCTCCTCAGGCTTTAAAATCCCGCAAGCACCCAGCATCCGAGCGTGTGCCTTGCTGCCTGCGATATCCTCCTGCCAAAGCGCCCTGTCAAAGCCGATCGAGGCGTTAAACTCCTCCAAAAGCTCGCTACTCTCACCGCTAAACCTACCCGACCACATTTTTTTTGGATTTTCTTGCATCGTTTTTCCTTTTTGCGCTAAATTTTGACTTTGATTTTAGCTCAAATCCACTTAAATTTCACGCCGTATTCACTCTGCGCGGCTAAAATGAACGAAAAAGGAGCAAAAATGAAAAAGCGAATTTATCACGTAAGCGAGGTCGCAAAGAGCGGAGAAAAGGCGATAAAAACGGTATTTTGCGAGACGGACGCCACTAGTTGCGCAGTCTGGGTCGTGCGAGCCGGTCAAGAGGTCGCGGTACACACGCACACCACAAGCGACGACGTGTGGGTGTGCTTGCAAGGCGAGGGCGTATTTTATCTTGCAAAAAAGACGGACGAGCTTTTAGATAACGGCGAACAAGTAAATTTTAAAAGCGAGCGATCTTGTCGATACAAGCAAATCTCGGTCAAAAAGGGCGACGTGGTGATCTCGGCTAAGGGCGAGTGTCACGGCATGAAAAACACCGGTAAGGAGGATTTTATCTTTATCAGCGTTATCACGCCGTTGCCCGCTGATTACGTGGCGCTGGGGTAAATTTAAGCTAGCAAGAGTGGGGCTTATCGCGTGGGAAATGAAAATTTGTAGCATTTTGGGTATTTGTTGATTTTTACTGCGTGTAAATTTGACAAAAGCACATAGCGGCTGAAATTTTAAAAATTTACGGCGGCAAGCTAAATTTGGTGCCGATAAACAATGCCGAGGCGATCGCGGTGCACGGCGATAAATTTGAAATTTTAGGGCGGTAAACTGCGGCGCGAAAGTAAAATTTACGCTTGCGTTCGCATATAAGGCGCAAGGCAGAATTTAAATTTAGGTGCGGCAAGCCGCTAACGGATAAATTTAATCAAAAGGATCAAAATGAAAATATTACTGATTAACGGCGGAGCGCCGTTTAACGGCAAAGGCGGCAAGCTAAACAAGACATTGCACGATCTAGCAAAGAAGACGCTAGAGTCGCTAGGGCACGAAACGCGCGAAACTACGATACATGAGGGCTACGACTTAGAGAGCGAGGTGGAGAAATTTCTATGGATGGATGCCGTGATCTGGCAGATGCCCGCGTGGTGGATGGGCGAGCCTTGGGTCGTTAAAAAGTATATCGACGAGGTGTTTATGAGCGGCATGGGCAAGATAGTGGCAAACGACGGTCGCCATAGAACAAATCCAAACGACGGATACGGCACCGGCGGGCTGATAAAGGGCAAATCGCACATGCTAAGCGTCACATGGAATGCGCCGCTTCAGGCGTTTAACAAGCCGGGTGATTTTTTCGAGGGCGTGGGCGTGGACGGCGTTTATTTGCATTTCCATAAAGCCAACGAGTTTTTAGGCACGAAAAGGCTGCCTACGTTTATGTGCAACGACGTCGTTAAAAACCCGGACGTAGAGCGTTTTATGAGAGATTACGAAGCGCATTTAAAAAAGGTTTTTGGCTGATTGCGGCAGGCTAGCGCCCGGCCTGCTCGTTTGCGAAGCTAAATTTAACCGCCTTTGCTTTTAAATTCGGCTCGAGGCATGCGGCAAATTTAATCAAAATAAAAATGAAAAATATGGCCTATCCGCTACTAGGCACGAAAATAGTGATAGACGAAGAGAAGGTTTTACGAGAGAAAAAGTATAAGCTATAGACGTAATATACGAATATTTAGACAAGCTTGCCCAGCAGTGTAATTTAATTAGGATTGATAAAAACACTTTTCACGCGAAAGGGGATGAAAACGATTTATCAAATTTGGGTCTATTTACGTGTAGATACGCAGTAGAAAACGAGTGGCTAACCAAGAATATCAAAGAGTGGGTTTGCATTAGCGAACGATGTGGAAATGAGGATATGGTAGCAAGATTTAAAAAAGAGAAAATGGGAATTTGGGAATGAACGGCAAACGACGTATCCGCAAAAAACGCCCGTATGATGTTTGCGTGCCTTTTAGCTTGCACTTTGTAGGCTATTTGCGCTGCTTACGCGAAGCTTAAATTCGCCATTAAATTTTAAAAATTTAAAACGCAAATAACGTAATCTGCGAGTTTATCGTCTCGTTTACGAAACCCTCTTTGTAAAAAGCGCGAGCATCGCCTCTACGTCTTTGACGCTATGTTTTAGCGCGTTTATATCAAGGGGGCGGCAGACATTTTCCAGCGCCTGGGCCGTGTCTTGCTTAACAGCTCAGGTTTACTAAATTTTCTTGCTAAATTTCGCGCCGCGCGCCGTAAGCCGCACTTCAAGCTTGCTATAAAGCATAAATTTCGCCGTTTTTACCGTATCTTTCAAAAAACGGTTCTAATAAATCGCTCGTTCTAGGCGCCTAGCTGAGGTAAATTTTAATCCGCCCCAGCGCGCTAAAACGAAAGCGGGTAAAAAACGGCAGCTTTAAGCTTCGTTTGAAGTTTTAGATTATATAATTGCTAGCTTAATGATAGCAGTTATTAATCTTAATCTTAAGGA
The DNA here is from genome assembly GCA_963529235.1 of uncultured Campylobacter sp. Lineage (GTDB taxonomy): Bacteria > Campylobacterota > Campylobacteria > Campylobacterales > Campylobacteraceae > Campylobacter_A. Next base: position 2,679 of record CAURYE010000027.1, read on the forward strand.
GAACGGATGAGAAAAATCGTTTCTGGCGCGTTAATCGCCTCTTTATTTGCGGCTTCGGCATTTGCTTTTAGCGTAGAGGGCGAGCCTAATGTAAAATTTGTCGGCTATAAGTTGGCAAATAAAACAGGCGTCGAAGGCACGTTTAAAGAACTAGGCTTTAAAAGTGCGGAAAATGCTAATTTCGCGGATTTTTTAAAGAGCTTTGAATTTAACATCGATCCAAAAAATATAAATACAAAGCTTCCCGACCGCGATAAACGTATCGGCATTATCTTCGACGGCAACCCAATCGCAGCTAAAATCGTATCGGCTAGCGGCGACGACAAGGCCGGCGAAATAGAAGTCGAAGTAAGCGTAAAAGGAAATAGCAAAACCTACAAAACGCAGTATACGGTTGAGGGCGGCACGCTAAAAGCTAAAATCGGCGTCGATCTTTTAGCCGATCTAAAACTAGACGAGACTTTTGCTAAATTTGCAACCGCAGCCAAGGCGTTTCACGGAGGCAAAAGCTATCCGGACGTAGAAATCTCGCTGGAAGCTAAAATAAAATAATCCTCAAATTCGGCGCAGATATAGGCGAGACTAAGCCCGTTTGCGCCGAATTTATCCCTAAAACGCAAAACTACTCAAATTTAAGCAAATATCTTAAAAACGCGCCAGAGTTTACTGTGACGCAAAAAGTAGACTAGATTAATTTACGCCGAGCAATAAAACCGGGACGCTTAAATAATCGCTACCGAATTCTTAGCAAGAGCTAAATTTAGCCTCGCTAGCTGCCGAGACTACGAGGCTAAACCTGGCTTTGTTTATTTTAGTAGTTTGTAAATTTTTGCTTTATTGCCCAGATAAACCTGCTCAAATAAATTTTTATCGTGATTATCCAGCAAAAACATCTGCACGAAGGCCGAATCGTAAGCTTTTTGATCTAAAATCAAAATCCTCTCGTAATCGGCCAAAAATAAGACATGGATATCCGCACTTTCGTCCAGCTTTTTGTCGTTTTTTACGAGGTTGCCGTCTGCGCCTCTGGCTATATGATGATGGGAATTTATTTTTACCTCTTTGCCATTATGTAGCAGATGCGGACTGTCTATGCCGGGCAACGTCCAGCCGCCGCCTAGGTCTAGCTTGCCGTCAGCTTCTATGGTAAACTGATAGCCGATGTGCACCGTTCTATCCAGTCGCTCCTCGCCCGTAGCGATATTTATGGAGGTAAATTTTAAGATAGCGGGTAGCATGTCTATTATCTCCGGCACGAAGTAATAATAAACGTCTCTCGTTTTTTTAGGAAGCTTAAAATTTGCGTCATTTAGAGATTTTAAAAATTTATTTATATCTTTTTCGCCGTAATCTTTTTCCGCTCTTAATAATAATGAACCGGGCTTTTCATCTAGACTTTTTTCGATGTATTCTACGCTTAGTCTTGCCATGTTAGCCGAAGCGGTTTGATTTTCATTTAGCATAAAGGCCGATAAAAAAGCGTATTCGCCTATCTGTCTGCTACCGGGATCTGAGACCACTTTGACGTCGGCATAATATCTAATCAAATATCCAAAATCCCACCAAGATACGGCATAATCCTCTCTACTAACCTTATCTTTTAACTGCACTAAAGGTGCGATAGAGCTCTTAAAAAGCGTAGGCGGAACGAGAAATCTATATATAAAATCGATATTAGGCGTTAAGGCTAGGCATGCTAGCAAAACGGTCATGGCGTTTTTAAGCCATCTTCTGATACCGAAATACTCAAATGTAAAATATATGAAATAAGCAAACCCCAGTGCGGCAACGGGCGTAATATACATAGCAAACCTAACCCCTGCGACAAACGATAAAAACCCGAGCGCCGCCATAGGAAGAGCTAGGATAAAGGAGCGAAATTTAATAACCAGCAAAACAAGACCCGCCATAGAAACTATAAAGGTAATAACGTTTCCGGCCGCATATATAGCAAAGGTGTTAAAAGATATGTTAGCCGCCTCGATGACGGTCTTTCTGGTGCTATAAAAATAAAGCGTCTCTAAATTTCCTCCTACGTTTTTATTGATATAAACGTCAAGCACATATAAAACCGGCTCAAATCCGCCAAAGCTCACAAATAAAACCGCTACAAACAAGCCCGCGCCGATAACGGCCTTTTTGCCTAAAGAAGCGGAAGCTTTCGCCATAAAAAAATATAACGCCGCTATAAGAACGACTTTTAGGGCCAAAATGTAATTAACGATCATTTCGCCTTCGCTGCGATAATCAAATCTAATAAGAGCGACCGCCATCAGTATCGCCGCTTTATAGTTTACGTCGTTTCGCCTATCTGCTACTAGCGTATATAATAAAAACGTAACCAAAAGGCTTAAATTTAACGAATACGAGCTAACGTACCACCAAGAATAAAGCGCGGTAAAAACGGCCGGTAAAAATATATCTTTATTAGAGCGACTTTTTACGAGTTTGATTAAAGACCAAACCGTTAGCGCGGGCAGGGTTATGTTTAGCATATCGCTATCAAAATATCCGCCCATAGTCCTGATATAGTACCCAGGCGCCGAAACGGCTAACAAAGACGCCACGACGCCGACGCTTAGCATTTTGTATTCTCTTGATATTAAGATGACGGGCACCGCTAGCAAAGGAGATAAAAATATACTCGAATAAAATGCAACAGTATCTACGTTAGAGGATAAAATATTGCTTATTAAAAACGTTAGCGTCGGGATGGAAGCACCGTACGGACTAAGGTCGCCTTTTTGATGAAAGCCCGCTAGCATATCGCGCGCCCCCTCCGCGTTAGCAAACGCATCGTTAGTAGTTAGCAGCGGCACGCCGTTAAGCCAAAACTCGTCCATGCCTAACGTCCAAACGACCCAATAATACCTGCATATCACGCCGAATATATAAACCAGCGTCATAACTAAAAAAATATCTCTGCGAGAATACTCGCCGCTAAAAACCGTGTTTTGTTGCATTTACGTCCTTAAATTTACCCGCGCAAAGCAAACTAGCCGAATTGCCGGGTCATTTTTTATTTAATTCACGTTTATTATAGCAAAAATTGCGCCGATTTTAATACCGATATAAAATTTAACCGCGGGTAACGCTTTTTAAGCGCTAAATTTATTCTTGCGCTTAGCGCTTTAATATCCGTATTTACGCCGCCGTTTGGTATAATTTACAAAAAGGAGCAAAGATGACGGTAAAAGAAAATAAAAAAGGCGCAGCAAGCGCATTATTTTTGGCGGTTGCGCTATTTTGCGCGGGTTTTGCGGGATATTTTTATTACGGGATAGGCGGCACGGGCATTTTTACGATGGCCGTTGCCGTGATCTGCGCGGTTTTTTGCGTAAAAAAGATATTTCAAGTTAGTTTTTTGCGTATCGATGGCGACGGATTTTTAGTGCAAAAAGGCGGTAAAAATGCCAAATTTTACTTTAAAGATATCAAGCAAATCAGCATCCGCGAGATAGACGCCAAGCGCAAAATAGACGTTTTAAACGTAAAATTTAAAAAAGGCGGGCTAGACCGCGAGCTAGCATACGGTCTCATGCAGCCTACCGGCGACGATGATGCCGTGATATACGATAAATACGAGCTCTCAAAGCATGAAATTTTTAAAATTTTAAAGCAGAAATTTGAAAAGCAAAGCTAGGACGCAAATTTATGCCTCTAAAATCGGTAAAAATTTTTTCATAACGAGCGAGGCGATTTGCTCTTATAGTAAATCTTTATTTTAATTTATACGCAAGATGGTGTTTTAAAGATTTTGTGATTTTGCTTAATATTCATTTAATATCATTTGATGCAACATTATACAAGTATTACTAAAATCTAAAATCTAGGGGCAAGATGAGGGGTTTTAAACGACTATTTATCAAAAGATGCATTATGGGCTGTATTATTTTCGTATCGTTTGCAGGCTGTGCGGCGGTAACCGGCCATCAAGACGGCATCGCGGCTTATTCTAAAAAATTTGCCGACGGAGTTTGCGACGTAACTGAGCAAAAAAATAAGATCGCAAAAAGCGACGATGCCGTACTTTCGGCAAATCAAGCAGGCGCGTTGCTTAGACAGTGCGGAGACTTTAACGCTAGCGTTTATTATTTTGACGTAGCTGAGTCAAAATATAAAGAAGATATAGACGAAAAAGGCGCGCTATCTACGGTCGGAGCCGAGATAGGTTCGGCTTTGGTAAATGAAAATACGCTTGATTACGAGGGGTATTATTATGAGCGCGTTATGACCAATATTTATAAATCGTTAGACTTTATGTCTATGAAAGATTACGATAGCGCCAGGGTGGAGCTAAACAGGGCCATAGATAGACAAAGGCGAGCTAAAGATATGTATGCCAAGCAGCTACAAAAAGCTAAAGACGAGCTGGAAAAAGACGCCAAAGTAGAGCAAAACGATCAAAAATCTCAAAACGATTCGCAAATTTCGGCGATACTATCCTCATACGAGAGTTCGATAGGCGATTTTAGAGCCTTGCCTAATTTTATAAATCCGTTTACTTCGTATTTAGCTGGTATATTTTTCTTTATGGACGGCAACTACGAAAAATCGCGAGATTTACTAAAAGAAACCCTGTTGATGGATAGTAAAAATCCGCAAGTTAGAAAAGATATGGCACTGATAGATAGCTACTTTTCTAAAAACGGACATAAAAATCTCTCTAAATACGTTTGGGTCATATACGAAAACGGCCAAACTATCGCTAGAAAAGAGCTCAGATATGACATACCGCTTTTTATAGCCACCATGCACGTGCCTCACGTGGGCATAGCCTTGCCTACGCTGGATCAAAGCGCTAGTTCGTATGAATTTATAAAAGTAAACGGCGAGCCTACGACCCGGATAGCCGATATGGACGCCGTGGTAAGAACCGAATTTAAAGACCAAATGCCCGTTCGCGTAACCAGAACCGTAGCAAGGGCGATAACCAAAGCGGCACTTAGCTACGGAGCTAGAGAAGCAGCCGGAGATATAGGAACGATAGCGGCCGGTTTATATTCGGCGATTACCAATAAATCGGACGTCAGATACTGGAGCACCCTGCCGTGCGACTTTCAAAGCCTAAGAGTCGAGAATAAAGGGCAAATTTTACAAATCGTAACAAACGACGCAAAGCCTGTTAAAAATATAACCCTAAAAGAGGGACTAAATGCTATCATCTATATAAAATCTCTAACGCCGGGTAATATTAGCCTAAACGAAATTTACTATGAAAGGAAATAAAATGAAAAAATTTGCGCTTTTTGCGCTTAGCTTATTGCTCATAGGTTGCTCGTCAAAAGAGCCCAAAGCAAGCCCGCACCTAGATATCGAGGATAGCTCGGTAAATAGCTTTTTATCGCTGCAAAGCCTAAACGACCGCTTCACTAACGGCGGCATGATGGAGGTGGAGGCTAGGTTTAAAAACGAATCGTCTTTTAACAAAGACCTGCTTTATAAGATAGATTGGTTTGATAAAGACGGCTTTTTAATCACAAATATAACTACGAAATGGAAAAGAGTAGTCGTGCAGAGCAAAAGGGACTTTAACGTTAGAGCCGTTTCGCCTAGCGATAAAGCGGTTAATTACAAGCTACGTATAACGACCCCGGATAGCGACGATAAAGATATCAAGACCATAAATAGATACGAATTTAAAAACTAAGGAGTAAATAATGAAAAAGACTTTATTTTCCGTAGCCGTCATAGCTGCGATATTTAGCGGATGCGCTACGAGCGGCTATATGCAAAACGGCTCTAAAGTAAAAGACGCAGAGCCTATAACGATGGGCATAGATCATACCGACTTTGAAAAGGCCGCAAGCGATGCCGTAGAAAGCCTACTATCTAGCGGATCTCTAGAAAGACCCGGCGGCGGACGTTACGTCGTAGCTATGGGCAAGGTTATAAACGATACGACCCAGCGCATCGATACGGCTTTACTAACCAAAAAAATCCGCATCGCTATGCTAAAAAGCGGTAAAGCCGTAATAACTACCGCAGTCGCCGCCGGAGGAGCGGAAGATACGATGTCTCACGACGTAAGAGAGCTTAGGGAAAACGACGAATTCGCCCAAAATACTATAGCTAAAAAAGGCACTCTACTAGCTCCTGATATGAGCTTATCTGGCAAGATAATACAGCGAAATATAAAAACCACGGACAATAAACAGCTCGTGGAGTATTATTTTCAGCTTACTTTGACTCAGTTGCAAACCGGTCTAGCATTCTGGGAAGACGAGATAAATATAAATAAAATCGGTTCAAACAAAAGCGTAAGCTGGTAACTAAAGGAAAAATATGAATATCAAATTTTTAAGTTTGGCGGTAGCTACGGCTTTGACGTTAAATTTAAGTTATGCGCAAGAAGCAAATGAACAAAGCGAACAACTAGAAAGCATAGACGATCAAAAAATATCCCAAACGGTAAACGACGCACAAAAACCTAAAAAAGAAAATATGCAAAAGCTACTAAGCGATGCCGAAAAAGAACTAAAGCAAAAAGCTAAGAAAAACGGAATAAAAGCAACCGTCTACAAACAAACGGCGTCTATAGACGTAGGAACCGACGATCCGCAGTATTATGATTATCTAACTAGCGCTTATAATCAAGCTATTTTAGAGCTAAAAGCTCAGGTCGCGTTGTCAAAGGCCGGCAGTGTCGCCGTTAAAGAAGCTTATAGCTACTATAATAAAACTGTACCGGATACGATTTTGCAAGATGAGTTAAAAAAGGAATCGGACGAAAGATTAACCCAAATGCAAGCCGAACAAGACATGGACGGGGTGTTTGGCATGGTATTTGGTATAATCTCTAAAGCCGTACAAGATAAGCCGGAGGCGGAGAAAAAAAGGCTAGAGGTCGAAGTAACTAAAGATATATTTAACAAAGCTTATTCAGACGGCTTTGTTAAAAGCGGTTTTGATAGCATAGAAGGTCTTGTGCCGTATGCAAATTTTATCGTTACTAAAGATAACGGCGAAATCGAAATAGGCGTATTAGCCTACACTACGGAAAAATCCATCCAGTTAGCAAGGGATTTAAAACAAGGCAGACAATCTAAAAAGACGGAAAATAAAGAGCAATGTAAAGATCCTACGGAAGTAGCCGATGCGCTTAGTGACGAAGAGCTTTTAAGCACCTTTGGATTGAAATATTTCTACAACGAAAACTGCCGCCCTAGTTTACTAGCTTACGGTATGGATTCTTTTATTAAAGAAGAAGGAATGAACGCAGACTACCGAAAGGAAAGCAGCGAAAGAGCTCGCGGTATGGCGGATAAATTTATGTCTAATTTTTTAAATTCTAACGTTAATGCCTTTATCAAAGACACTAAGGTGCAGCAAAAAACCGTACAAGCTATGATGAAGGCTGCGAGAGAAAACGACGTTACGAACTATAATGCACCGGAAAAGAAAAAAACAAATGCCATCATAAAAGAGATGTCGCAGGAATTTAGTAGTTCATCGTCTATGAATTTACGCGGCATCGAAGACGTAAGAAGTTGGAGCGTGGATAAAGACGACTACGAGGTCGTGGGCGTAATTAGATATTACTCAAGAGATAGTATTGAGGCGGCGAATGAAAAATTTAACCCAAAAACTCAAACTAACGAGAAAAAAAGTAATAAAAAAGCGACTCCCGGAGTCAAGAAAAGCAATAATCTAAGCGTAGACGATTTTTAGGCGGCGATCATGAAAAAGATAATTTTTGCTTTTACTCTTTTCGTATCTTTGCTAAATGCCGAAGTTATAACGAAAACCAATGTAAGTACCGCTAACGGCGAAGGTTACGGGGCCAGCTACGACGAGGCTTTAAGTAAAGCTCTAGCCGATGCCGTCGGTAGGATGAACGGCGTAAAGCTAAGCGCTAGTACCTTTATGCTGACGAGTTCGATACAAGACGGTAAAGATAGGGATTTTGAAAAAATTTATAGCGATCAAATTTCAAAGCAAACCGGCGGGAGATTCGACTCGTATGAGGTTTTAAAAAACGTAAGGACTCCGGACGGCTATAACGTTGCCGTAGAGATCAAAAAAACCAGCGTCTCAAAAAAATATAAAACTCCCGGCCTTGATCCGAATAATCGCCGCAGGCTAGCGGTTATGCCGGGCTACGTATCGGATTTTTCGTTTGAGGTAAACGGCGAATACAAAAGCAGTATCCGAGTCGCGGACGACATAACTCGCTCTTTGGTAACGGCGATAACTAAGACGCGTAAATTTACGGTTTTAGACAGGGAAAACGGCGATGCGTATTACCGAGAAAAAGCCGTACTTAGCAGCGGTAATGCCGCAAAAGAGGAGCTTTTGAAGTTAGGAAACGTGCTGGGTGCGGATTATCTCTTGGTTTTTGATTTGGAGGAGTTTAGCCTTAGCGAAGGCAAGGCAAGCACCATAACTACGGGCAAGGCAAGCGGCAAAAAGGCTAGCGCCCGTATCCACTACAGAGTGCTAGCTATGGCGACTAGGCAGGTTAAATTTTCAAACGATATAGCCGCTAGTTTTAGCGTCAAAGGCGACCATGCCTACGCCCTAGCCGTCCAAGACATAGCAAAAGCCGTAACCGATGAAATCATAGCTAGCATCTACCCGCTAAAAATCTCTAGCGTCTCCGGCGATGAGATACTTATCGCGCAAAATTTAAGGCAAGGAGACGTTTATGAGGTGTATTCTCTAGGTCAAACGGTAATCGACCCGTACACCAAAGAAGTCGTCGGAAAAGAAGAGACTATGACCGCTAAGGCCGAGGTTACGCGCGTGACGCCCAAGATGAGCTATCTAAAGCTAGTCTCAGGCAGCGCTAAAGCCGGCGATATCTGCCGCCTAGTCCAAGGCTCTAATATCGGCTCGCCAAAGGTCGGTACCGACGCGGGCGGACGCGAAGATAACGTAGTTAAGCAAACGGCAGGCGGAGGAGTAGTTTTGCCTTTTTAGATCAAATTCGGCCGGTTTTGCTTATTAACCGGCCTATTTTACATGGATGCAAATTTATAAAGCAAACAGGTATTTGCGCGGTCCGTAAAATTAGCATTTTAAACGTAAAATTTAAAAAAGGCAAGCTAGACCGCGAGCTAACATACGGCCTTATGCAGCCCACCGACGATGACGCCGTGATATACGACAAATACGAGCTCTCAAAGCACGAGATTTTTAAAATTTACAGCGGAAATTTGAGGCGCCTAACGCCAAAAAGCGCCCGAACTAAACCGCCTAGCGCATTTATAACCCGCAGTTTTTCCAGCCGCCGTCCATGTCTTGCTGCTTATCTACTAGCCAGCGTCCGTCCTTGCGTATGAGCAAAAAACGCCGCGCAAAACCGTAGCCGTCTTTGGCATAGACGTAAAATTTATTTTTCGTTTCGCTCTCAACGCCCGTTAGCTCGTATCCGCCGTAGGTGCCGCCGTCTGCTTGCGAAAACCAGACGAACTCGCGGCGATAACCGCTACGCTTAGCGGGCGTGCAGTAGCGAGCAAATAGTTCATCAAGCCTGCGCCTCGCCTCGTCTTTATTTTCATCGCAAGCATTGCGGGCGGCAAATTTTTCCCATTTGCTCATAGCCGCGAAAAACTCCAAAAGCGCGCTTTGCGCCGCAGCGGCATCCTGCGGATCCGGCCTGTTTTTGCTACTTTGAAAATCTCTTTGCGCTTGCTCAAATTTAGCGATCTGCTCCTTGCTAAAGCGCTCGCCGCCGATATGAAATAAGATTTTTGCGTCCGCTACGGCTAGTAGCCCGGCAAAACTCACGCGCGTGTCTACGATGCGTAAAGATTTTAGGCTAGGGATTTGCGCGATCGCCTTTAATCCCTCGTCGGTAATGCCGACGTTTTGGATGTCGATGTGCTTTAGCTTAGCGTGCCGCGCAAAGTATCTAAAGCCTTCGCCGCTTATTTTTTCGCTATTTTCTAAAGATAGATACGAAAGCTTAGGCAACCTGGCCAAATACTCAAGCGACGCGTCCGTGATAGCCGTAGCCGCAAAGCTCATATTTACGAGGCCTTTTACCTCGCAGATACGGCGCACCATCTCGTCGCTTAGCGCGACGTTTTCGTAGCGATGACCCTTGCAGTATCGCGAGCTTACCGCATCTAGGGCTTCTTGCATCGTGATTTGTTTCATATTTTCTCCTAAATTTAGCTTGGATTTTAACATACGGGCTTAAATTTGAGGATAAATTTACGGCAGATAAAAAGCGAAATTTGACCTAGCCGCCGTCAAATTTGATTTTTGGCTTTGGCGACCGAAATTTTACGAATTTGACCGAAATTTGAGCCAAATTCGCAAGGCTAAATTTATTTATTAAAATACGCCGCGAGCGCGCTTAGCCAAACAAACAGAGCTATGATCCAAGACATCGTCCACGGCGTACCCACAGAAAACGCCGCAAGCATCGCACAAAAAACGGTAAAAAGTAAAAGGATGCCGCTGCCGTATTGCAGCGAGCCGATGGGTAGGCAACATTCAAGCGTGAGGCAATTTTTGGGGATGCTAGTTGTGTAACAGAATCCGGCTAAAACCTTATTGTTGTAAACCTCAAATTCCTTTTTAATCCAAATAAATTATATCAGCTGTCTTGAAACGAGTTGCCCAATTTTCTATAGTTTTTGGAATTTTGTTTTTATGCCTTTGTTCTGTTGTAAAGTAATATATTTTATCTACATCAGAAAAAGCACCCCAAATTTCTTTATTGTCATCCACCATTAAAATTGCAGCATATTCACTATAAAATCCTGGAGCATATGTTTCAATTATAGTTGCTTTGAAATTGTCAAGATTATCGCTAGGCATGTCATAGCCGAAGCATTTTAAAAAATCGTTCCATTTAGATTCTGGACTATAATTTTCTAAATCATGTTTTTCATCTTTAGTGATTAGTGCATATATTTTTGATAAAACAAAATCATCTATGATGTCATCATAAAATGTAAAAATATCCTTTTGAAATTCATAAATACCGTCGAAATATGCACCCATACCACACAAATTTTGACAGTTTATCGGCTCTATTTGAATTCCATCTTTTATTTTCACAAATTTAATTTTACTTTCGCCTTCTTCAAATATAGCTTCATTTTGTGATATAAATTTGGCATATTCATTTTCCAACATACCCAAATATGCTCCATTTTGAACTATTAAATCAAAAATAAAACCATTTTGTTTTACGTCTTTTATAAGCAAAGAGCCTGTATTGCTAAGCACAATACTACTTCGCTCCCATTTGCCCCACCATCTTTGATTAAAAATTAATCCAATTTTCTTAATAAAAAAATCAGCTATGTCTTTTGGTGTTTTGTTTTTGGCGCTTATATATGCCAAATTTTCATTAAGACCAGGCAATTCTGTATCATCAAATTTAACAGGAAGTATGTATTCTTGTTCTATTTCGTTTAGTGCTCTTACTTGAACAGATCGATACTCATGCCTAGTCCACTTTTTATTTTTATATTGCTCGGAAATAAAAACTATTGTGTATTTAGCCTTATTTTGATAAATATCTTGAAGGTATTCAAATAAGTTTTTTCCCCAAATTTCATCTTGTTTAAAATCATCATAAAATACTTTTACACCAAAGTTTTTAAGAAAAATAGCAACCTCTTCTACATAATCTCTATTTTCTCCAGCAAATGAGAGTGCGACATCATACTCGTATATTTTATTTTGTTTCATATTTTCCCTTTAGAGTTTATATAGTTCAAAAAATTAAATTACAAGTATATTATAATAATCTTACTTTACTTCGTACCTCTCGCCGGGTTTCATTTCGATTATCTCCCACGGCAAGCCCTGTTTATTTAGCTCATCCATGAAAGGTTTAGCGTCGAAATTTTCCATATTAAAGACGCCTTTGCCGCTCCAAATGCCCTTTGCAACCATCATCGAGCCGATCATCGCAGGCACGCCCGTCGTATAGCTCACGGCCTGCGTGCCTGTCTCGGCGTAGCAAGCCTCGTGGTCGCAGACATTGTAGATGTAGACTTGACGCTCTTTGCCGTCTTTTAAGCCGCGGATCACGCAGCCGATGTTGGTTTTGCCCTTCGTTCGAGGGCCGAGGCTCGCAGGATCAGGCAGTAGCGTCTTTAAAAACTGTATCGGCACGATTTTTACGCCGTTATGCTCGACCTCGTCGATGCGTAGCATGCCGACGTTTTCTAGGCATTTCATATGAGTGAGGTAGCTCTGCCCGAACGTCATAAAAAAGCGGATTCGCTTTAGCCCCTTGATGTTTTTTACTAAGCTTTCAAGCTCTTCGTGATAGAGCAGGTAGCTGTCTTTGACGCCTACTTTCGGGTAGTCCCATTTGAACATTATTTCCATCGGCTCGGTCTCTTTCCACTCGCCACGCTCCCAGTAGCGGCCCTTTGCGCTTACTTCGCGCAGGTTGATTTCTGGGTTGAAATTCGTCGCGAACGGATATCCGTGATCGCCCGCGTTGCAGTCTAGGATGTCGATCTCCTGGATCTCGTCAAAGAGATTTTGCTGCGCGTAAGCGCAAAATACGTTCGTCACGCCCGGATCAAAGCCAGAGCCAAGAAGCGCCATGGTGCCCACCTTTTTAAAATCCTCGTCCTTCGCCCACTGCAGCTTGTATTCAAATTTAGCGGTATCCGGGTGCTCGTAGTTTGCGGTGTCGATGTATGGGATGCCGGCGCGAGAGCACGCGTCCATGAGGGTTAGGTCTTGATACGGCAGCGCGACGTTTAAAAGCAAATCGGCGCCCGTTTTTTTGATGAGCGCGACTACGGCATCGGTGTCATCCGCGTCGATCTGGGCGGTGTCGATAGCCACGCCTAGGCGGTCTTTGATAAATTTAGCGATCGCGTCGCACTTGCTTTTGGTGCGGCTAGCAAGGGTGATCTTGCTAAAAACGTCCGCGTTCATCGCGCATTTTACGGTCGCGACTTGGCTCACGCCGCCCGCGCCTATGATTAAGATATTTGACATTTAAGCTCCTTTAAATTTTAAATTATAATTTTACCGCTATTTCGTTTAAATTTCTCTAGCCGCAACGCTAAAATAGTTTAATCCGCCCCATGCATCCTTGTCGCCGACGATATAGATATACTCTTTGGCGCGCGTTAGAGCTACGTTTAGTAAATTCGGCTTTGCCGACGCCCATGCCCTTGCGCCCGCGCTAGCTCCGCCTAGGATAAAGATAACGACTTTGGCTTCTTGACCTTGCATGGTGTGGATGGTGTTTGCCCTGATTCGTATCTTGCCTTGTTTTTGCAAGGCCGCGCTTTGCTTTACGACGTCGGTAAACGGCGTTATGATTTTTATATGTTCGCTTGCGTCTGCGCCGATTAGCGTTTTTAGCGATTCGTAAATTTGATCCGCCGCCGCTAGCTCAGCCTCGCTGCCGTTGCCGCTCCAAACGCTCGTTTTTATATCTATCCAGCAGCTTGTCGCTTTGGCGAGCGAGTTTTTATTTTTGCCTTTACCCCAGACCATAGCGCCGTCGTACGTCGTCTCGTTTGCGACGTTAAACATAGAATTATCGCAGCGTCTATGCACGATGAGCGGCGAACCGACCCATGTTTGACCGATATAAGCGCCTATTTTTTGAGTTTTATCCGCGCACGCTTGCAGCGAAGTTGTCGCTACGTTAAACTCCCTAGACGCCCCGGTATAGCCAAGCAGCACGTCGTTTAAATTTTCGGGTAGGGTTACTACCGGTTCTAGTTGCAACAGGTCGCCTACTATTACCGCCGTTTTGGAGCGATATAGCGCGCCTACGGCGTTTGAGATATTTGCCTGACCCGACTCGTCTACTAGTAAAAGCCCGATATCGTTTTCGCCAAAATCGCTAAAAAACCGCCCAAAAGAGGCGAACGTCGAGCTAACGACGGGAACGACGAAAAATAGCGATTTTAAAATTTCCCTTGCCTGCTCTTTCTTTTTAAATTTACCCAGATCGCAAAACGCCGCCAAATTCGCGCCCAATTTCGCCTTTTGCGACCAGATAGCGGCTTTATGTAAATTTAACGCTTTTATAAAGACGTTTATCCTAGCCTGAGCGACGGCGGTTTTTATGCCGTTTTCCGCCATAAAAGGCGAGCTGTTTTCGCGCTCTTCTTTACTCTGCTGCGCGCTTAGCGACTTTTGCGTAGAGAAATTTAGTAGCGCTAGTAGCGTATTTACGGTATTTAGCGCTTCGTTAAATTCTTTTTGCGCTAGTTTAAAATCATAGCTTTGTTTGCCGAATTTGAGTAAATTTACGAGCCCGTCGACCTTAAATTTATCGTTAAAGCTCGTTATCGCGCCTTGCGTTTTTAAGATGTCAAATTCCGGATGATTTTGATTGATAAAAAAGTCGTTTAGGCAGTTTTCTTTAAAACCGCTTACGTTGCCGCTATTGCCTAGCGTGGCGCAGATTAGCCCCCAGGCAGGCTGCGAAATTTGGCTTTTTTGACACTCTACCAAGGCGCCCGCCGACAGCAGCCTCGTAGCCTGCATCCTAAAATAATCAAGCTTGCTCAAATACGCCTTATCCACGCTATCAAGCTTAGGTAGTTCGGCACTTATATTTTCTACGGCTTTATTATTGCACGAGGCCACGACGACCTCAAAGCCTTTTAGTTTTGGATTTAGCGGATAAAAGTCCAGGTACTGGCTACCGTCTAGCTTGACGCCGCGCTCGAAAATTTCGTCTTCTTTTAGCGTAGCTAAAACCTTTGCTCGCTCCACGATCACGCTTGCAACCACGTCTTTTAAGAGCGTCGTTTTGCCCGTGCCCGGAGGCCCGTTTACGCTATAAATGCCGCCTTTTTTCTCGTTAAAAAGCTTCATTATATTATTTACGGCGATTTGTTGCGAGTAAATTAGCATATATTCGCTAGCAAACGCGCCTAGCGGATAGTTTTTGGGTTCTAGCATCGAAAAAATGGTATCAAAATTTGCGCTATCTCTCATATCTATGCGCCCTATTTTTATATCGTTTGCGCCCGTTTCGTCAAAAATCGTTTGTAAATTTTTATTATTTAAGCCCTCTTTTAGAGCCAGACTAATCTCGCCCAAATAAAAGCTATTAAGCAAGTCGCTGCTACTTTTTACGCCGCTTTCTAGGCATATATTTACGCGAAGATCGTCGCTTACTAGCGGCGAATTTAACTGCTTTTTAAACTCGCCGTGGATAAATTTTACCATTTCGCCCAGACTTCGTTCGTTTTTGCCTAGCGCTTCTATCTGGGCTTTTATGCTATCTTTTAGAGCTTCGAAATTTTTATAATCTAAATTTTGCGGTTTGCTAAAATTTGCCGTCGCCCAAGGCGCGGTGGATAAAAATACGCTATTTAAATCAACGTTAAATCCACTATTTTCGCCGCATACGGGTTCTATTTTTTTAGTATCTCGCTCGCTAAAATCGGGCTCGCTAACGAGCGTGCTTAATTTAACTTTTTCTTCTTTGTTTTTGACGGACAAATCGCCCGTAAATTTTACAAAATAAGTCGTGGCTTTTTGATTTTGACTTTGACGAAATTGGCTAGTTTGCAAATTCGGATTTTGTTTTATTATCTCGTTTGTTATCTCGTCCAGCTCGAAAATCCCGCCGTAAATTTCGATGCTTAATTTCCTTTTGTTTCCGCTTTTTGCAAGCTCCGAGGCGCTTTTCATTTGCTTTAAATAATGCCAAAAATCATCGGTAAATTTATCCGGCGTCGTTTCGTAGGCGTTTTTATATTTACTTTGTTCTTTGTTTAGTTTTTGTAGCGTTTGCGGATTTAGATATTCGCTTAAAAGCAGATAGTGCAGAGTGTTTCGTAGCGCCACGGCCGTTCCTTTCGTATTTTTGTCGCTAAAAAACGATTTTAGCGAAGTTAATATAAATTTTCGGTTTTAACGGCTATGATAACGCGAAAATTTAGAGGAATTCTATGCGTGAAATTTTACTTTTTCGTTTGTCGATTTAATTACTCGAAAAAGCCGCAAAATACAATACGGCTTTGCAAAGCCGGCGATTTATTTTTATACGGAGGGTTAAATTCGGCATTATCTAGGCGAAATTCTACGGCGCTAAAATAAGTCGAATTTAATCCGTAAAATAAATCTACTCCGGATCGTCGCTAAACTCGTTATCTCTAAATATTTTATAAAAATCGATAAACCAAAGCGCGAAAGCTACGGCGATAAAGGTCGCCGGCAGATGGATGTAAAATCCGCTCCAAACGTAAGCTAAAAAGCCTCTGCAAACGCCCGCGGCAATAACAAGCGCGAAGGCGATCTTGCTAAGGCGCAAAAACTCAAGCTCTTGCCCGCTGTGGCGCAGACCCGCGATGTTAAAGATAAGCATAATGCTAAAAATAATGCCGTTTAGCGCGATGACGTGCAGCATGTTTGTCTCCAGCCCCAGCCCCAAAATCCCGCTCGCGCCGTAAAGGATATAACCAGTAGCCAGCAAAAGCTGCATCAAGTAGTAGTAAATCACGAAACTATGACGCAAAAGCTCCTTGTAGTGCCACTCTTTTAGCTTAGCTAAAATCGCGCTACCGCAGGCTATCGCGGCGAAATTTACCGCCTTGCTACCTTCAAAAAACAAGCTAACTAACAAAAACGAGCAAACGCTAACGATCGCGATATTTTTATAGACGAAATTCGGCACAAAGGCCGCGTCTTGCATACCGGGCTCGCGGTTTAGCGCCTCTTTGCCAAGCACGACGCTAACGCGAAAAGATATAAGCAAAATCGCAATCACGTGCAGGTGGATTTGTAAATTTAAAAATCTCTCCTCGCCGCTAAGCAGATAGTAAATCTCAAAGCCTAAAATACCGAGTAAAAATGCCAAAACGCCCAGCTGATCGTCGTTTCTATCAAGCCAGATCATATAAACGCAAAGCCCGGCCAGATACGCCCAAAAAAGCGCCATAAAAAAATGAGCCGCAAATAGGCTAAAAAACGCGCTAACAAAACTCGCCGCAAAAAACGAAAACATAGCGTAGGCGTGCTTTTTTAGCCCTCTGCCAAAATTCGTCCAATCAGTTAGTCCCGTTAGCAAAAATCCCGCGTACGCAAGCGCTGCGACAAGGTGCAAAAAGATAAATTTATGCCAGCTAACGAAATCTACGGGCGTAAAAAATATCGCTCCGCCTAGCACCGCGCAAACCGCACTCGTAAGGAAAAAAATTCTCATCGGATGGGTAAAAAAGTCGTTAATCATAATAAATTTTTCCTTTAAAATTTTCGTCTATCACGCCGCTAGCGTAGGCAAAATCCCGCTGCGAAAAGGCGCGCTCAAGCTCTAGCTCGCGCTCGATCACCGCGCCCTTGCTCGCTAAAAAGCAAATTTTACTAGACATCCTAGCCGCCTCCATCCTATCGTGAGTTACCAGCACTACGCTCATACCCTCCTCGACGCGGCGCGTGACGATGTCTATCAAGATTTCTTTCATATCATAATCAAGTCCCGAAAACGGCTCGTCCATCAGCAGCAAATCAGGCTTTGTCACGATCGCCCGCACGAAAGCAACTCTTTGACGCATGCCGCCGCTTAGCTCATCTGGGTACTTTAGCGCGTCTTTTTCCGTTAGTCCAAGTCTAGCAAAGAGCTCCAGCACGGTCTTTTCGTCAGGCTCATCCATCACGAGTAGCACGTTATCAAGCGCGTTTTTCCACTCGAGCAGGCGATTTTCCTGAAAGAGATAGGTCGTTTTGTTAAATTTATTGATTATTTTGCCTTTGCGCGGATCGATAAGCCCCGATATCAGGCGCAGGATCGTGGTTTTACCGCAGCCGCTCGCGCCAAATAGCGTCACTACTTCGCCCGCGCCGACCTTTAAACTAAAATCGCGCACGACCTTATCGCGTAAAATTTCGTATTCTAAATTTTGAAGTTCCAGCATAACAAACTACCTTTTCCACGGCATTAGCGTGATCTTTAGCGGCTCGATAACCAAATACTCAAAAAGCATAATGATAGCGATAGTAAGCACGACGTAGGCCATCACTTCGGTGGTATCTAGCATGACTCTAGCGCTCGCGATCTTAGCGCCCATACCGTCGTTTGCGCCTAGCAGCTCGCCCATGATGACGATCTTTACGCCCATACCTACGGCGACGCTTAGAGAACTGATGATATGGCTGGTTAGGTGCGGAACATATAGGTGGCGAATCTTTTTGCAAATGCCTAGTTTGTAGGCGTCAAACATCTCCTTTAGCTCCTCGCTAACGCTCATCATGCCTACCATCGAGCTAGCAAAGGTTAGCGGCAAAACCGTGATGATGATCGTAAAGATAGTGCTCGCGTTTCCAAATCCGAACCAAAATATAGCTAGAACGATCCAAATAATAGGCGGCATAGAAAGCAGCGTCGTGATCACGGGCTTTAAAAACGCGGCAAAGCTTCTGTACGCACCAGCAACTAACCCCAGCGTGATACCGATGGCACAGGCCGTACCGACTCCCACTAGCGAGCGCACGAGAGTGATATTTATCTCGCTGTTTCTATAATCCGCCAAAAGCTCGTAAGCCCGCACGAAAACCGCCTCGGGCGCGGGGAGCAAAAACTCCCCTCCCAGCTCGCTGCCGATCTGCCAAAGCGCGATAATAAGCGCGATCGTCGCAAGACCGCTAAAGCCGCCCCAAAGATAGTCTGCGACCTTTAAAAACGCGCCGCGGTCTTTTTTGACGTTATCTATAAGTATCATAAAAATAGGCTCTTATCGGGCATTTTGCCGCCGAGCAGCTTTGGATTAAACTCGAAAATTTGCTCAAAAAACGCCATCACGTCGTCTTGCAACTCATGCGCTTTTGTTACGGTCAAATTTGCTTTATCGAAAGCCCCGGCTAGCGCAGGCTCTGGAGCCGGCAGATACTCGGCGCCGATTTTAGCCGCGCTTTGTTTGTTTTCCAGGATCCATTTTAGCGCGCTTGTTAGATCGGCGTGCAGCGTCTCAAAAAGCGCGCGATTTGCCTCGTAGTAGTCCACGTTTACGATGATGCCCGCCATCGGGATGTACGGCTTGGCATTAAAGCTCTCGCCCCAGGTTTTAGGAAAATCAAGCCCGTAATGCACCGCTACGCCCGCTTTTTTACCGCGCAAAATCGTCGCCTCGCTAAGAGGCTGCGGCACGATAAGCACGTCGTAGTCTTTTTGGATAAACAGCCCAACCGCTTCAGGCGGCGTCTGGGTGTACGTGATATCAAGCTTGCTAGCGTCTATGCCGCGTTTTTTGCAGAGCGCGCGTAGCACGAGGTCGGGCATATCGTTTTTAAACGGCATTATGATTTTTTTGCCGACGAAGTCCTCGAGCGTCTTGATGTTTTCATCCTTTATCATCGCGTTCATAACGCCTAGCGTGAGCAAATTTAACATCGCGAAATTTAACCCCTGGTTTCGCAGGTTCGCAGCGACGTTTGAGGGCGACATAGTGACCTTGATATCGCCGCTAGCCACGCCAGCGCGCAGGACGTCCGGAGTGTTCCAGATGCGCAGCTTCACGTCGTGCGTCTTAGCTAGCTCGCCTTGCATGCTTGCCACGGCCATTATCACGCTAGGGATCGCAGGCGCGCCCCACATCGTAAAGTTTTCCTTCGCAAAAAGGCTAGGAGCCATCGTCGTCGCGCCAAGCGCCGCGCCGAGTCCTAAAAATCCTCGTCTGTTCATAGCTTTCTCCTTATATTAAGATTTTTAAATTTTATTTCGTTTCGCTTTTGTTCGCGGTTAAATTTGAGCTCGAATTGCCGCGCCGCCCGTCAATTTTTACGCGCCGCCAAGCGCTTAAATTTAGCTTTGCGTTAAATTTAACCCACCCAGACTCGCACCGCGAAAATACTAAATTTACTCGAGGCAAATTTGAGCTTACCTCAACTTATTTTTGATAATTATATCCAAGATTTAAATATAAAACCTTGATTTAAATCTTGATTTTTTATTGACTTGGTTCATTAAATTTAAGCTCTCAAATTTATTTTTTTCTTGGGTGGCGGAAGGGGCTTTACTTCGCCTACGGCTCGTAACTGCAAGCAGAGCTACTTACGAAGCGTCGCCCCTTCCGCCCCCAAACCCCCACCAACCCCACAGCACCGGGGAGGTGGCGGCAAACCTTTTCGGGAGCAAAACCTTGCAAAATTAAAATTTAGTTT
>CAURYE010000028.1:0-22732 GCA_963529235.1 uncultured Campylobacter sp.
CGTGGCTGTATGAGGGAAATTTCAACGAAAACAGATACGAGCAAGTAAAAAAAGACGCGAAAAAGGCAAAGCAAATGCGAAAAAAGGCTTGCGAGCTAGGCGATAAGCAAAGCTGTTAGGAGGCGTCTTACCCTTGCTTAGATTTTTGCTTGCGGCCAAGAGCCTGCGACGCTAAATTTTGCCTTGCGTTGCAAAATTTAGCAAGGCAATTTAGATTTCGCGTCGCCTTTGGTTTTATTTCGCCGCGGCAATAGAACTAGTCCGCGACCGCAAGCTAATTTCCTATTTCTTGCCGAAATACGGCTTTGCTACCGTAAGCGCGGTACGGCAAGCGCGCGGCAGAGTAAAAGCGGTTTTTACGGCGGCTTGCGTGGATGGCGTATTTGAAAGAGCGCAAATTTTAGCTCCACAAGCCAAGGCCGTATTTGCGCCAAATTTAGGTCGCTTGCACCGCGTACCTCGGCTTTTTATCGGTGAGCAAACTTACGTTGCGACGTTTGATAGATTATGCTAGGCGGCAGTCTCTTGCCGCAAATTTCGCGCCCAAATTTGGCCGAATTTAGCGCAAAAGTAACAAATAAATTTAAAGGAGAAAAAATGAAAAAATTACATTTTGCATTTGCAGCCTCGCTGATAGCAGGCGCGGTAGCCTCGGCGCAAGACGCCGCGCCATACGAGCTAGATTTAACGACGACCACCACATCGACGGTCTACGGAGACTACTGGGACCGCCGTATAGGCTCGCACGATACGAGATTTTTGATATTTAGGGCGCTAGAAGACGGCGTGGAGCTTTGGGGTATGGAGATAAACAGGGGCAGATGCTCTGCGCGGTGGAACGATTTTATAGGCTTGGGATACGATGCGAAAGTGTCGATCCGCGTGGGAAAAAGGGACGAAAATTTCGTGGATATAGAGCAGAAGACGCCAAACAAGGACGATCCCGAGGATTTTGATTGGAAGTCGGTTCAAAAAATACCTCTAAAAGACGTGCGAGCGCGGCTGGGTAAGGGTTTTGAGCTAAATTTTAGCGAAGAGATCAAATTTATGCTAGATGAGGAATGCGGCAAGATAATCGAGGTCAAAGTCGATACGAATCTGGGAAGCTGGGTCACTAGATTTAAGTAAATTTAGGCGTTTTAACGCAAGCAAGCGCCGCAAAACGCGCGCCGCAGCCTTGCCTAAATTTGGTCGTTTGCTTAATTTTCACGTCAAATTTCCTCGCGTCCAAACGGGCGCTAAATTTAGGCGCGTCTCAAACTCCATGCGCCTAAATTCCCGCCGTTTTTGCAAATTTGCCGCCTGATTTGGCTCCGCTTTTCATCCGCTTAATTTATCAAATCAAAACCCATGCTTTGATCTTAAATTTAACCCTAAATCGCGCCGGCTTTTGCTTCCCCTTTTTTTGCTCCGCATCTGCTATAATCGCGGTTTAAAAGGAGAAACGATGAGCGTAGAATTTAGCGTCAAAAATAAAAAGCGGCCGCTATTTTTGGGATATTTTAGCGTAATGAGCGTAGGCAAGGCTACGGAGTTGATACCGGATCTGGCAGTGTTTGGCATAGACGAGAATGCCGAAAATTTTGATAAAGAGGCGTTTTTAAGCTCGCTTTTAGGCGAATGCGAGGGCGTAGTTTTAGGCATCTGGGGCAAGAGCGGACGGGGATTTGAGCTAAGCTACGACACTGATACGAAAAGCTACAAAGTGCGCGTAAATACGCCTGCGACGGTATTTGACTGGGTTTTAGCTATCTCGTATCTGCAAATTTTATCGCAAAGGCTAGGAAGCGACATCAGGGGCGAGGACGGAAAAATCTATACGCGAGAAACGATAGAAAAATTTGACTACGAGCGCGATATAAACTCGGGTTTGCAGGCAATAAAAGGGCATTTGGAGGGCGACGCGACCGTAAATCACTGCTACGGCGTCGTTAGGCCTTTTGCCCTAAATCGTGCGATCTTAGACGAAATTTTAGCCGCGCAAAGCCCCGCAAAGGAGTTTAGCGAGCGCCTAACCGCGGTGCAATATCTTGACGCTTACGGCGCAAATCAACGCTTTTACCGCGCAAACGGCGAAGGCGAGATCATCGGCTCGTACGCGCTTACGCAGGGCGTGCCGACTATTTTGCCTTACGAGCCTTTCGTCGAGTGGCAAAATTTGGACTTGGTTAAGCCAAAAGACGTCGCGCGCTGGGAAATTACGCTAGTAGGCGGCGAAGGATGCGACGGCGGCAATGAAAGCGATGATGACGACGAGGTCTCCCGCTACCGCGTGCTAGCCGAGCTAGATTACTCAGAGTTTATCTCGCGTTTACCGCGTGAGAGCTACCGCTTTATCGATGCTAGCTATATTTTGGTGGAGGGACTAGATTACGAGCGGTTAAGGGCGCTGGCGTAGTAAATTTTAAAACTCGGCCTGCGCGCTGGAGGCTGGCGCCGCAAATTTAGTCATTGATTTATGCTTTATTTGCCGTAATTTACCTTGCAAATAAGACCGAGCCGTTAGCTAAATTTACTAGCCGTGCGACTTTGCCGGTAGGCTGCGCCGCGTTTATTTTTTATTGCCGCTTTGCGCCTTAGAAAACGATAAATTTTTACCGCCTTAAAGCGTCGATAAAATCAGGCCGCGTCGAAACGGATGCCTTAAATTTACGGTTCAAAACCAGCGATAGCGCGATTTTATGTTTTAAATTTGCGGCAAATTTTATCGTTTCGCGGCTTTTGCTTTTAAAAATCGGCATTTTAAATTTGCGGTTTTATCGGCGTAAAGGGCGCGGTTAAATTCATCGGCGTTTAAAAAGCGCGACGTAGTCGCTTAAAATTTATTTGCGCTTTAAAATTCAAAAACGAGTCGTATTTCGCGCAGAGCTCATCTTTTAAAACGACGCGCGGGAGGAAAGGATAAAAAAGCGATTTAGGCTAAGGCGCCTGCGTTATTTCATCTTTGGACGAAACGAACGCTTTGCGTCAAAGCCTTTGCTAGCGATTTTTATCTCGTTTGGCACCGCGCCTACCGGAGCCTCGGCGTCTTTTTTCGCGGATAAAAACTCTACCAAGCTCTGCCAGACGAAATCGGCGTCCAGATAAAGCCCCATCGCGCTAAGCTGCGGATTTATCGCTACGAAGTCGGTAGTTTGCGTCCTTTTAAAAAGCACGATTGGCGCGCTTAAATTTTCCTTCTCGCTAGCCCTATCGGCGCTGCCAAGAGCCGCAGGATCGCTTGCTCTAAGCGCGGCGAAGCGCAAGATATCGCTCTCAAACCGCGAGGCGATATAAGCGCAAAATCCGTCTTTAAACGTCAAAATATCGCCGTTAAAATACATCTCCTCCCGCTCGTTTTCCGCAAGGTCGAAATCGGTGTAAATTTTGCCCTCGGCGGCGAAAATATGAACCAAGTTTTTGCCGATAAAAATCACGGAGTGAAGCAGGCGCGGCACATCCTTGCACGCATAAAAATCAGTAACAAACTTGCCGTCCTTGCCTGCGTGTACTTTGTAGCGCAAACCAGCGTTTTCTAAAAACGGCTTATCGGCCTGGCTAAGGCTCCATAGCTCATCCGCTCTTACCGGAGTCGAGTTTCTACGGTCATAGACTAGCGTCTCGTCAAGGCCGTATTTTGATACCATAAAATCGTAGTTGTCTTTAAATTTCGAGATTATTTTCATGGCATGCCTTTAAATTTACCTCGCCTTAGCCTCAAAAAACGCCGAGATCAGCGAGTTTGCGCCTTGATTTATAAATTTTTGCATCGCTTTTTCGTAGACGGACGGCTTTGCCCAAACGGGCTCGGCCACGCCGCTTAGCTTTTCTAGCTCGGCGCGCGCGGAATAATAATCGCTCACCTCGTCGATGAGCCCGAGTTTTGCGGCATCGCCGGCGAGAAATACCCGCGCGTTTGCCCACTCTTTGCTTTTGTTTGCGTCTAGATTTCTATCCGCCGCCACGTCGCTTACGAACATCTCGTAGCTGGCGTTTACAAGCTCTTGCAGCTGCTCGCGCTCGATCTTGCTCCACGGGCGCAGAAACGTCCCCGCCTCTTTATACTCGCCCGCTTTTACGATTTGCTGCGATACGCCGATTTTGGCCGCTAGCTCGCTGGCATCCGCGCCTTGCATTATCACGCCGATCGATCCGATAAATGCGCCCGGATTTGCCAAAATCTTGTTTGCGCCGGCACCCGCGTAGTAGCTACCGCTCGTCATCGACCCGCCCGCATACGCGACCACGGGTTTTGCGGCGCGTAGATTTTTGATCGCTAGGTGCAGCTCGACGCTAGGCGCAAGCGCGCCGCCGGGGCTATCGATATAAAGCAGCACGCCCTTGATATCGCCGTTCTTGCGCGCGGCTTCGATCTTTTCTAGCGCTTCGCCCGCGTCCATTATCGCGCCAGATAGATTTATCTGGGTTAGGTTGGGCGGATTTACGTTTTCGCCCTTGCCGCTAAAAAATATCAAAAACACGATGAGTAAAAACAGCATCGCCTTAAAATAGGTGTTTATGAACCTAAAAATCGCCGCGATAGGCGAGAAAATAAACCTTAAAAATCCCATTTTTTTCCTTTAATTCATTTAAAATCGGGGCGCATTTTACCATTTAAATTTATAAATTTAGCTAGCGCGCGTTTTGCGGCAAATTTTTTGTCGGTTTTAGATTGGCATTTGGGCGGAGATTTGAGGGTGCGAATTTGCAGATTAAAAGCGAGGAAATTTTCATGCCGAATTTGAAAAAGACGGTTAAATTCGGCGCTTTGGTTTTTGCGGCCTTAAAATTTTTAATCAAATTTGGCGGCAAAATCTATCTTTAAAACCCCAAGCCCTAAAGATGGCACCTGCTAAATTTAAGGCCTAGGCATGAAAGGCTGACTCAACCCGTCGCTTTAAATTTAGCTTGCAGCTTTAGCCTTTGCGGGCTTAGTTTTCAAAGCAAGCAAAGATCAAAACTCTGCGTTTGTTTCCCAGATTTTTTCTCGGTCTTTTTCGTTTACCGCGGCTAGCTCGCAAAGCTTGCAAAACGCCTCCCAGATCTCCTCGCGCTCCATGGTGTCGATGCCTCGCTCCGCGCCTACCGCGTTAAAAACGGCGATAAATTCTTTTAAAACTTTAGCCCGCGTCACCGCGCTATCTGCGCTAGCTATATCAAATTTACCCGTTCTCGTCGCCTTTTTGCTCGCCGTTTCCAGCTCTTTTTTAATCGCGCTTAGCATTTTGTGCGCGCTTTCGTAGGCTTTCATCGCCTTTTTAGACGCCGCCCCGCTCATGCCCTCTCTGCCGTCCCAGCCGCGTAGCGGATTGTTTAAATTCGCCTCTAGCCACTGATCGCTTCGAGGTTGTTTTATTTCAATGTCCTCTATGTCTTTAAACTGCCTTTTTGCCGCCTCGCAGACCGTTTTTGGAACCGACCGGAGCCAAAGGCGCTTTAGATGCGGCAGCTGCGCTCTGGCCGGAAAGCTATCAAATCCGTAAACGTCTCTTAGCCGGATGGTTTGGAGTCGTTTTAGCTTAGCAAGCGCGTCGATATTTTTTAGCGTGCCGCCCTGCGCGTTTATGAAAATTTCGCGTAAATTCGGAAAGCTCGCCGCAACATCCGCTAGATCGACACGCTCGCCGCGTTGCGAAAATATCCGTAATTCGCGCAGTTTTTCAAGCCCGCTAACGCAAAATCCGCCGCCCTTTAGCTCTAGCTGGATGCCTAAAAGCTCGCCGTCAAAGGGGCAGCGCACGCTTTTTAGCCGCGAGGCGTCGCCCTTTAGCGTGAGCCTATATAGCGAGTCGTTTAGCAAAACCTCCTGTATGCCGCTAGTATCTAGGGTTAATTCTTGTACGTACGTGCGCGAGATATCCAGGCTTTTTGCGGCGCAGCTTAGCTCTATATTCGTTATCATCGGCGTTGATTCTAAAAAATCTTTTAAATTTTCATCCCAAATTTCGCTTTTTATCTCGTAGCAAAACGGATTTTGCCGCGCAAACTCGGCATAAAATTCGCGGTCTTGCGGTTGCCTTATTTCAAGCTTTTGCTTGTGTGCGGATTTAAATTTATCCCTGATATCATTCGGTAGCTCGTTCCACGCAAGCTGCATACAAATTTGCTCCGTATTTTGCAGGCTTGCTTGTCTGGGCGGCTTGCAAATGGGCGCGGCGTTGCCGATAAAAACGGGCTTGGCATCCAAAATTTCATCCGCGCTTAGATAAAATTCCTCGCGCTCCCAAAAGTGATGACAAAAGTAAAACGGCTTTAGATTTGCCGCTTCTTTTAGACTAGGCGGCTCTTTCGTAAATGAGTCTAAAACGACCGCGAAACATCCCGCCTCATCGCCGTCAAGAATCTGCGCGACGAAATAAACGCCCTTTCTTTTTAATCTTACGGCAAAGATATCGCCGATTTTAGTTTCCATTTTTTCTCCTTTAAATTTACTTTATGGCGTGCGTTTAGCGCGGCAGTAAGTTTAAATCGCCGCTAAATTTGCTTTAAATTTATCTCCGCGCCGCCGACAAATAGCCGTTCGCAGCCTTTGGCGTGTAAAATGAGCATGAGCGGTAGCTGCGCCGCGTCGGCGTCTGCAAAACCGCCGTAGAGAGCTAGGTCGGCTAGCTTACCCGTTTTTATCTCGCCAGAGTCTAAATTTAGTGCCTTTGCCGCGTTTTTTGTCGATGCTAGAAGCAAGATTTTAGCAAGCCCTAGCGGATCAAAATCCGCGTGAATGAGTAAATTTGCCCGCAGCTCGTCAAGGAAATTTAGGCTCATATTTGAGCTAAGCCCGTCCGTGCCGATGTTTATACTCGCTCCCGCGTCCAGCGCGGCGCGTAAATTTAGCGTGCGTTTGCTAAGCAGCCTGTTTGAAACCGCGCAGTGCGTGAGGCTGTGAAGCTTTTGGTCAAAGCCCGAAAAATCATCCGTCCAAACGCAGTGCGTAAAGAGCGTGCGAACGCCTGTAAACATCGCTACAAACGAGCTTGGCGTATAAAGCGGACGCGCGGCGGGGTTAAATTTGCCCAGCCACTCTTTAAAGCCGCCCGTGCCGCCCTCTAGCCAGCTTTTTTCATGCTCGCTCTCCATAAAATGCGTCGAAACGACCAGCTCTCGCTCGCGGGCTAAATTTAGCGCTGCAGCGGCTAAATCAGGGTGCGTGGAGTAGGGCGAATGCACCGAAACCGCAGGCGTAAAAAGCGGGCTTTTGCGCTTTTGCGACGCTTCAAAGCGGGCGGTGAAATTTGCCAAATTTGGCTCGAGCGCGGCTTCGTTCGTGCCTAAAATTTCGTTAAAAAACACGACCCTGCCGCCGCAGTTCGCGCACGCGTCTAAATCCCCGCCAAAGCTCGACACCGCCCCAAAGCTCGCCACGCCGCTACGCTGCATGGTTTTTATCGCAGAGGCGATGACGTCCTCGTTTGCCGCCTGCGAGAGCGCGCCGCGTGAGGCGATAACGGAGCTTAGCCACTCTAAAAAATCGCCGTAAACAAGGCTGGTCTTGTTCGCGCTAAACTCCAGATGCACGTGCGGGTTGATAAATGCCGGCGCCAAAACGGCGTCGGGATACTCGAAAAACTGCGCGCCCTCGTATCTTTTGCGCAGCTCCTGGGCCTCCCCAACCGCTTGGATACGCTCATCAAAGGCAACCGCCGCATCCTCTAAAACGGTAAAATTTTCGTCGCATAGCATTGTAAATTTCGGTTTAACGATGATCATTTTTAAGCTCCTATTTTTCGTGATTGTAGCGAAAATTTAGCTTAAAAAATGTATAATCAGGCCTAAATTTAAATCTTTTAAAAGGCTAAAAATGGAAACAAAATCAAAACTAATGGTCATCCAAGGCCCGAATATCAACATGCTAGGCACGCGAGAGACCGACGTCTACGGCTCGATGAAGATGGAGGATATCCACGGACAGATGAAGCTTTTTGCCGAGCAAAACGATATAGAGATCGAGTTTTTTCAGAGTAATTTTGAAGGCGAACTCGTCGATAAAATCCAAGAGTGCTTCGGCGAATTTGACGGCATCATCATAAACCCAGCCGCCTACACGCACACCTCTATCGCGATCCGCGACGCTATCGCAGCCGTCGGGCTTCCGGTCATCGAGGTGCATATCAGCAACATCCACCGCCGCGAAGAATTTCGCCAAAAAAGCCTCATAGCGCCCGTAACTGCGGGGCAGATCGTGGGTTTTGGGCCCGTGGGCTATCACCTAGCCATGATCGCGATGTTACAAATTTTCGAGCAGATAAAAGCTATGAAAGCCGCAAGAGCGGGCGAAAAAGCGGAGTAAAACGAGGCAAAATTTGAAAAATTTTATCCTAAAGGACGAAAACGCCGTTTACCATGAGTGCGGATACAGCTGCGACAACGCGGTATTTTTAAGCCTTGCTGGGCGCAAATTTTTCCTCACCGATGCGCGTTATAGCATCGAGGCGCGCGAGCTTTGCAAAGATACCGAAGTGGTCGAGGTCGAGCGAAATTTGATAAAAGATGCGCGGCTGTTTTTGCGAAAGGCGGGCGTAAAGGAGCTTGCGTATAACCCATACGATTTTAGCGCGGGCGAGTGGGGGGCGCTTAGCAAAGGGCTTGGGATAAGATTTAAGGCGAGGGCGAATTTTTCGCAAATTTCGCGCATAGTAAAAACCGAAGACGAGATAAAAATTTTAAAACAAGCAGCGCAGCTGGGCGCTCAGAGGTTTGACGAATTTGCCGCGTTCGTACGCGCCGAGGGCGAAGGCATGAGTGAAGAGGAGCTGTTTTTTAACGCCGAGCTCATTTTTAAGAAAAAAGGCGAGCTCGCGCTTAGCTTTTCGCCTATCGTAGCGATCAACGAAAACGCCGCTAAGGCGCACGCATTGCCCGGTAAAAAGCGTTTGCGACAGGGCGATTTGCTCCTGCTTGACGCGGGGGTTAAATTTAACCGTTACTGCTCGGATAGGACGCGCACGGCGTGCTTTGACGAAAATTTTAACTTCGGCAAGGAACAAAATTTTAAAAATGCCAAACGGCAAGAAATTTACGAGATCGTAAAAAAGGCGCAAGCTCTGGCGATCGCGGCAGTAGTGCCCGGTAAAAAGGCGCGCGAGATCGACGCTGCGGCTAGGGATTTTATCGCCGCTCAGGGTTACGGCGAGGCGTTTTTTCACAGCACCGGACACGGCGTAGGAGTCGATATCCACGAGCTTCCGTTTATCTCAAAGCGCGGAGATACCGTGCTAAAAGAGGGGATGGTCTTTAGCGTGGAGCCTGGGATTTATTTGCCTGGCGAGTTTGGCGTGCGCATCGAGGACGTCGTGGTCGTGCGCGAAAACGGGGCTGAAATTTTATGAGAGTAGCGGGGGCGAGGCGCTTTAGCAAATGTCTCTTTTTCCCGAAGGTTTTTGATTTTAAACCGGGCTTTAAAAATAGCGTTATTTTGGGGCTTGGCGGCAATATCGGCGACGTGAAAAAGCGCTTTAATCGGCTGCATTTTAAACTTAGCCGTGACAGCAGGTTTCACGTCGTCGAAAACTCGGCCCTCCTCATCAACGAGGCGTTTGGGTTTAAGGAGCAGGCTGATTTTACAAACGCCGTAACGCTCGTGCAAACGAGCCTTGCCGCGAGGCAAATTTTAAAAATAACGGCAAATTTAGAAAAGCGTTTGGGGCGCGTGCGAAGCTTTAAAAATGCGCCTAGGACGCTTGATATAGATATTTTGTATTTTAGTGGACGAAACAGAAACGATACGCGGCTAGTGCTACCGCATCCCGGCGCAAGAAGCAGAGCCAGCGTGATTTTGCCGCTTGGGACGATGAGGCGCGTTTATGCTTGCGGGATTAAAATTTGCTAAACTTGGCATTTTAATTTTTTCGTTTGCGGGCTCTGTTTTGAGCGAATTTATAAACTAAGCGAGATTTGGCCGCCGTTTTTAGCGATAAAAATAAATCGGCGAGTTTTCGTTTAAATTTTTATCGGCAAAATAGAGGCGACGTCAAATACGAACTAAGTTAAGTTTAGTCGCAAAGCGTGAAAATAGGCAAAACCTCGGAACGAAAACTGCTTGCGCGTAGGCGCTAAAATTTAGAGTTTTGAGGTTTAGCGAATTATAAGTTAGGTTTGGATTTGCGGGTAAATTTAAAAAAGCTAATAAGCGTAAAGTAAAACCGCGAAAGCTAAGATGAAATTAGTCCGAAAAAGGCGGTGCGGACGATAAAACGTAACTGGGACGAAGGAGAGAAATTGGCGACGAAATTTTACACGTTTACCGGCGAGAGCAGTATGGAGGCTCTCAAAAAGGCGCAAGACGAATGCGGCGAAAGGGCGATTTTGGTAACCACAAAGCAAATTCAGCCAAAGACGATAAACAAAAAGCCGCTTTACGAAATTTTAGTAAGCGTCGAAGAGGACCCTGCGGTAGAACCTAAAAAACGCCAGTCTCAAAAACAAAATTTAAAGGCCTACGAGGAGTTTTTGGATGCGCAAAAACCGCCCAAAAAAGCGCAAAAAGTAGCCTCCGGCGAAGAGTTTTTTTTATCGCAAACTCCGCCTGCGGCTAAACCGGTTGGTATCCAGCCCGCTAAAATAGAGCCTAGCGACGCTCCTCAAAACGGCGAAGATATACTACTAAATATATCAAGAGCGGCTAAAGAAATAAGCCAAATCGCAAACCTAGACTCGCCGCCCGCGCGCCAAGAGCAAAACTACGACAAAAAAATAGACGAAGTCTCTAAGCAAGTAAGCGCGCTAAGCGAAAAGATAAATTTGATCGCAAATATGTTTTGGGAGGAGAAGACCGCGGCTAGAAACCACATCGCTATACCGCCTGAGTTTGCCGAGATTTATAAGGAAGCTAAAAATAGCGGGATGAAGGACGAGCATCTAGAGCAGATAATGAAAATAACCGTAGAAAACGTCCCGCCTCAGATGAAGGCCAGCCCGACTGCGGTAAAAAGGTATTTTAGCTCGCTGCTACGAAAGATGCTGCCTTGCAGGAGCGACGAATTTGACGGCAAACAAAAGATAATGATGCTAGTAGGGCCGACCGGAGTGGGTAAAACTACGACGCTAGCAAAGCTTGCCGCGCGATTTGCCTACGGCGAGGGCAAGAGGGCAAAAACCGGCATAATAACGCTTGATACGTATCGTATCGGGGCGGTCGAGCAGCTGTTTCAATACGCTAAAATGATGAAGCTGCCGATACTTGACGTTATAGAGGCCGATGATTTTAAAAATGCGCTAAAGCAGCTAAATCACTGCGACGTGATCTTGATAGATACCACCGGTAGCTCGCAATACGATAAGGAAAAGCTGGCTAGACTAGAGACTTTTTTAAAGCGTAGCGATGCGGAAATAGACGTAAATTTAGTACTTTCGGCCGGATCTAAGGTCGAGGATTTGCTAGAGGTTTATAATAGCTTTAGCTTCCTTGACGTGGATACTTTTATTTTTACCAAATTTGACGAAACGAAGATTTTCGGTAACGTATTTTCGCTAGTTTACGAAACGGGTAAGCCCGTTAGCTTTTTGTGCCTAGGTCAAGAGGTGCCCGACGATATAATGGCCGCTAGGAGCGAATTTTTGGTCGATTGCGTATTGCAGGGCTTTAATAAGGACAAAAAATGAATAACCAAGCCCAAAAGCTACAAGATATGGTAAGCGCCCGAACTAGGGCTAAAAATACTAAATTTATAGCCGTAACGAGCGGAAAGGGCGGGGTGGGTAAAAGCACGATAAGCGCAAATTTAGGCAATGTCCTAGCTAAAAGCGGCTACAAGGTCGCGCTTTTTGACGCCGATATCGGCCTAGCTAACCTTGACGTTATCTTAAACGTGCGCGCGGGGAAAAATTTGTTGCACGTATTAAAAGGCGAGTGCTCCCTAAAAGATATTTTGATCGAGATAAAGCCGAATTTAACGCTTATTCCTGGCGAAAACGGCGCAGATATACTTAAATTTAACAATCAATTTTTATACGAACGGTTTTTTGACGAGTCGCGCAGTCTGGACGGGCTTGACTTCGTAATCATAGATACGGGAGCCGGTATCGGCAAAAATAACGACTTTTTCCTCGAAGCCGCCGACGAGATAATAGTAGTTACGATGCCAGATCCCGCAGCTATAACCGATGCTTACGCCGTGATTAAAATGACGGCTAAACAAAAAGACGATTTTTTAATGGTTTTTAATATGGTAAGAAACGAAAAAGAGGCCGTTAGAATTTTCGAGCATATAAAAAAGGTAGCGCAAGCAAATATAAAAGACGCTCCGAGGCTCGAATTTTTAGGCTATATCAGCGAGGATAAGGACGTATCTAGGAGTATAAAATACCGCACGCTTTTTACCGACGATAACGAGACGGGTCCTGCTAGCGAGCAGATGAAACAGATAGCATCAAGGCTTCTTAAAAAATTGGAACAAAAAGTGCTTGATACGGGTACGATTAGCAGTTTTAGCGCGTTTTCTAGGCGTTTGCTGGAACAAATTTAAATTTTAGGATTTGATTTTGAGAGCTGAAAATTTTATAGCGTTTTTTACGGTTTGCGGATTTTTTGCCGGCGTGGTTTTCTCGGCGCTAAAGCTTAACGAGCCTTTGGAGATGATTATGTATACTTTCGCTATCACGCTTTTTTTTCATCTTTTGATCCATATCATTATCATAAACTATGTCGATATCACGCTTAAAAAGCCTTTTGATAAGGACGAATACGAAAAGCGTTCCGATTATCTAGTCTCGGAGCTCGGGCTTAGAGAAAAGCGTATGGATACTATTTTGGGTCAGCTTAGCAGCGAACGCGTCCTAATAAAGCAGACCTTGGGTAGGGGCGACGAAAGCAATGCAAAAGCAGCCTAATCCCTACGCTCAAACGATAAAAAAAGAACAAGACGATATCGTACTAGCTTATACACCGGCGCTTAGAGCTATGGCGTTTAGATTAAAGGAGCGATTACCGGCTCATATCGACGTTAGCGATCTAATGGGCGCCGGGCTTGAGGAGATGGTTAGGCTATCTCGTAAATACGACAAAGAGCGAAACGACTCGTTTTGGGGATATGCGCAAAAACGAGTTTACGGCGCTATGCTTGATTTTTTACGCGGGCTTGACGTGGTTAGTCGCGCAGATCGTACTTTGGTTAAAAATATCGATGCATTGGTAAACGAATACTTTAATAAATTCGAGCGCGAGCCCGAGGACGAGTATCTAGCCGCTATGCTTGAAGAAAGCGTGGAAAAGATAAGAGAAGCTAGGAACGTAAGTGCCGTCGTCGGCGTGCTTAGCATTGACGATCAGATGGAGCTTATGAGTGAGGAAAATACGTTTGAGCGAGTGGAGAGAGAAGATCTGATAGAAAAGATAACTCAAATTTTAAACGAGTTCGAGGAGCGCGACCAGCTCATCGTTCAGCTTTATTATTATGAGGAGCTGAGTCTAAAGGAGATCGGCGAGATCTTGCAGATATCAGAGGGGCGCATCTCTCAGATACATAAGCGTTTAATGGAAAAAATAAGAAAGAAACTCGAAGGTAAATAATGGCGGATATTTTAAGTCAAGAAGAGATCGACGCGCTACTCGAAGTCGTAGACGACGAGGAGGCGAGTGAGTCTATAGGTGAAGGCGGCAAAGAAGAACAGCGTCAAGTAATAATCTATGATTTCAAGCGCCCAAATCGCGTCAGCAAAGAGCAACTACGCGCAATAAAGGGCATTCACGACAAGCTAGCGCGAAATTTAGCCTCTCAAATCTCAAGCGTTATGCGTAGCATCGTAGAAATTCGTCTGCACAGCGTAGATCAGATGACTTACGGCGAGTTTTTGATGAGTTTGCCAAGTCCCACTAGCTTTAACGTTTTTTCTATCAAGCCGCTTGACGGCAACTGCGTTTTAGAGATAAACCCAAGCATCGCATTTCCTATGATAGATCGCTTGCTAGGCGGCAACGGCGAGGGCTTTGAGACTAGCAGGGAGCTGACCGATATAGAGATAAATTTACTCGATGCGATCTTAAGGATGATAATGCAGCGCCTAAAGGAAAGCTGGGCTACGGTGACTGATATGTATCCAAACGTAGAGGCAAAAGAAAGCAGTCCAAACGTCGTGCAAATCGTCAGCCAAAACGAGATCGTGATAATGGTCGTGATGGAGATCATAGTCGGTAACTCAAGCGGTATGATAAATATCTGCTATCCGGTTATCTACCTAGAGCCGATTTTAAGCCGCCTAGCTAACCGCGATATAATGCTAGGCGAAACGAGCGCGAAAAAGAGCAGAAACAAAGAGCTAAAAACACTAATCGGACGCGCCGAAGTGTTATACGAGGCGATACTAGGCGAAAGCATCGTGAGCGTGAATGAATTTTTAAATTTAAAAGAGGGCGATATATTGCGTCTTGACCGCTCCGCAAACGATAAAGCTATCGTCACGATAGATAAAAAAGAGGTATTTTTGGCTGAAGTCGGGCTGCATAGATTTAGAAAATCTATCCGCATAGAAGAGCTAATCAGAAGCGATAAAGACGAGATAAAAAATATCTTGGAAAAATACGAAGAAGAGCGCAAGGCTAAGCTCATGAGCTACGACCAAGACGACGAAAACGAAGAAAATATACTAGACGAGGACGAACGAGATGAATGAATTTTTTAAAATTTTCGCAAACGAGATAAAAGCTACAATCGAAGGACTGACCGGCAAGACGCCCGGAGTGGGCGAGAGAAACGAGTACGACGCTCCGGGGCAAGAGGGCATCAAGCCTCCTCTTGCCGTGGCTAACGTGAGCGTAAGCGGCGATATAAACGCAAAGATAATGCTAGCTGTTACGCCCGTGCTAGTAAGCGCGGTAAGCGAGTGGATGCTCGGCGAGGAGGAGATATCTCGCAACGAAAATTTAAGCGAAGATGAGCTAGATGCGGCAAAAGAGGTGTTCTCAAATATCCTCGGCGCGTTTTCTACGAGCCTTGGCGCGCAAAAAGGCATGCCAAAGCTCAGTTTTGAAATCGCAAAAGTAAATTTTCTCGACGAAAACGCGATTTTAGACCTTAGCGCGTATGAAAAGGTATATATCTATCCGGTTAAAATCGCCGATTTAGACGAGCAAATCGCGATGATAGCGGACTTTTCGTTCGTTAAATTTTTTAGCAAAGACCAAAAAGAAGCAGCCGCCGCCTCACCTTCTCACACGCCAAAAAGCGAGCTAAGTGCGGACGAGATGCGAAATATCGGTCTGATTATGGACGTTCGTTTGCCTATTCGCGTGCGTATCGGCTCAAAAAAGATGTTGCTAAAAGACGTATTAACGATGGATATAGGCTCGGTCATCGAGCTAAATCAGCTAGCAAACGACCCGCTTGAAATTTTAATCAGCGACAAAGTCATAGCTCTTGGGGAAGTGGTCATCGTAGACGGCAACTTCGGTATCCAGATCACTCAAATCGGTACTAAAAAAGAGCGCTTAGAGCAGCTGCGTTAGGGCTAAATTTGAGCAATTTTTCTAAAGGCGTTTAAAATCAAGCCTCGGCCGGGCCGAATTTAGAGCAAAATCGAGGCTTATGCTAAATTTGCAAGCGAGCGTATTTTTAAAAACCAGGGAATAAATTTACGCACTAAAAGCTAAGGCGACAGTTTTGCGATTTTTGGCGGATTTTGCGCCGTTTGATACCAAAACTTTTGATAAATTCGGCTAAATTTAAAGCGTCTTAGCGATTTTACAAATTTAAAACATACTTAAATTTATCTCAAATTTAATCGCGCGTCATCTATTTTTAAATCCGTTTTAGCTATCATCTCTTTTACGCTTGCGCGGTAAATTCGGTAGCAGTTTACGGCTCTAGCGCGTAAATTTAACTAAAAAGAGAGACGATGGATGAAATCTTAAACGATCTGGCCAAATTTAGGGATTTTGTGACATACAAAAACCCGAGCGTTACGTTTTTTGGCTCAGCCAGATTTGACGAAAATAGCAAATACTGTAAAATGGCCTTTAGCCTCGCAAAGCAGCTTGCAGACGGTGGTTTTGCCGTCGTTAGCGGCGGAGGACCCGGCGTGATGGAGGCAGTGAATAAGGGCGCGTACGAGAGCGGCAAAAGCCCGTCTGTGGGGCTAAATATCGTACTTCCGTTTGAGCAAGTGACGAACAAATACGCCACTACGAGCTTTATTTTTTCCAACCTATCCGCGCGCAAATTTGCCCTCATTGAACGTTCAAGCGCGTTTTTGGTGTTTCCAGGCGGTTTTGGGACGCTTGACGAGCTGTTTGAGATCCTGGTACTCGCGCAAATAGGTGCTAAAAAAGCTAAAATTTTCCTCATCGGTAGAGAGTTTTGGAGCAAGCTTGACGATTTTATCAAAACCACGCTCATACGCGAAAAAGCCGTCAGTAAGGAGGATTTGTTGCTTTATACGATTAGCGACGATCTGGATGCCGTAAGGGATGAAATTTTGGGGATATTAAACTAAGCAAGCGTGCTAAAATTTTACGAAATTTGAGGATTTGGCGATGCTTGACGGGATGCGAGAAGGGCTGCTATTGCGCTTTTTGCCTTGTTTTTGTCCGTATAGCGCCGTCAAATTTGGTGGCGCGCGCGTCCATGCCGCTGTTTTTTGTCGCTACGACGGCGCATACGGCGCGCGAAAATTTAAAGATTTAAAATACTGCAAGAATTAAGATGATTAGCCGCAAGTAGGCTTAAGAGTTAGTTTAATTCGGTCGGTGCTTATATCTGGCGTACGGCGTTAAATTTTGATTTTTGTAAATTTGTTCGTGCGGTTTGGTTTGTGTTTTTAAGCGGATTTGCCGATATGGTTGCCTTTTGCGTCAAATTCTGTAAATTTGACTGTGTCATCGCTGTTTGCAAATCCTGCGTTGCCGTCTCGGCGGATAAATTTTAGAGCCGAGCAAGGCGTGAAAGCTAAATGCCTCGCCATCCTTGGCTCGCAAATTTATAGCGTATTAAGCTATTTTTTATATAATCGCGTCAAATTTATACGAAATTGTCTTATTGTGGGGCTAAGGCGAGATTTGTAAATTTAAAAGCTAAATTTAAAATACAAAACTTTAGGGTGCGGTATTTTTAGATGATTTTTGCGGTTGTGCGGTAAATTTTCGGCGTAGATAGAACATATAGTTCATCGAGCCGAAAATTTACAAACTCCGTAAAAAGCGCTAAAAAGATAAGCCCTCGCAATAGGAAAGAAAAAATGAAAATTTTAATGGCCATGAGCGGCGGAGTCGACTCCACCATGAGCGCCAAAATGCTGCTAGAAGCGGGTCACGAAGTCGTGGGCTGCTACATGAAACTACACAAAAAGCCCGGATATCATGAAAAAAATATCGATAAAGTCGCCCGCGCGTGCGGGTATCTGGGCATCCCTTATCACGTGCTTGATTTACAAGAGCAGTTTGACAGATACGTCTATACTCCGTTTGTTAGCTCCTATAAAGAGGGCAAGACGCCAAATCCCTGCGCGCTTTGCAACCACTTTATAAAATTCGGCGAACTGCTAAAATTTGCCAAAAGTATCGGCTGCGAAAAGCTCGCCACCGGCCACTATATCCGCGTGCAAGACGGCTTTATCAGAGTCGCCGCCGATCCTAGCAAAGACCAGAGCTACTTCGTCGCGCAGGTGCCAAAAGAGATAATCGCCGATATGATTTTCCCGCTCGGGGATAAATTTAAAAAAGATATAAAAGAGCTGGCAAAATCTCTGCCGAGCTTTCGCGAGTACGGCGAGCAGGCCGAGAGTAGTGAGATTTGCTTCGTCGAGGATACCTATATCGAGGTGCTAAATAAGCACTACGAGACGGATCTGCCCGGCGACGTGGTCGATAGCGCGGGCAGGGTGATCGGGCGGCACAGCGGCTACATGCGCTACACGATCGGCAAGAGGCGCGGATTTGAGGTATTTGGGGCGCACGAGCCGCATTTCGTGCTAGCTATCGACGCGGCAAATAACCGTATCGTCGTAGGTAGCAAAGAGGAGCTTGAGCGCGGCAAGATAGTGGTAAATAGCCTAAATTTGTTCGTAGACGAGAGCGAGTTTGACTGCGACGTGAAGGTTCGCTACCGCAGCATCGGGCTAAACGCGCGCGTAAAAGTGCTAGATGGCGGCACGGCCGAGGTCGAGCTAAAACAGAGCGCGTTTGGCGTGGCTAGCGGGCAGCTAGCGGTATTTTATAGAGGCGAGCTGGTTATCGGCAGCGGATTTATCCTATAAAACGATACGTAAACCGACTAGTTTATGCGAGAGCGGGTATAAATTTAGTTTTTGCGCGCTTTTGCAAATTTGGCCGCTAAATTTAATCAGACCCCATTTGCTTATAAAATATCCGCGCGTCAGTGTAAATTTTGCATTCTTAAAAATTCATCGGCGCAAATAAGATGCCCTTTAGGCAACGTAAGTCGTAAAAGTAAAAAGGCAGGCATCTTTGCTTTGCCCATTTACGGCTTTTGCAAATGTCTGCGCCAGCAGAGATACGCGGCTACGCAAACATTAAAACAAGCTTATTTTGCTACAAAAAGCTAGAAAATAAATCATCGTCGGCAAACCGTTTTTAATCATAACGCTAAATTTCTTTACTAAATCTGATATTTGAGATTTAGTTATAATTATTTAGCAAGATAATTTTACGGCGATAAATTTAGCGGTTTATTATCTTAAAAGCTTCCTTGGATATAAATTTGATAGTGGGGGCCTTTTGAATAATTTTTATCAAATTTAAATCTATATGCGCGCATCTTATGATCTAGGGTTTTAA
Source organism: uncultured Campylobacter sp. (assembly GCA_963529235.1). Taxonomy (GTDB): domain Bacteria; phylum Campylobacterota; class Campylobacteria; order Campylobacterales; family Campylobacteraceae; genus Campylobacter_A. The sequence goes on from CAURYE010000028.1 coordinate 18,698, forward strand.
AAATTTCGCCGATTTTGATTAATCCTTTATTTTAAGATAAATAAAATATAACTTAAGAAATCGGGTCGATTTTACCTTTTCAAAGGATACTTCATGAATTTATCAAATTCAAAATGGTTTATTGTTTCAGGTGCGGCGCTCGGCGCTTTAGGCGCGCTACTTGTGTATTTTGGCAACCCCGGCAACATGGGCGTTTGGGCGGCTTGCTTTTTACGAGATACGGCGGGAGCGCTCGGCTTTCATCGCGCGGGTGCCCTTCAGTACGTACGCCCGGAGATAATCGGGCTTATTTTGGGCGGCTTTTTGGCTAGCGTGCTTTGGACGAAGGAGTTTAGTGCGACCACGGGCTCATCGCCTTTTGTGCGCTTTTTTCTCGGATTTTTCGCGATGATCGGCTGCCTCGTGTTTTTGGGCTGCCCGTGGAGGGCGTTTTTGCGTTTGGGCGGCGGCGATATGACGGCGATTGCGGGAGTCGTCGGTATTTTTGCGGGCGTGTGCGCGGGCGTATTTTTCAAAAAGCTCGGCTACGGCCTCACGCACGAGACTAAAACTCAGGCCGCGATAGGCGTCTTGCCGACGGTTATGGGTATTTTGCTGCTTGCCGCGCTTGCGTTTGGACTAAAGCTCGGCGAAAACGGCGCGCTTTTTAGCTCCGCAAAGGGCCCCGGCTCCATGCATGCTCCGATACTCGTTTCGCTTGGATTTAGCGTCGCCCTGGGCGCGCTAATGCACAAAAGCAAATTTTGCAGCGTCGGGGGCGTTTGGCAGGCTTTTTAAAGGTGACTTCTCGATGTTTACGGGGATCATCAGCATCGTGGTCTTTGCTAGTATCGTAAATTTAGCGCTCGGACAGTATAAATTCGGCTTTGAAGGCCAGCCTATCGCGCACAACGACGTGCTTTGGAATTTTCTTAGCATGACGCTAGCAGGGCTTTGCTTTAGCCTCGGCGAAGGCTGCCCGGGCAAGCATCTCGTACAAATGGGTACGGGCAATCTAAGCTCGGTAATCTTCGTCATCGGTATGGCGGCGGGCGCGGCCGTAGCGCATAACTTCTTGCTCGCAAGTTCGCCAAGCGCCGTAACGTCGGCGGCTCCGTGTGCGGTGGCGATCGGGTTTGTTTTTGCGGTTTATGTGGGATTTTTTCACAAAAAGACCGCTTGATTCCCCATAAACGACGGATTTTAGAATAATTTTTTCTATACCCGCTTCGGTTACGGACGACGAGTTCGCGTCCTCGCGGGTAAGAAAAAATTATTTAAACTACGCCTATTGCATCTTGAATATTTGCCTTGCATCTTGCTAAATTTGTAAATTTGACATTTTCGCGGCGCGGATCTGGGCGGGTCAAATTTAGCTTAAATTTAAAATCAACCGCAAGACAAAAATACGAATAAAACATCAAATTTTTGCAAGTTTTTCTATGTAACTAAAAGCCAAAAACTAGGATAATATCGATTTTATAGATATTTAATGCATCTGGGCGTAAAATAGATTTAAAATTTATTTTGGGAAAAACAAAATGAAAAAAGTAATTTTGTGTTTGGCCGCAGCGTGTTCTTTGGTCTCTGCCGCTACGTTTAACGAGGCGCAGATACGTGAATTTGAGCAAAAGTGCGAGGTTGGAGACGCTATTATATGCGGTAGCGTCGGGATATCGTACTATATGGGCGATAACGGTTTTACGAAAGATTACGAAAAAGCTGCGAAATTTTTTGCGAAAGCTTGCGACGGAAATAACTACAAAACCTGCTCGAATCTCGGGTTTATGTATTCTACCGGCCAGGGCGTCGTTATAGACCCTGATAAAGCCGCGGAGTTATACGTCAAGGCTTGCGAGGGCGGAGACGTTTTTGGTTGCCAAAACGTCGGGGCTATGTATCTTAAGGGCCAGGGCGTAAAAGCAGACGCCATAAAAGGGTTAGGCTATATAAAAATAGCTTGCGATAAAGGACTTTGGGGTGCTTGCTTAAATTTTGCGCTTGCTAACGAGCTTATCGGTCAAAAAACCAAGTCGGAAGCGTCTTTTAAAGCAGCCAAAGAATACTTCAAAAAAGCGTGCGATCTGGGCAAAAACGACCGTAGCGCGCAAGTAATCGAGGAGCAAAAGAAGATATGGCTACAAGCGTGCGAGAAATATGAGGCTCTAAGAAAACAAAACTATTAAAATTTATCAAAAACTTTGCCTTGCTAGGGCCAAGGCATATATCGTAACTTAACGCGAAAACCTCGGTATCGTTAAAAATAGTTTAAATTCGGCATTTTCACAATATCGGTTCACTGGGCTTAAGTTCGCTTCAAATTTAAACTCAGTGCGGAGCAAAAACGCCTATAAAATGTCAAATTTATAAAATTCGCCCGAGTCGTCGTGGCAAATTTTAGCGAGCGCAAATCAAATCGCATCTACTAAATTTCATTAAATCGGGCTGTTTTATTTTTACTCGGCGCAAAACCGAAGTTTTAAAATATAATCAAAATTTCAAAATATCGCGCCAAAAGCCGCAGCGGCAGCAAAAAGTAGAGCGCCAAAGTAAATCGTTTGGCTAAAGTCCACTAAATTTACGCTCTAATTTGACGGCTAGCGATTAAAGGCTGCAACAAAGTCAAATTCGGTAAGAAAATTTAACGAGAAATTAAAAAGCTACGCTAAAAGTCCGGCGCCTTTGATTGCTTGGCTGCGCTCTTTTGCGTAGATGCGCTCGCCTCCTATGACGTCGTATTTCCAGATCGGTGCATTAGCCTTAAAGTCCTCTACAAACTCGTTTATCAGCCGCAAGGCGACCTTTCTTTGCGGACTCACGACGCCTGCGACGTAGGAGCTCTCGTGCACCGGCACGTCGCCTCGCGAATGCGCAAAAAGCACGTATGCGCCCAGATCCTTCGCCTTTTGCTCCCAGTCAGTTAGCCATTTGCGCAGGATCGGCTCGTAGATATCAAAGCTAAGAGCGCTTATGCCGCCTTCCTCGCGCACGATGCCCGTAAACGTGATGAGCGCGCCGCAGTTTTTGTCTTTAAACTCGTCGTACCAGGCGTTTGTGATCGCCTTGGCGTCTAGGCTTCCTTCAAAAATCTGCATCTCAGCCTCCGCAAACCGGCGGTAAAATGGAAATTTTATCACCGTCTTTTAGCGGCGCGTCAAGAGAGCTCGCGATCTCGTCGTTTACGGCGACGGCGCAGATTTTTAGCCACTCTTTAAGCTGCGCGTATTCGCCTAGTTTTTCTTTTACTTCGCTTAAATTTGCCGCTTCTAGCTTTAAATTATGCATCTTTATCGGGCCCAAAAATTCGATTTCTACCATAAATTCGCCTTTGAAATTAAATTTTTTTCTTGATTTTACTTAAAAAAATATTTAGATATACTTACGCCAAAATTTAAATAAAAGAGCCGTAATGAACGAAATATTAAGCAAAATAAAAACGCCCGCCTATGTCTGTGAAGAGGCCAAGGTGCGCAAAAATCTCGAAATTCTAAAACGCGTCAAGGATGAAAGCGGCGCGAAGGTGCTAGTCGCCCTAAAAGGCTTTGCATTTAGCGGCGTGATGGGGCTTGTCGGCGAATACCTAGACGGCGCGACTTGCAGCGGCCTGCACGAGGCTAAATTTGCCGCAAAATATGCTCGCGGCGAGATTCACACGTATTCTCCGGCATTTAAAGACGAGGACATAGATGAGGTGCTCGCGCTCTCAAAACACGTGGTTTTTAACTCCTTTGCGCAGTGGGCTAAATTTAAGCAAAAAGCCCTAGCCGCGGGCGTTACCTGCGGCCTTCGCGTAAATCCCGAGCTCTCCGTCGCGCCGACTGACGCTTATAACCCGTGCGGCAGGTATAGCCGCCTAGGCATCACTCGCGCAAATTTTGACGCAGACGCGCTTGAGGGTATCACGGGACTGCATTTTCACGCGCTTTGCGAGGAGAGCGCGCAGAGTCTGGAGACCGTGCTGATGGCGTTTGAGGAGAAATTCGGCGAGTTTATCCCGCGTATGAAGTGGGTAAATTTCGGCGGCGGACATCACGTGACAAAAGAGGGCTACGACGT
>CAURYE010000029.1:0-22349 GCA_963529235.1 uncultured Campylobacter sp.
ATGGGCGCGCTTCGCGTGAACGTACCGACGGTTTTTGTTAGCGGCGGCCCGATGAAAAAGGGCTACACCAAAAAAGGCGAGCCGATCGATCTATCTACGGCGTTTGAGGCGGTGGGTAAATTTGAAACCAAAGAGATCAGCGCCGAGGAGCTAAAAGAGATCGAGTGCAAAGCCTGTCCAAGCGGCGGCAGCTGCTCGGGGATGTTTACGGCAAACTCGATGAATACGCTATGCGAAGCGATGGGTATCGCGCTAAAAGGCAACGGCACCGTGCCGGCTCTTACGCCCGAGCGCGAGGAGCTCATCAGGCAGGCCGGGCGGCGAATTTGCGAGATCGCGCTAGATGAAAAATACAAAATCCGCAACATCGTGAACGAAAAATCTATCCAAAACGCCCTCGTAGTCGATATGGCGATGGGCGGCAGCAGCAACACCGTGCTGCACATCCTAGCTATCGCGCGCGAAGCTGGAGTAAATTTGCAAATCGCAAGCCTAAACGACATCAGCCGCAAGATCGCCCACATCGCTAAAATCAGCCCGAGCTTGCCAAATATCCACATGGAGGATATCGACCGCGCGGGCGGCCTAAGCGCCGTGATAAACGAAATTTCGCGCCGCGACAACGGACTGCTGGATCTGGGCGCGCCGACGGTCACGGGCGAGAGTCTGGGCGAGCGCGTGGGCGCTAGCGTCATAAAAGACGAATCGGTCATCCATAAGGTCGAAAACGCCTATTCGGACGTGGGCGGACTGGCGATTTTGTTTGGAAATTTAGCCGAGCAAGGCTGCGTCATCAAGACCGCGGGCATCATCGGCGAGCGTAAATTTAGCGGCAAGGCCGTGTGCTTTAACAGCCAAGACGAGGCGATAGAGGGCATCTCAAAGGGCAAAGTCGGTAAAGGCGACGTAGTCGTCATCCGCTACGAAGGGCCGCGCGGAGGCCCGGGTATGCAAGAGATGCTAAGCCCTACGAGCCTAATCATGGGGCGAGGCCTGGGCGCGGACGTGGCGCTGATCACGGACGGCAGATTTAGCGGAGCTACGAGAGGGCTAAGTATAGGGCACGTAAGCCCGGAAGCTGCCGAGGGCGGCATGATCGGTCTAATAGAGGACGGCGACATAATCGACATCGACGTGGATACGTACGCGATAAACGTGCGTCTAAGCGAGGCCAAGATCGCAGAGCGCAGGGCTAAATTTAAGCCGATCGAAAAGCCTCTGCCGTTTCGCTGGCTACGAATGTATCGCAAGCTGGTAACTAACGCTAGCAACGGAGCGATTTTGGAGGCGTAAGCCAATAGTAGATTTGAGATAGATAAATTTTTAATAAACACAAAAGCCTTATATTTCTTAATATACGGCTTTTGCAATCTATGAGAATTTAAGATGTCCTTAAAATAATTTTTATCATGAGTGCTGCAATAAGAATGAACAAGCCTAGAATCGGCGTGATAATAGCTTCATCTTCAAATAGAAATGATTTACTTTTTTCACGCTCATTATATTCTGTTCTTAACCAAAACCAAAGCCCCGATCATATCCTTATCGTCGACGATAATCAAAATGAATCAGTAAGCAAAGACATAGAGCGGAGAATTTTAGAACTAAAAAATAACAAAATTTATTACATAAAAAACTCACAAACACCGCATATGAGCGGAACCGGGGCTTGGAATTCCGGGATTAAGTGGTATGAAAAAATTTTTACCGAAGATGATTATGTGACAATTTTAGATGATGATGATAGCTGGTGCAAAGAATATATCAATAGTTGTTATGATGCGGTGACGTCATCGCCTAAAATGCCTGATGCCGTCTTTGCCTTTATAAAACGCAGCGATTGTGATACGTGTAGTTTCTTTGGTGTAGAAGATATAAACATTAATAACTTTTTGAAAGGTAATCCCGGTATTCAGGGCAGTAATATGTTTTTTCGTTTCGGTGTTTTAAGAAGCATAGGCGGCTTTGACGAAACGCTTGCAAGCTGTACGGATAGGGACTTGATGATTCGTTTTTTGCAAAAGTATTCAAATAAAAATATAAAGATTGTCCCAATAGCACTTATTAATCACTTTATTTCAAAAGATAGCGTTACATCAAATTTTACTACTAAAACAGATGGTTTAAATAGCTTTCATATAAAATATATCAGGCTCTACTCTCAAGACTTGCTTGATCAAGCTTTACAAAGAGCCAAAAGGCTTTTTGGTTATCAAGAGTCCGATAATATTAAAAAAATTTTTAATCTTGTTCACAAATATTCAAAAACGGAAAAGATAGTGATTGGAGTTGCAGTCCACAATAATAAAAATACTTTACGTCGCTGTTTGGAGTCTATTCTCGCGCAAAAGGACGTAAAACGCGACGTTTGGATTTTGATAATGGATGATAATTCCGGCGACGGTTGGAAAAACAGCGTTAGCGATATCCTTAAAAACGAAAAAGTAGTAGTTATAGACACAAAAAATTATCACGCAGCCAAAACGAGAAACGATATAAATCGCTATATAAAAACTCTTTTTGAAAATGTAGCTTTTATAGGACGACTAGATGCCGACGATGAATATGCAGATCAAACGGTTCTTTCAAAGATAGAGCATATATTTAATGAAAGAGAGTTTGATGTTGCGGTGGCAGGAAACTATCTTAGGCTTGATGGAAAAATTATTGATCGAGTTAATATAGCAACGCCAAAGCTAGCCGATACGCCATATCTCTTAAATCGTTTGAAGCAGATGAGCGAAGGTATCGCAGAGGCGGAGCTTCCGTCTTGCAATGTTTTTATGACGCCAAATAGCCTGCAAGACTATCCTGAAATTTCAAGTGCGGAGGATCATTTTTTATTCGTGCGACTTTTGCTCAATGATAAAAATTTAAAAATAGAATTTGCCGAGGATATTTTACTTACGATATATAATCTAAGTGGAAACAAAACGGCAGATAATAAACAAACAGAAAAGTACTTAAACGCAAGGAAACAACTATACGAGGAAGCGATGCGGCTATGCAAGATGAAGCAAGAAAATTAAAAGCTAAAGATATTTTAGACGACATGGGGATAAAAGAGGCTCATTATCTCGGACAAGGCTTTGAGGGCGTCGTATTTCACGATAGCTCATACGTATATAAAGTAATCATGCCGTTTTTTAAAGGTAAAAATAAATGGAATACCTATAGGCATCTAACCTTTTTCTTTGAGAAAGAGGATTTTAAGTCATTTTATTATCTTGAAGAGGTGATAGAATATAAAAACGTATTTATTCAAAAATATAAATATGAACCGTCTACTTCGGTAGATAAATTTACGCAAAAAGATGTTGTTTTGTTTTTAACTGAGTGCTGGCAGAAAAAGATTATAGTGCAGGATTGTAAAAAAGAGAATTTTATTCGAGTAGGCGAAAATTTAAAATTAGTCGATATGGACGCTAGCGTATATTATAACGATAATCTATTTTTAAATGCATGCATTAGGATGTATCTATTTTTACATGAGCAGGATAATCCGCAATTAAAAAAACTGCAAAGAAGTGCGGTTAATAATTTTGACCTGCCCCAACTAGAAGGTGCGCGTGAATTTATAAACGGAGTGTTTTCTAGTATAATATTTGCAGAGTCGAAAACGGCATTTCAAGATATGCAAATAAATAAATTTTCAAATTTAGAGTATGAAATTTATAATGCAAAAACGCTCCCACATCTTGAGGACTTATTTTTTTCAAAAATAAAAGAAAATCTCTATCTTTGCGATATTCAAATTTCGGATATTATTTTAAACGAAAATAATGATTTTGAACCGCAGTCGATCGCTATCGGCTATAAAAGTTTGTTGCCGTTGAAAGAGAAGATTTCTCTACTCATAAAAACATGCGCACAAGATGTTCAGACGATAGAAGCTAACATTAAACACATCGTTAGGCAGCTTTCTTATCCAAACGGTTTTTACGAGGTCGTTGTTTCTATCGATACAAAGCAAAGTAATTTTGCTAGGCAATTTACAGATAATGCCGATTTTAAAAAACTTATAGATATTGTGGAAAATTTGCGTCAAAAACGTATTATTGATAGATTTGTGATTTATGATGCCGATGAAACAACTAGGATAAACAAAGAATGGTTTAATGTCGAGACTAGTCAAACGCATTCCGCGACAAATATCCCCATAAGCTCGCAGCTTTACGCCTTTGAGAAATGCGAAGGAGATTATGTTTTGCAGATGGATAGCGATGTTCTTATAGGTAGGATAGATATTAATCACTCATTTTTGGTCGACATGATAAGTGAAATTCAAAAAAATAAAAATGTCTTATTTGTCGGTTTTAATATCTATAACAAAGAATCTAAGGCCTATTTTGGCTTTGAAAACGGTGGTTTTGTACCAGAAGTTAGAATGGGGCTTTTTGATAAAAGGCGACTTTTTAGTGTTAGGCCTTTACCAAATACTATTGATGAAAATTTAAAGCCACAACTCACTTGGTATCGGTCTCTAGAAAAACTACAAAAAGATCGCGGTTTTTGCTCTATAAGAGGCGGAGATAGGCGTAGTTATTATATCCATCCGCAAAACTACCGAAAAACAAATGCTTATAGCTGGATGAATATTTTAGATAGGGTAGAACAGGGTTGTATCCCAAATTTACAGTTTGGCGAGTTTGATTGTAATGGCTCATTTTATGACTGGTGCATGCCAAAGCGCAGCGAAAAGATAATAGTGCTTTCTTGTTTTAGGGACTTGAGTATTCATAAATTTTTACGTATGTGGTTTTCTTTGATTAGCCAAACGTTTCAAGAATTCGGAGTTATTTTTTATGATGATTGCTCAAATTCCGGTATTTCGATATTTGTCGAGCAAATCATCAAACCATATAAAAATAAGGTGACTTTTATTAAAGGTCGCACTTTGCAAACAAAAATGCAGTGCGAATATCTGGCGATTCATTATTATTGCAACAATCCAGAGTCAATCATCGTATGCGTCGACACCGATGATGCTCTAATAGGCAAAGAAGCTCTTTTTGATATTTATAAAAAGTATGATATGTGGGGCGTAGATATGACTTGCGGTCGCGTTCATCAAACATATAGGCTTGAGCCGCACTACCGCTATCCGGTAAATTTTATGGAGCCGCGAAAAACCGGCGGCAACGTATGGCAACATCTAAAAACGTTTAAAAAATATCTTTTTGACTCAATTCCGCTTTCATATTTTATGTACGAGGATAAAGAAGCAAGGCTAAGTAAGCGAAAATGGATAGAAAAATGCGATGACTACGCCATAATGGTTCCTATTGCCCAAATGAGTTCATCGCCGCTACAGATGGACTTTATCAACTACTACTACGAGCGTGATTATGATAAGAAAGACGCAAATAGAGAACTCAAAGAGCAGTCCATAAAAGAGATTCTTGAAAAACCGCCGCTATCGCCAAAAGACGTAGTCAAAGGACGAAAAAAATTTCTTTCAAATTTGGACATGATCGAAATAGATATAACGTTTGAGTGTAATTTGAAATGCAAAGGATGCAATAGATCTTGCGGATATGCCCCTTCATCTGAGAGCATGACAATTGATGGCATAAGGCGTTTTATTAATGAGAGTAAAATTTTGGGTAAAAAGTGGAAACTTATTAACGTTTTGGGCGGTGAGCCTACTTTGCATAAAGATTTTTTGCGTATTATCGAAATTTTACAAAGAGAGTATGCGGATAGCTTTTATCCTGATGTTATTATTCAGGTTGTTTCAAACGGCTTTACAAAACAAACAAAAGAGCTTTGCAAGCAGGCGGAGCTATTTAAAAACGTTAGGATCGATTATGGTTCGTTTAAAACTAAAAATTTAGTTGATTACTTTACGCCTTTTAATGATGCCCCAATCAACGATATAAATTTTAAAGATGCGGATTACTCTGCAGCGTGCTGGGTTGCTTCTTATTGCGGTATAGGCTTAAATAAAAACGGTTATTACGGTTGCTCTGTTTGCGGTAGTATTGATAGGGTTTTGAGAGGCGACAAGGGAGTAAAAAGTCTAAAAGAAGTAACAACCGAAAAGCTACAAGAGCATTTTAAGGAGTTTTGTAAATATTGCGGGAATTTTAAAGATTATGCGCCAAACCGCGGCGACTTTATTCCTAGATGCGAAAAGGCGCCATTTAAAGAGAAAATTTCCTCTTCATGGGAACGAATATACAATGAGTATAAGAAATAGTATGAGTAAAACGATTTTGATTACTGGAGGGGTCGGCTTTATCGGGTCGCATTTATGTGCGAGGTTTGTCAAAGAAAGCCATAATGTACTGTGTGTCGATAATTTTAGTACCGGAGCGAGAGCCAATATAGCTCATCTAAAAAATTATCCAAATTTTACTCTTATCGAGCATGATGTTACCGAGCCTATCGACTATTGCATCGATGAAATTTATAATCTAGCATGTCCGGCTTCGCCGGTAAAATATCAGGCAGATCCCGTAAAGACTATTGAGACTTGTGTATTTGGCACGGCAAATTGCTTGCGTCTTGCAAAAAAATACGGAGCAAAAATGTTGCAAGCTTCAACAAGCGAAGTATACGGCGACCCAAATCAACATCCACAAAGAGAGGATTACTGGGGAAATGTAAACCCTATCGGCATTAGGGCTTGCTACGATGAAGGAAAAAGGGCTGCCGAGGCCTTATGTAGTAGTTATAAGCAGCAATACGACGTCGACGTAAAAATTGCGCGCCTTTTTAACTGTTACGGTCCCAATATGGCAGAAAATGATGGACGAGTAATTAGTAACTTTGTAGTGCAATCTCTTAAAAATAAAGATATAACGATCTTTGGCAGCGGAATGCAAACAAGAAGCTTTTGCTATATTGATGATGTAATAGATGCGCTTGCAATGTTTGCAAATACCGACAAAGATATAATGGGTCCCGTTAATATCGGTAATCCGGAGGAATATAGCATAAAAGAGATAGCCTATATGATCGCTTCTTTAACAAATTCAAAATCATCCATCATACACAAAGAGCTCCCGTCCGATGATCCTAAAAGAAGAAAGCCGGATATTACTCTTGCAAAAGAGTTGCTTGGCTGGAGCCCTAAAATAGGCATTAAAGACGGACTGGAACGCACAATAGCATATTTTAAAAATTTAAATTTGCGCCAATTAAATCAAGCGCATTGACCCAGCATGCGTCAAACTGATTAAATTTGGGCTATCAAGCATCCGTTTAAATTTGATTTTTACAGGTAGTAATCTTTTTGCTATCCATTACAAGCTAAGCAAATTTACGGATATTTTACAAAAGCTATAATCGGCAAATTTGATCAAATATATTTACTCAAATTTACTTCGCCAGCTCAAAAATCTCTTTGATATTTTCCTTTATGTAGAGCTTATCTTTGCGCCAGTTTACCGCGTAGTCGTGGGCTAAATTTACGACTTCCTCTAGCGTCTCGCCCTCTATGCCGACGGCTTTTAGGCTAACGGGAGCGCCGATTTTATTAAGCCACGCTTTAAAGGCGGCGATACCCTCGCCCGCTAAGTCCGCACAGGTCTACCCGCTATTACGTTGATAAAATTTATAATCTAGCGTGCGCTGAAAAGTTAGTACACAAAATACGGCAAGCATCGACTAGCAAAGCGACTCGCAGCGGAACCCAAAAGAAGAGAACTACTGGGGAACATAGTCGGCGCACTAGAGCCCTTTGCTATGGCGAGTAAAAAAGTGGTAGCTTAGGCTTCCTGCGCCGCTTATAAGCGGTAACGTAAAAATCGTGCGACCGCGCCACAGCTGCCGGAAGAGTAAAAAGTCCAGTCGCCTTATATTTATTCGAGGTAAAAAATCTTTAAAAACTTTGGTTTATTTTAAACTAAATTTAAAAATATCCTCGTAAACGCAAAACCAGACGGCAATTGCCAACCGAAAATCACGGCAAAAGATATAAACATAAATAAAATAGATGATTATAGATTTTATATTTTAGATAAAAATATCGCAAATTAATCTAGCTACATTTTAATTTTATTTAATAATATTTTAGCTACAATTCTTACTTTTTAGCGTCAAGTTTGGCGACCACGTTTTTAGGATACTTAGATGACTACCTCATAGATAAGCGTTTAATCTCAAATTTAGTCTCGCGGGGCGAGGAAATTAATACAAAGAAAATTTATGTTTAAAGAATTTAGAACGAAATATCTAACGAATTTCTGGAACGTCGGGCAGGCGATGATTATCTTAGCTATCGTCGCGACAGTGTATTTTGGGATTTTTGGCGGCGGATGGGCGGTAACCGGCGAGATGACGCGCTGGGGCGGCGAGTTTTTGGAGCTTTTCGGGATGGATCTTAGCGGCTACTCCTACTACAAGATCACGAACCTTGACGGTAGCCCGCTCACGCGCTTTGAGGGCCTTATGCTAATAGGTATGTTTGTAGGCGCCACGATCGCGGCCTTTATGGCAAATAAAGTCAAATTTCGCCTACCCGCAAGCAAAATTCGCGTTTTTCAAGCTATCGTCGGCGGCTTGCTTTCGGGATTTGGCGCGCGTCTAGCCTTTGGCTGCAACCTGCTTGATTTTTTCACCGGACTGCCGTATTTTTCGCTACATACGTGGCTTTTTGCCGTGTTTATGGTGCTTGGCATCTACGTCGCCGTCAAGGTCGGCAAGCTGCCCGTCTTTATGCCTAAAACCGAGCTTAAAAACTTCGGTCCAAAAGGCAAAGGCACGACGCACGACAAAGGCCGCGCCGACCGAAATTTCGCCATAGGCGTGATTATCGCGATTTTAGCGATTATCTGGTTTGCATATCTTTTGATGCAGGCGCCAGCACTTGATCTAAAAGTCAAAGCTAGCATCTTGCCGCTTGGACTGCTTTTTGGGATGGTTTTCGGTTTTATCATCTCAAAGGGTCAAATTTGTTTTACTTCGTGCTTTCGCGATCTGTTTTTATTCGGCAGGGACGTCGCGACGAAGGGCGCGTTTTACGGCATGATCATCGCCACGCTCATCGTTTTCGTGCTGATGCTAAACGGCTACGTCGGCAAGGTTACGAATTTCTCGCCGGCGGTCGCGATCGGAGCGTTTTTGTTTGGATTCGGTATCGTATTTGCGGGCGGCTGCGAGTGCGGCTGGACGTATAGAGCCACCGAGGGACAGCTGCACTTTATGATCGTGGGCGTCGCAAACGTCGTAGGAACCATGGTGCTAGCCCTTAGTTACGATCTCATCCCAGCCTGGATCAAAGACGGCCCGAAAATCCAGCTTTTAGAAGTATTCGGTCCGCTGGGCGGCTTAGCGGTAAATTTATGTTTATTCGTTTCGGCGCTACTGCTAGTGTTTATCTACAAACGAAATTTCTTCGCCAAAGGAGGCTACTAAGATGCATGAAGACGATTTTGAAATAAGCTATACGCTCGATATCCTAGGCGAGGCTTGCCCGATGCCAGCCGTCGCGACGCTAGAAATCCTACCGAAAATGAAAAGCGGCGAGGTGCTAGAAGTGCTTTGCGACTGCCCGCAGGCGATAAACTCGATCCCTTACGACGCGAGAAACAGGGGCTTTGAAGTACTTAAAATCGAGCAAGACGGCCCGACGCTTAGATTTATCATCAAAAAGCCTTAATTAAATTTCGGTGCAGAGCAGGGTTTAGACGTGCCCTGCTCTATTTTGCTACGGCGGGCGGGCAAGTTTGCCACTTGCAGAGTAAAATTTGCTCGTCCGCCACGTTTTGCTTATTCTGCGCGCTTAAATTTATGATTCGTGCGGCATTTTGCGCTGCCGCTTTCGTCATACCAAAAATTTACCCGCCGCACGCGTATTTCGTATTTTTGCGTTTAAAATTCGCAACTCGGAAAAACTCGGAGCAAATTTAAAACGCGAAATTTACAACTCGGCAAATCAGATCCGCTTTGCCAAAGCGTCAAAATTTCATAATTTGGCTCGCGTCGGTCAAATTTAAACCGGCGCATAAGAGTTAAATTTTCGTATCTTGCTAGCGCTAAATTTAGCCGCAAATTTACTCAAATTTACTTCGCCAGCTCAAAAATCTCTTTGATATTTTCCTTTGTGTATAGCTTGTCTTTGCGCCAGTTTGTCGCGTAGTCGTAGGCTAAATTTATGACCTCATCTAGCGTTTCGCCCTCTATGCCGACGGCTTTTAGGCTAACCGGAGCGCCGATTTTGCTAAGCCACGCTTTAAAGGCGGCGATGCCTTCGTCGGCTGAATTTACGCCGAAAATTTCCCTTGCAAAACGCTCGAACGCGTCTAAATTTTGGTTCTTATACCACTTCATCCACGCAGGCATTATGACTGCTAGACCCGCTCCGTGCGCGCAGTTTACGACCGCGCTCATGGCGTGCTCTAGCATGTGGTTTGGGTAGGAGTAGCCGTGCGTGCCGACGTATGTTAGGCCGTTTAGCGCCATCGTCGCCGCCCAGGCAAACTCGGCTCTGGCATCGTAGTTGTCGGGATCTGCGAGTAAAATTTTAGTCGTTTTCATCACGGTTTTGATGTTTGACTCGATGTAGAGATTGATAATGTCAGGTTGAACGCTAGCGGTGAAATATCCCTCGATGCTGTGTGCTATGACGTCGGCGGCGGAGTAGACTAGGTACTCGCGGCTCACGCTTTTTTGCAGCTGCGGATTTACGACCGAAACTAGCGGGTATAGCACGTCGCCGTGGATGGCGAATTTTTGTTTTGTAGCTTCGTTTGTCACGACTGCACCCGAGTTCATCTCGCTGCCCGTCGCCGCAAGAGTTATGACGTCAAAGATTTTTAGCGCGCGACTCGGGTCCTTGCCCGTGAAAAAATCCCACACATCGCCCTCATATAGCGCGCCTGCGGCAATGGCTTTGGCACTATCTAGACAGGAGCCTCCGCCTACGCTTAGCACGCTATCGGCGTTAAATTTCCTAGCTAGCTCGATGCCTTCGTAAACTTTGCTTAGCACTGGGTTGCTAACCACGCCGCCAAGCTCTATAAACTCTATGCCGTTTTCTTTTAGGCTCGCTGCGACCGTATCGAAGAGTCCGTCTTTTTTGATGCGTTCGCTGCCGTAGATCAGTAGGGTTCTTTTAGCGTCAAATTCGCGCATATAAAGCCCGATGTTTCGCTCTTTGTCTCTGCCGAATTCTATTTTAGTGGGGTTGTGAAAAGTGAAGTCAAACATCTCGTTCTCCTTAAAATTTTAGCCTCATTATAGCGATAAAAGCTAAAATTTAAGTAGAACGAGATTTACGGATCAGCGCTTATTCGCGCAAATTTCCAAAGTATTTGTCGTCGTTTTTCTCGACGTGTTTGATGTTAAAATGGACGAATTTATATCCGCCAAAAAGCGCCAAAACCCAAAGAAAAAGAAAAACTATCGCTTCTATCATTTTTATCCTTAATATGCGTGATGATCGCGCTCTATCTCGCTTGCGGTGATCTTTTTGCTATCCATCGCGCGCCAGACCGCGACGATATAGCCCAAAACTACGGGTACCAAAAAGCTTACGTAAAACATTACGTTTAGCGTGTAGCGGCTAGAACTTGCGTTTTTGATGGTTAGCGAGCTTTGTAAATCGCTAAACGACGGATAAAACGCCGTGCCGTTTAGCCCCGATATCAAAAATAACGCGGTAACTACGAGCACGACGCCCGCGCCAAAAGGTACGATGCCGTAGATACTTTTCGTAAACGCGCCCTTAAATACGCCAAACAGCACGCCGCAAACGCCCGCGACCGCCGCAACGGCTATTATCGGCATATCGGCGAAATTACGAGCGTATTTAAACGCGACTACGGAAACTTCGCCCGCTTCGTCGTAACCAAAGCCCGGCTTACTAAGCACCCAAGCGGCAAAAGCTAGAAAAAACGGCAAAAACAAAATCGTATTTTTTAGCGCCGCTTTTCTAGCATTGGCTCTTATCTCCTCATCGTCTATATTGTTGATGAGGTAGAGCGCTCCGCCCACGCGAGCTAGGAAAAACATCGCGATGCCTAGCGGATAGAGCATGATGTTGCCCAGCGCTTCAAGTCCGCGAAACGGAGTTTGCCACTGTACGAAGTTGTGCTCGTTTAGTAAAAAATCGCTTCCCGAAAAAAACGTGCTAACCGCCATGCCGATGAGTATAACGCCCAAAGAGCCGTTGATGAAAAGGAAAATTTCATAGGTCTTTTGGCCTAGGAAGTTGTCCGGTTTTTTGCGGTATTCGTAGCTCACGGCTTGGATGATAAAGCAAAACAAAATCGCCAGCCACACCCAGTACGCACCGCCAAAGCTCGTCGCGTAAAATAGCGGAAATGCCGCAAAGCACGCGCCGCCGAACATTACGAGCGTGGTAAAAGTAAGCTCCCATTTGCGCCCGATAGAATTTATCACCATATCCTTTTGAAGCTCGTTTTTGCAAAGCCCAAAAAGCAGCGTCTGCCCGCCCTGAACAAACATCATAAACACTAGCAAACCGCCTAGCAAGCTAACTACGCACCACCAGTAAATTTGTAAAAATTCTAAACTAAGCATGGTTTTCAAATCCTATTTTTATCTGTTTTAGCATGATTTTTATCTCGGCTATCAAAAGCGCCGTAAATAAAACGGCAAATAGCCAGAACGAAATTTTGACGTTGGTGTCGGCTAAATTCGTCGCTCCCACGCCCACGGTCATGAGGTCTTGCACGACCCACGGCTGGCGCCCTACTTCGGCTACTATCCAGCCCGCCTCGATCGCGACTAGTCCTAGCGGAATACTAAATACGCACGCCCACAGTAGCTTTTTGAAATTTTCGATATCGTTTGCCATCGTAAGATACGTAACGACCAAAAATAACGCTAAAAAGTAAGTACCAAGAGCCACCATCAAGTGAAAGCTATAAAACGTAATACCTACCGGCGGTACGGCACTTTCCGGGGATTTTAGGTAGCCGTAGCCTAGAAATTTCATATTTTGAGCCAGAGTTTGCTCTGCTTGTTCCATCGCGGCTTTATCGCCCGATTTTTTAGCGGCGTTGTAGCTAGCTAGCGCGCTAACGGCTAGCGAGCCTTTGGCCATCTTGCTTGCGACGCTTTCTATATTTTGCGCTTCGTTGCCGTAGACTAGATCCTCGATGCCCGGAGTAAAGCTATCAAAATTTCTAGTAGCCATGATACCAAGCGCGTAAGGCACTTTTAGTTCGAGTAAAAACGCGTCCTTGCCGTCGCCGTGTTTTTTAGACGGATCTAGCACGCCCATCGCGACTAGGCCGGCGTTTTGTTCGCCTTTATAAAGGCCTTCCATCGCGGCTAGTTTCATCGGCTGGGTGCGCGCGACCTGATATGCGCTCTCGTCGCCGCTAAACATCAAAAACAGCGACGTCGCAAGCCCGAAGCTCGCCGCTACGACGATTGATTTTTTAGCCATAATCAGGTGGCGTCCTTTTAGGATAAACCACGCTGAAATTCCTATAACAAAAAGCGCGCTAGCGACGTAGCCGCTAGTTACGGTGTGTAAAAATTTGATGATGCCAACGGGGCTAAGCGCTACCTCGAAGAAATTTTCCATTTCCATTCTAGCGGTTGCTGGGTTAAATTTCATACCCACCGGATACTGCATCCAGCCGTTTGCGATGAGGATCCAAAGCGCGCTCAAATTTGAACCGATAGCCACGAGCCAGGTTGAGAAGAGGTGAAATTTCTTGCTAACCTTATCCCAGCCAAAAAACATAACGGCAAAAAACGTCGCCTCCATAAAAAACGCGAGCAAGCCCTCGATAGCTAGCGGCGCGCCGAAGATGTCGCCGACAAACCAGCTGTAATTGGCCCAGTTGGTGCCGAACTCAAATTCCATTATGATGCCCGTAGCTACGCCGATGGCAAAATTTATACCGAAGAGTTTTAGCCAAAATTTGGTGATTTTTAGCCACTGCTCGCTGCCGGTTTTCACGTAGATGCTCTCCATAATGGCGATGATAAAACTAAGTCCCAGCGTGAGCGGAACAAACAAAAAGTGGTAAATCGCGGTGAGCGCAAACTGCGCGCGCGACCAATCGACTGAAGCGATTTCAGACATTTTATTCCTTTGTCAAATTTGAGATGACGAAGTCGGCTTTGGCCTCGTCGGTCTTAAATTTTGAATTTAAACTTTCATCAAAGATAAATACTTTTAAAATCCCGAACATTATAAGCAGCTTGATGGCTATGACGAGCCACAGGCTCTTTCCGAGTTTCATATTTCTAAAGCCGTCGATATACAAAGACGATATGTTTTTGAGATATTTTTTAATCATAGCTTAATATACTACAGAAATTTAACTTAAAAAATCATTTTAAAGTTTCCGTTTTATAAAATTTTTTCTTTAGCTATCAAGCGTTTATAAATTTTAAATAAGGTATAATCGCGCAAAAAATTTAAAGGCGCGATATGCAAAAAAATCCAAATGAAACAAAGTATATTTTTATAACCGGCGGCGTGCTAAGCTCGCTTGGCAAGGGCATCGCGGCAGCTTCTATCGCCACGCTTCTCAAAAATACGGGCTTAAAAGTAAGCATGCTAAAGGCCGACCCGTACATCAACGTAGATCCCGGCACCATGAGTCCGCTCGAGCACGGCGAGGTTTTCGTAACCGACGACGGCGCGGAGACGGATCTTGACCTCGGGCACTACGAGAGATTTTTAGACGAGAGCCTAAGTCAGGATAATAACTTCACCACGGGCCGCGTCTATAGCTCCGTCATCGAAAAAGAGCGCAGAGGCGACTATCTGGGCAAAACGATCCAGGTCATCCCGCACATCGTGGGCGAGATCGTCGATCGCATCAAAAAGGCGGGCGAGGGTCGCGACGTGCTGATAGTAGAGATCGGCGGCACGGTAGGCGACATCGAGGGTTTGCCGTTTTTGGAGGCTATCCGCGCCCTTCGCATAGAGGTCGGCCGCAAACGCGCGATGAATATCCACCTAACTCTCGTGCCCTTTATCAAGGTCGCCGGCGAGCTAAAAACCAAGCCTACTCAGCACAGCGTCGGCGAGCTGCGCCGTATCGGCATTAGCCCAGATATGATCATCTGCCGCGCCGAGCAGCCGCTAAACCGCGAGCTAAAGGATAAAATAGCCGCTAGCTGCGGCGTAGAGCGCAACTGCGTCATCGAGAGTATCGACTCGGCTAGCATCT
Organism: uncultured Campylobacter sp.; assembly: GCA_963529235.1. Lineage (GTDB taxonomy): Bacteria > Campylobacterota > Campylobacteria > Campylobacterales > Campylobacteraceae > Campylobacter_A. The sequence continues at coordinate 15,114 of CAURYE010000029.1, forward strand.
ATCAGGTGCCTCTCGCGTTTTATAATCAAGATATTTTGACCCCGATCGCCGAAATTTTAAATTTGGGCGAATTAAAGCTTGATATGCGTAACTGGGATAGCCTAGTTAAGCGCATCATCGCGCCGACGAAAGAAACCACAATAGCGTTCGTCGGCAAATACGTCGATCTAAAAGAGAGCTACAAGAGCCTAACCGAAAGCATTATCCACGCGGGCGCGAGCCTTGACGCGAGGGTAAATTTAAAGTGGATAGATAGCGAAAAAATCGAACCTTCAAACGTCGATGAACTGCTAAAAGACGTGGGCGGCGTGCTTGTCGCCGGCGGCTTTGGCGAGCGCGGCGTGAGCGGCAAGATCGAAGCGATAAAATACGCCCGCGAAAACGGCGTGCCGTATCTTGGCATCTGCCTAGGTATGCAGCTGGCGCTCATCGAGTTTGCCCGCAACGTGTTAAAGCTCGAGGACGCAAATTCGGTCGAATTTAAGCCAGAGTGCGTAAATCCGATCATCTACCTCATCGATAGCTTTATCGACGCGCACGGACGGGCGCAGATTCGCACGCACCAAAGCCCGATCGGCGGCACGATGAGGCTTGGCGCTTACGCTTGCGACGTGAAGCCCGGCTCGCTGCTAAGCCAAATTTACGGCGGCGCTAAAAGCGTCAAAGAGCGCCACCGCCACCGCTACGAGGCAAATCCGAAATATAGAGCCGAATTTGAAGCAAACGGCCTGATAGTTAGCGGCGAGAGCGACGGGCTGATCGAGGCCGTCGAACTTAGCTCGCCCGCACCTGGCGCCAAAAACTCGCATCCGTGGTTTGTCGGTGTGCAGTTTCATCCGGAGTTCACTAGCCGTCTAACAAGTCCAAATCCCGTAGTTTTGGGTTTTATCAAAGCTAGCCTAGAAAAATCGAAATAATCAAATTTAGAGCCGCTCAGCTTTAAATTTTCTTTTCCGCGACAAATTTATCTAGGATTACTTTTACGAATTTTTCGGTAGAGTTTTTACTGTAGCTAAAATAAAGACTAGGCTCGATAAGCTCGACTTCGTTGATTAAAATTTTATCTTTTGCGCCGATTAGATCTATTCTTGCGTAGACGGGATTAAAGGCAAGCCTAGCTAAAACGTCTTGCGCGATGTTTAGAAAGGCTACGGGTGGCTCTACGGAGCTAATTTTAACACCGAAATTCGAGTTTGCCCTATAATCCTCGCTAGCAGGCGAGCGGCGTACGGCGTGAGAAAAAACGCCGCCTAAAAATATCAAGCAAATTTCGCCGCTAACAGCGATCTCTTCGATAAAGGGCTGAAGCAAAGCCCCGTTTTTATATTCGCTTAAATTTGATATTTCGTCGATTTTGGCTACTCCGTTGCCGCTCTGTCCGACGAGCGGCTTTATCACGCCGCCCGGGCAAATTTGCCTTAGCTCTTCTATATTTTCATCGCCGTTTAAAAGCGTGCTAGGGATCGTGGGAAGTCCTAAAGCCTCAAGTTCTAAGAGGTACTTTTTCGATAAATTCCAGCGCACGATCTCGGCGCCGTTTATTATCTTCGCTCCGCTTTTTTCAAGCTCGCTCAAAAACGATAAAAATTTAGCCGCGTCCAGGCTGTAATCCCAAGTCGCAAGCGGCAAAATCAAAGAATCTTCGTCTAGCAAACCGACGTCTAAATTTTGCCACGGCACTATCTCGCACTGTGCGCCACCGTCGCTAAACGCGTGGCTTAAATTTCGCAAGTCCTCGTTGCCCTTTGCGTAAGCAAGGCAACTTAAGATAAAAATCCTCACGTTCTACTCTACCCCGAACGCTGACTTTGCGACTACGGCCGGCACGCCGGCATCGTCGTAAAAAATATCCACGTTCACTTTATAAAGCTCTTGTATTAGCTCTTTAGTTATGGTTTTTTTAGCTTCGCCCTTGGCTTTTATCTTGCCGTCGCTTAGCAGCAACACCTCGTCGCTAAACTGCGACGCTAGCGATAAATCGTGCAATATCATAACGGTAGTTATACCGTGCTCGCGCGTAAATTTCCTAACGCAGTCCAAAAGCACGCATTGATGGTGCATATCAAGAGCCGAAACAGGCTCGTCCAAAAGTAAAATTTTAGGCTTTTTGATAAGCACGGAGGCAAACATCACCATCTGGCGCTGACCGCCCGAAAGCTGCATCACGTCGCGACCTGCTAGGTGTAAAATCCCTAGTTTTTTCATTATCTCTACGGCCGAGTTTATTTGCTCGTCTTTTAGATAAAGCCCGAGACTATCCATGAGCCCTAGCAAAACGACCTCAAGAGCCGTTAAACTAGCGTCTACGTAGCTATCTTGGGGCATGTAGCCGATTTTCTTTTTCCACGAGAAATGGTTTTTGAAATTTAACCTCTCGTTGCCGAATTTAATCTCGCCCTCATAGCCCATCTCGCCGAAAATCGCGCTTATGAGCGTAGTTTTGCCTGCGCCGTTAGGCCCTAGTACGGAGTAAACCTTGCCTTCTTCAAAGCTAGCGTTTACGGCATCTGCCGTGCAAAGCGAGCCGCGGTATATCGTTAAATTCTTAAGCTCTAGCATACGTTTTTCCTTGAAAGGATGATCCAGAAGAAAAACGGCACGCCCACAAACGCCGTGATGATGCCGACCGGAAAGAGTCCGCCCGGATTTATAACCTTAGAAAGTACCGAAGCTATCGACAAAAACGCCGCACCGACGAAGATAGTAGTAGGTAGGAAAAATCTCTGATCCTCGCCGACTAAATTTCTAGCGATATGCGGAGCGACTAGACCGATAAAGCCTATAACGCCGACGAAGCTAATAACCGTAGCCGTCATAACCGAAACTATAAGCAAAATTTTAATCCTAAGGGCGGATAAATTTACGCCCATGCTTTTGGCTCGCTCTTCGCCCAGTTTCAAAGCCGTTAGCGCCCAAGTATTTAGCATCAGTAGCGAGATGCATACGACCGTTACGACCGTAGCGACAGCCAGCGTACTCCATTTAGCCTTTTGGAGGCTACCAAACAGCCAAAACAAAATCGCCTGCGAAATCTCGGGCGCTGACAAAAACTGTACCAAAGAGAGCATAGACTGAAACAAAAATAAAAGCGCGATACCGACTAAAACCAAAGTAGCCGACCCAAATCGCCTCATCATCGAAAACAAAAACAGTATAGACGCCGCTAACATCGTCATGATAAACGCACCGATAGGCACGGCGTAAATTTGAGGCAGCCCAAACGAACCAAACGCCATCACCAGCGATGCGCCAAATCCCGCCGCCGCGGCAAGCCCCAGCGTATAGGGGCTTGCCATAGGGTTGTTTAAAAGCGTCTGTATCTCTGCGCCGCCCGCTCCCAAAGCTGCACCTACGACTAAAGCCATAAGCGCTACGGGAAGCCTGATATCGTAAACGATGTGGTATAAAAATTTATCCTGCTCGCCGCCTAAAATCGGCTGCAAAAGCGTATCTATGACTTCTTTTGGCGAGAGCATCGCAGGCCCGGTACCGATATCAAACACCATCGATACAAGACCCACGACTATAAAGCTCAAGATGATGATTAAGCGTTTAAATTCGCGCTTTCTATGAGCCTTTACGACCTCTTCGGAACTTATTTTATTCATTTTTCGTCCGCTTGGATGGCTATAGTACCGACGGGAACGACAGGCAAGTACTTTTTATGAAAAACAACGTAGGTCTTTATCGGATCTACGTCTTTAAATAGCTGCGGATACAAAGCTTTTGCGATATATTGCACCATCGCCATATCCGCAAGAGTTCTTGACGCGCCCATATATAGGCCGTATAGGCGGTTATTTTTGATAGCCGGAAGCTCCGACCAACCGACGCGGTTTTTAAATCCGTCCAGTCTTTTTAACGCTTCGGCTTTATCTATGTTTATGCCCATCACCATCGCGGTAGGCTCTTTTTTTAGTTCGGTTTCGCGGCCTGTTATCATTATAACGTCGGGTTTTGCGGCTATGACTTGCTCGGCGTTGATGGGCGCCCACTGCTCGACTAGATCGGCTGCGATATTATCTCCGCCGGCCAAATCTATCAGCGAACCCCACATATCTTTACCGTAAGTTATCCCTGTGTCGTCAGGACCGCCGCGGCCGAATTCTATGTAAATTTTAGGTTTAGGCAAATTTGCTTTTGCGATGCGATCGCCCACTTCTTTTACGGTGTTTTCGTATAGTTTAGAGATCTCGTCCGCTCTTTTTTCCTCGCCTAAAATTTCGCCTAAAATTTTAGTGCTTTTTACGTGAAGCTCAACCTTCTCGCGGTTATAATCAAGCACGACGATTGGGATATTTAGATCGGTTAGGGGCTTTAAATCAGGCTCCAGCACGTTATACTGCCAAGATGCGAGTATTAGCAAATCGGGTTTTAGGGAGATAACTTTTTCTACCGAGAACGTACCGACCTCTACCTCGCCGAAGTCCGCAAGCTTATTTAGCTGCGGTAGGGCTTTGCTATATAGATCCCAACTAGCAGGCGTCCAGTCTGTCCAAACCTCTTTTGAAAAACCCACGACTTTATCTAAAGCCTTAGTGCCGCCGACGGCTAAAAAGTCGGTGTAGTAAAAACCCAAAGCTATGCGTTTAACGGGTAAATTTAACTTTACCTCGCGACCTAAGACGTCTTTTATGACCTTAGTTTCAGCCGCCGCTTGGGTTGCCGAAAATACCGCAAAAAGCACCAACATCGCTTTTAAAAAAGTTCTTTTCATATCGTTCCTTTTTGTTGAAATGAGAGCGCAATAATACAAAAATGCATCTTAACTTAGGTTTAAATATAATAATTAATATCATTTCAAATATAATTTCGACTCGCTGAAAATTATAAGAAATTAAATTTCAAAAAGCTATAATTTGCGCATTAGAAAATAAAAAAGAAGGAAAAAGATGAAATTTGAACCAAAATTTAGCCTTTTTTGCGGCGCTGCGGGGGTAAATTTAACCCCAGAGACGAGTGTAAATTTAGGCAAAAACGGTGGCAAGGCGGCGATTGAGCGCGAGGCTTACGCAAAAGCCCGTCAAAACGATGTTGAATAAGGAAAAGATAAAGGAATTACTGAACCAGAGATTTGAAAAGGACATTCACAAAAAACTTTCAGAAATTCCTACGCCTGATGCGTTAAAGGATGTATTTAAGGGTGCCGAGCGTATAAAGCGCGCGATCGAGCGAAACGAAAAGATCGTCATCGTCGGCGACTATGATGTGGACGGCGTGATCGCCAGCGTCATAATGGCCGAGTTTTTCGATGATTTGGGCGTTAGCGAGTATTTCGTGCGTATCCCAAATCGCTTTAGCGACGGTTACGGACTAAATCCGCAAATCGTCGAGGAGATCGCAGACGCTGGCCTCATCGTGACCGTGGACAACGGCATCTCGGCAAACGACGCGGCTCAAATTTGCAAGCAAAAGGGCATCGATCTCATCATCACCGATCACCACATGCCGCCAGACATCCTGCCCGAGGCCTATGCGATTATAAACCCGAAGCAAAAGGATTGTCCTTTCCCAAACGTCGAAATTTGCGGCGCTCAGGTTGCGTGGTATCTAGTGGGCGCACTAAAAGACGTGTGCCGCATCAACTACGATATGGGTAAATTTCTAGACCTCCTAGCCATCGCGATAATCGCCGATATGATGGAGCTTCGCGATCTAAACCGCATCCTGGTTAAGCTTGGCGTAAACCGGCTAAACAGCTCGCGCAGACCTGCATTTACGGCGATAAAACAGCTATACGGCAAGGATAAATTTGAGTGCGACGACATCAGCTTTCTCATCGCGCCGCTTATAAACTCTTCTGGCCGCATGGACGATGCGAGCGTATCTTTTGAGTTTTTGCGCGCTAAAAATTTAGACCGCGCCTGCGAGTGCCTCGACACCATCGTGAGCTTTAACAACTCGCGCAAGGAGGAGGAGCGCACGCTTTTTGAGTGCTCGCTAAAGGACGTACGCGAGGACGAGCATATCATCGTGACGTGGGGCAGGGGCTGGCACGAGGGCGTCATCGGCATCGTCGCATCGCGCCTGGCTAAGCAGTTTAAAAAGCCCGCCATCGTCTTTAGCATCGACGAAAACCGCGCCAAAGGCAGCGCTAGAAGCGTGGGCAAGCTAGACATCCTCTCGCTCATCGCTAGCCACGAAAAGCTGCTTGCGGGCTACGGCGGACACAAAGGGGCTGCGGGTATCGTGATAGATCCGGCAAATTTAGAAGCGTTTAAAAACGCGATAAATAGCTCGTGCATGCTGATGGATTTGCACGAATTTAGCGCGTTTGACGAGCCTTTAGGCGAGATAGAAGCCGGCGAAGTGGACTTTGAGCTGCTTGAAATTTTGGAGCATTTCGAGCCTTACGGACAGAAAAATCCGCGCCCGCTCTTTGAGATCAAATCCGCCGTCGTCAAAAACAAAAAACTAATCGGCAGGGAGCAAAATCACCTAAAACTAATCCTGCAAAAAGACGGCAAGTGCCTTGAAGCGCTGTTTTTTAACTTCACTCGCGAGCCGCATGCGGGCGAGAGCATAGACCTCGTTTTTTCGGTATCAAAAAACTCGTTTCGCGGACTCGTCACGCCGCAGCTACTGGTAAAAGAGATTTTGTAAATTTAATCTCGGTTTCGTTAAACTCAAATTTGATGAAACCGAGATTACTTAAATTTATAATTCTAATCCGTTAAGGTTACTTTTCTACACACTTGACGCAAGCGACCGAAATATCAGAGTTTGAGCTAGATTTCACACAAAATAATTAACATTACATAAATATTCATACTTTATTTAAGTCGATTTTTGCTTTAATTTCAATATTAAATATTAATTTTGCAGGAGCGAAAATGAAAATTTCTTACGTTTTGGCGCTGGCCATGGCGTCAAATTTGATGCTTAGCGCCGAGGAAGCGATAAGCTTGAGCCCCGTTACCGTCTCGTCAAAAATGCAAAAATCAGCCCTCGACGAGCCGACTAATGCGCAAATAGTCGGCAAGGGCGCGATACTGGAAAACAGCGATATCGCCAAATCGCTTTCAAATTTGAATGGCTTTACGATGGAGCGCAAGGGCGGAGGCGGTAGCGAGGTTTATTATCGTTCGCAGACGGCGGCTAGGCTACCGGTGCTGATCGACGGTAGCACGCTAAACGGCGGCTGCGGCATGCGCATGGATACGCCCATCACCTACATCTCTGCGCAAAACTACAGCTCGGTTCGCATCGTAAAAGGCCCGCAAGACGTCAGATACG
>CAURYE010000030.1:0-22022 GCA_963529235.1 uncultured Campylobacter sp.
TTTAAGATTTAAGAACTTCACGGGCTAAAATTTGATTAAAATCTTAGTCGGCGTTTTATAAAACGCTCGCCAAACACAAGAGAGAATTAAAAGCCGTAAAATTTAATGGGTATCATATGTCTGCTTAAAGCATTAAATTTATCTTTCAGACGGCAAGGTTTGGATACTCTTTTGGCTAGAGCGCGAGCCTAGATACGTAGGTACGGACGACTCTAAAGTCGCCATTTAAATTTGCTTTAGGCAAGATTATCGCTACCATCTAAAATAAGCCTAACGCTCTTCGTACGGTTATCGGCGCAAATAGCTAAGCATAACGACCCTGTTTGCGCAAGAGTCGGGTATAAGACGTAGCATACGAGCAAAATCGCCATCATTTATAGCAAAGCCGTTTAACCGCGCTTTATTAGCAGTATGTTGGGTTTGCGCTAGCTAGATAAACCATCATCGGCGCGGTCTTATTTTTGTAGGGTTTGGTAAATTTAACGTAGTTTGGGCCGTCGTCGGTTAAATTTACTCTTGCGGTAAGACTGACGCCTAGTAGAGCCGTTTGGAAATGCGGCTAGTGTAAGAAGCCTTATCGCATAATTGCCGACATTTTAAAAAGGCCGCATTTACGCGCTTTTAGTCCTAAGCCGCCGATAAAAATACGCGGTATTTGGCAAATTTGCTTTAAGACCAAAAGCCATTTTAAACCCTATTCAAGCGTTTTTACGTCACAATACCCAAATTTTGCATTTGGAGCGTTATGAGTATTTACGAGCTAAAACCCAAGTTTCAAAATCTACTGCGCCCGCTAGTTAGGCGTCTTTATGGCGCGGGCGTCACGGCAAACGAAGTTACCCTAGCAGCCTGCGTCATATCCGTTTTACTCGGCGGAGTCCTAGTAAAATTTGCCGATATTCCAGTGCTATTTTTTCTACTGCCCGTTTGGATGTTTTTACGTATGGCGCTAAATGCCATCGACGGTATGCTGGCTCGCGAGTTTAATCAAAAAAGTCCGCTAGGAGGCTACCTAAACGAGGCTACGGACGTTATTTCGGATGCCGCGCTTTATCTGCCGTTTGCCTTCGTAGCGCCGTTTGACTGGGGCGTTATCACGCTCGTTATCTTTCTATCTTTTATGAGCGAATTTTTAGGCGTGTTAGGTCAGATCCACGGACGGGGTAGGCGATATGACGGGCCTATGGGTAAAAGCGACCGAGCGTTTTTATTCGGGCTTATAGCTACCGTTTACGCGCTGCTAGGGCAGCTGCCTGCGTGGAGCGTCTGGGTGCTTTACGTAGCGGTATTTTTACTAGCGGCTACTTGCGTAAACCGCGTGAGGATGGGGCTGGGGGAGTAGATTAGCTTATTTTAAGCGCTTAAATCTCGTATGCCGTCAAATTCGCATTCGTAAATTTGCGCGGCCTTTAGCCGGAGGCAAGCTCTGCGCTGTAGGTTTAAGGTAAAAAAGATATAATTTAAAATTATTCTAAAAAACAATAAAGATTTTAATAGGGCGGCTAGAGAGTGAGGCTTAAAAGAGCTTTTAAATTTTTACTTATTTTTACGGCGACGATCTTTTTTTGCGGATGTGCGGCGAAGGCTAAATTTGATGTTCCGCATATCGTAAATTTCGATAAACGCGAGTTTGAAGTGATTTCTCAAAGCGGCTCAAATTTGCTCTATATTTCGCATGAAAAAGAGGATTTTTATTTTACGATGATAAATTCCATGGGTACTCCGCTGGCTAGGCGGGTTTTAAGGCCGAGCGGCGAATTCGAAGCTATCGGCTTTTTACCGCCAAATAGCGCCTACAACGAGCTTTTTATTAAAGTGCTAAGTATCGTAAAATCAAATCAAAAAGAGGCCGTCATAACGGCAAATAACGAAAATTTTAAGGTAAGAGCCCTTGATATACGTTAGTAAGCCGGCCCTCATCAGCGCAGCCGGAGTCGATGCGGAGGAAAATTTTGCAAATTTATGCGGCGAAAAGAGATTTTTGAGCGTTTGCGAAGGCTTTAGGGCGGATAAAAGCTTTATCCTCGGCAAAGCCCGCGCGCCGCTGGCTAAATTTAGCCAAAATACGCCAAAACACTTGCAAACGCGCACGAACGCTCTGGTTTTAAGCGCGCTTTTGCAGATAGATAAAGACGTGCGAGACGCTATCAAAAAGTACGGCAAAAATCGCGTCGGCGTAGTCGTTGGCACGACTACTAGCGGCGTGGAGGAAAACTACGAAACGTTTAAGGATTTTGCCGCGACGGGGTTTTTTGATGCTTCAAAATTCGGCGTCAGTCGCAACTCCTTAGCCAATCCGTCCGAATTTATCGCCGATTTTTACGGGCTTAGCTCGGTTGCGTTTTCCGTCTCGACGGCCTGTACCTCGGGCGTCAAGGCGATCATAACGGCAAAAAGGCTGCTGGAGTCCGGTATCTGCGACGCCGTAATCTGCGGCGGCGTGGATAGCCTAAATACGCTAACGATAAACGGCTTTGATAGCCTAGGTATCCTAAGCGAGCGCGAGACCAATCCGTTTTCCAAAAATCGCGACGGTATAAATATCGGCGAAGGCGCGGCCTTTTTCGTGGCGAGCAGAGATGAAATCTCAAACGTCGTTATCGCGGGCGAACACTCAAACTGCGACGCGTTTCATATGACGCAGCCCGATTTTAGCGCTCAGATGCAAACAAAGTGCGTGCAAAAGGCGCTGCAGGCGGCAAATTTAAGCAGCGTTGATTATATAAATTTACACGGTACCGGCACGCAGGCAAACGATAAAATCGAGGCAAAGATCGTGCATTCGCTTTTGCCGCTCGTACCCGCAAGCTCCGTCAAGCCTCTAATCGGCCACACGTTAGGAGCCGCAGGAGCCATCGAGAGCGCGCTTTGCGCCATGCTTTGCGCTAAGGGCGAAACCGCGCTACCGCCGCACGTATATGACGGCGTTTATGATGATGAGATAGAGAGGGTAAATTTGGTGAAATTTGGCCAAAGAGCGGTCGTAAATTCAGCTATGTCGCTGTCGTTTGCATTCGGCGGCGATAACGCGGCGATCGTGTTTGGGAGGGCGAAATGAGCCTAGAGGGTTATCTCCCGCACGGCACGGCGATCATTTTTATCGACGAGGTGCTTAAATTTGAAGATGGGCGCATAAAAACCAAAAGCGTTATAAAAGAGGATAATAAATTTCTCGCGGACGGCAAATTCGCCATGCATAAAACCGTCGAGATGATGGCTCAGTCGCTGGGTATCTACGACTCAAAGATGCGCGAGCTAAAGGGGATGAAATTCGGACTGGGCTTTTTGCTGGGCAGTAGAAAATTTGAGACATTTAAGCCGTTTTTAAAGGTCGGAGACGAAGTCGTCATCGAAGCCGCCTGCTCGATACAGGACGCAAGCGGTTTTGGCGTTTACGACTGCGAGCTTTACGTAAACGGCGAGCTTGGAGCGCGCGCGACGCTAAACGTGTTAAGCCCGGACGAGGAATACGTAAAAAGGATACTGGATGAGTAAAAGAGTGCTGATAACGGGCTCTAGTCGCGGCATCGGCGAAGCGGTGGCTAGACGGCTGGCGGCGGCGGGATACGAGGTCGTGCTACACGGCAAAAGCGCGAGCGAGCAATTATTAAATTTACAAAACGAGCTAAATTTGAGCGCATTAAAATTTGACGTAGCCGATACGCAGGCGGCAAGGGCGGCGATCGAAGCCGATACCCAGGCTAACGGCGCTTACTACGCCGTCGTGCTAAACGCCGGCATCACGCGCGATAATACCTTTGTTGGCATCGAGGATGAGGATTGGTTCGGCGTCGTGGATACGAATTTAAACGGCTTTTATAACGTCCTAAAGCCCGCTCTCATGCCTATGATCCGCGCTAAAAAGCCCGCTCGTATCGTGGTCATGAGTTCGGTTTCAGGCGTCATCGGCAACCGCGGACAGAGCAACTACGCGGCTAGCAAAGCTGGCCTCATCGGCGCGGCAAAGTCTCTAGCCGCCGAGCTAGCTTCGCGAAATATCACCGTAAACTGTATCGCGCCCGGACTCATCGAGACGGATATGACGGACGGCGGCTTGCCGATCGAGGAGATCTTAAAGGCAATTCCCGCTAAAAGAGCGGGCAAAGCAGACGAGGTCGCGCCTTTGGTCGAGTTTTTGCTAAGCGAGGGCGCAGCCTACATAACTAGGCAGGTTATCGGCGTAAACGGAGGGCTTTGCTGATGCGAGTTTTTATAACCGGCATGGGTATGGTGAGCGCATTTGGCAAGAGTTGGGACGAGATAAGGGCTAAATTTGAGCTCGGCCAAAACGCCGTGAAATATATGCGGCAGTGGGATAGATATGAGGATCTAAATACCCGTCTGGCTGCACCCATAGAGGGCTACGAGTGCCCTAGCTCGTGGGACCGCAAGCAGCTAAGAAGCCTGGGCATAGTCTCGATGTATAGCGTCGAGGCGGCGGGACTAGCGCTAAGAGACGCAGGACTTATGCGAGGCGAAAATTTAGACGCCGCAAGTCTCGATCCTAGCGTGCAAGAGGGCAGTCTAGGGGTCGCGTGCGGTTCGTCTACGGGTAGCACCAAGTCGATACTAGCGATGGCAAAACTGCTCGAGCGCGGCGAAAACGAGTGCAACGCCAACACCTACATTAAGATGATGCCTCACACCACGGCGGCAAATATCGCGCTTTTTTACTCGCTAAAAGGGCGCATCATCCCGACGTCATCGGCCTGCACGAGCGGTTCGCACGCGATCGGATACGCCTACGAGAGTATCAAAAGCGGTAAGATCGATATGATGCTAGCAGGCGGCGCCGAGGAGCTGTGCCCGAGCGAGGCGTACGTGTTTGATATGCTTTATGCCACTAGCGTGAAAAACGGCTCGCCCGAGATTTCGCCGGCTCCCTTTGACGAGGGGCGCGACGGGCTTGTGCTAGGCGAGGGTGCGGGGATACTTTTGCTAGAAAGCGAGGAAAGCGCCGTAAAACGCGGAGCTAAAATTTACGCCGAGGTCGTAGGCTTTGGCTCAAACTGCGACGGCTCGCACGTAACGCGACCGCAAAGCGCGACGATGAAAGGCGCGATGGCTTTGGCGCTAAAAGACGCAAATTTAACGCCTGAAAAGATCGGCTACGTAAACGCTCACGCCACGGCGACTAAGCAGGGCGACATCGCCGAGAGTATCGCTACAAACGAGCTTTTCGGAGATAAAATCGCTATTAGCTCGCTAAAAAGCTACCTCGGCCATACGCTAGGGGCTTGCGGCGGTTTGGAGGCGATATTTAGCGTGATGATGATGCGGGAGAAGAGATTTTTCCCGACGATAAATTTAACCGACGTCGATCCGGAGTGCGCGCCGCTTTTTTATCTGAGCGAGCAAACGGCGATAGATACGGATTTTGTTATGAGCAACAACTTTGCTTTCGGCGGAGTAAATACCTCGCTAATTTTTAAAAAAATTTAAAACCAAGCGGTAAAGCGGGTCTAAATATCGACGAAAAAATCAAAGCATAAAGCGGCGCTTTGCTAGGCAAACGCCTTTTAAAGATAGAGCAAAGCAAGACCGCGAGCGTCGTTTGCCTTTGCGGGGTAAAATTTGGGCTAAAACCGAGCTTTTATGTTTATACTAACGAAATTTACGGTAATATTACGCGCTAATACGGCAAAATAAAGGAGAAAAAATGAAAAAATTATTAGTTTTAGCGGGCGTTTGCGCCTTGGCTTTAAATTTGAGCGCGCGCGACGACGTGCAGCACTTTTCGATCGAGGAGGCGTTAAATTCGCCAAAGGCTAAAGAGGTGCTAAATCCAAACATCAAGCTAAGCTTTGGCTCTGGTACGAAAGGCGGAATCATCAAAAGCGGCCTAATGGCGAACAAAAAAACCAACGCCTTTAACAAAAGCGACAAAGAGGCGTGCGAGTGGGCGTTTTTATCGGCGGTAAAAACCTTCCAAGAGCGCGCGGTGCAAGAAGGCGGCTCGAGAGTGGTAAATTTAACCGGATACTACAAAAAACAGCCTTTTGACTCCAAAACGCAGTTTCAGTGCGGCGCGGGCGCTTTGATGGCGGGCGTAACGCTAAAAGGCGATATAGCAAAATAGGCGGCAAAAGGAGCAATGGGGCTAAATTTTAAACTCGATTTTTTTGACGCGGTAGTTTTTAACGGCGCGCAAGATGCGAAGCTGGCGGCATACGAGAGGGAGCTTGACGTCTCGCACGTGCCCCCGCTTGAGCGCCGCAGACTTAGCCGCGCGGCAAAATGCGCCTTTGACCTAACCAAAAACATCGCGCCGCTTGATATGCCTATCGTTTTTAGCTCGTACGAAGGCGAGATAAATCGCTGTTTTGAGCTACAAAATACGCTAGCTCGCGGCGAACTCATATCGCCGACCTCGTTTTCGCTCTCGGTACACAACGCCCTTTCCTCGCTTTTAGCGATAAATTTTAAAAATAGTAGCGAAATCTCGGCCGTTTCTGCATACGCGCCGCTAGAGTACGCTTTGATGCAGTCGCATCTGATGCTAAAAAGCGGAGCCAAAAACGCTCTAGTTTTAGCTTATCACGAGAGCATTTCGCAGGAGTATTTTGATGAGTTTGCGCCCTCTTGTATGGTTTGTTTGCTAGTTAGCGAGGGCGAAAATTTAAGCCTGTCACAATGTGAATCAGACGGCAAGACGGATAAAAATTTGCTCGTTAAATTTTTGCAAAATTTCGATCCGAAGCAAAAATGCTCTTGGCAAAGCGCGGATAAAAACTCCGCTTGGCGGTGGGATTATGAGCCCTCGTCGCGGGTTTAAAATTTTTATCGTCGGGGCGAATTTCGCGCTATTTGGGCTTATTTGCGCGCTTGGAAATTTGATCTTTATTCCGGTCGTGCTTCTTGGACTTTATAAATTTAAATTTATTCGCTATTTTTGCCGCGATCTGGTGCGTTTGGCTTGGAGATTTTTTATATTTTCTACGCAAATTTCCGGCTATCAGCGCACTAAATTTAACCTTCCTTCAGAGCTTGGCGCCGCCTCGCAGATAATCATCGCAAACCACCCGTCGCTTTTAGACGTCGTTTTTTTACTGGCCTTTATCCGCCGCGCAAACTGCGTGGTAAAGGCAAGCCTTGCTAAAAATATATTCTTAGCTCCAGCGATAAAATCCTGCGGCTACATCCTAAACACGGCAAACGAGGAGCTCTTGCAAAAAAGCGCGGACGCCCTAAAAAGCGGCGAGAGTTTAATAATATTTCCAGAAGGCACGCGCACTGCAGGCGAGATCGTATTTCATAAAGCAGCCGCTTATATCGCGGTAAATGCGGCAAAACAGCTAGTCGCCATCGCCATCAAAATGGATCCGCCCAGCCTCAAAAAAAACGAGCCTTGGTACAAAACCCCGAGCGTTATGATAAAATACGAGTTCAAAGAGCTTTTTAGGCTAAATTTGGACGGGTTTTGCGCGGATAGGCCAAATCCTATCAGGGCTAGAGAGCTACACGCTTTTATAAGCGAAAATTATACAAAGGAGTTTAAACGATGAACGAACTAATAGAGGAGATAAAAGAGCTCATCATAAAGAGCTTAAATTTGGAGGATATGAAACCAAGCGATATCGACGAAAACGCGCCGCTTTTTAACGAAGGGCTAGGACTCGATAGCGTCGATGCGCTCGAGCTTGGCCTTGCGGTGCAAAAAAGCTACGGCCTAGTGCTTGATTCTAAAACCGCAAATTTAAAAGAGATTTTTTACAGCGTAAAAAGCCTCGCGCAATACATCTTTGAAAATAGGAAATAACGATGAAACAGGAAGAAATTTTTGAAATTTTAAAGTCCGCGCTAGTGCAGCTTTTTGAGATCGACGAGGCCAAAATCACGCCGCAGACGCGCATTTACGAGGATCTTCAGATAGATAGCATCGACGCAATCGACCTAATAGACCACATCAAGCGCAAAACGGGCCACCGATTGATGCCTGAAGACTTTAAAAACGTAAAAACGCTCGAAGACATCGTAAACGCGGTGGCTAAAAAAATTGACGAGCAAGCTTAAAATCGCCCTAAGCGTAGTTAGCGTCCTTTATCCGTTTGCGCTATTTTTCGCGGGCGATTTTGCCTTTTGGGTCGTTTGGGCACTTGCCGCGCTGTGGATAGCGCGCGGAGCGTATTCAAGCGGTTTTGAGAGGAAGCTTAGTATCGCGGCGGCCGTTTTTTTCATAGTTTGTATGATTTTTAGAAGCGGATTTTTAGCGTATCTTTATCCTGTTTTGGTGAGTTTGGCGTTTTTGGCGTTTTTTGCTTTTAGTCTAAAGAACGAAGCCGTCATCACCAAAATCGCAAGGATAAAAGAGCCTGATTTGGATGAAAAAGGCGTGATCTATACGCGAAATTTGACTAAAATTTGGTGCGCGTTTTTTGTTTTTAACGCCGCACTCTCGCTTGCGCTAGCCTTGATGGAGGATAAGCTTTACTGGAGCGTTTATAGCAGCGCGGTGTCTTACGCGCTGATGGGGGCGCTGTTTTTCGGGGAAATTTTATTTAGAAAGAGATTTATAAAGAGCGATGAGCTTTGAAGAAAATTTAAAAAATTTTAGATTTGCGGACGACTCGCGCGACGTCTTTGACGCGTGTCTTGGAGTTGCCGCATTTTTAGAAAAAAACGGCATAAAAGAGCTGCAAATTTATCTTGATGACGCGTTTAAATTTTACGCCGCGTTTTTCGGCTCGCTATTAGCGGGCGCGGCTCCTTACGTGCTGGCAAAGCCGGTTTATGAGCCAAATTTAACTGCCGTAAACGACGAAAATTTTTCAAATTTTCTTTCAAGCAAGCCCGCAAACGGACTCAAATTTGATCCGCAGGCTAAATTTTACCTACAGACTTCAGGCTCGAGCGGCAAAAGCAAGATGATAGAAAAGTCGCTCGCGCAGATGATAAAAGAGAGCGAGTATCTAGCCTGCGAGCTAAATTTTAGCGCGCAAAATACCTTTTTTTCGAGCGTTTCGCACAGGCACATGTTCGGACTTACTTTTAAGGTCTTTTTGCCGCTAGTGCTGGGCGCTAGCGTCATCGCTGACGAGCTAAACTACCCAGAGGCGATTTTGGGATTAGAGCTTGCAAATCACGTATTTATCGCTAGTCCGGTACTACTAGGCGCGCTAGTTCAAAGCCCCGCCGCAAGCGCGCTAAAGAGCTTAAGCGGGATCGTAAGCGCGGGTTCGCCGCTAAAAAAAGAGCTAAGAGACGAGCTAGGCAAAATCTGCGACGCGCGTATCATCGAAATCTACGGCAGCACGGAAACTGGCATAGTGGCTAGAGACGAGGGGTGCGGACTTAGGCTGTTTGGCGCGGTGAATGCGGGGCTAGACGGTAGAGGCGCGCTAAACGTGAGTTCGCCTTGGTGCGAGTTTTTTCAGACTAACGACGCGGCTAGTATCGATGATGGCCGCCTCACGCTACAAGGCAGGATAGACCGCATCGTGAAGCTAAACGACAAGCGCGTGAGTCTAGAGAGTATCGAAGCAAAGCTGCTAGAAAGCGGCCTGCTCGCGGACTGCTACTGCGCGCCGCATCCCAAATTTAAACGCATAGCCGCGCTTTTAGAGCTTAACGACGAGGGGCTAAAAAAATTTAGAAAAATCGGCAAAAAAGGCGTTGCAGCCGAGCTAAAAGAGCTTTTGAGGCTTGAGTTTAAAAACAGCGTCCGCTACTTTAAAATCGTAGAAAAAATGCCGCGAAACCAGCAGGGTAAATTTGAAAAAAGCGAATTTGAAAACGCGCTATTTGCTAGCCCAAAACCCGTCTGGAGCGGCGGGCGCGTAAATGAAGCGGGCGAAATTTGCGGCGGTCAAATTTATAAAAACGGCCAAAATTTAGCGAGCGGCCAAAACTGCGGCGCGGTTAATACAAACGATATCTGCGCTAAATTTGACGGGGGCGGCGAGCAGCTTGAAAACTCAGCGCAAAAATACGAATTTAGCGCCGTTATGCACGCCGGGCTTGAGATTTTCGAGAGCCATTTTCCAAATTTACCGCTACTGCCGGGATTTATGCAGCTTGATTACGTCTTTGAGCTAGCTTGCGGCGTCGATATCGACGTTAGCGGCGCTAGCACGGTGGAAAATTTAAAATTTATGAAATTCGTTAGACCTGGCGATTTGCTCCGCGTTTGTTTTGAAAAACGCGGCGGCAAGCTTTACTTTGAGCTGTTTTGCAACGGCGAAAAGTGCTCGGTCGGTAGGGCGACGCTTTGAATAAATTTGCGTTTTTAGTACCGTTTTACAATCACCCGCAAAATATCAAAGCCCTGATCGCCGCGCTAAAAACATACGAGCTGCCAGTTATCGTCGTGGACGACGGCTCGGACGAGGCTAGCAAGCTAATCTTAGCGGAGCTTGAGCGCACGCAGGGCGTCTTGCTACTCACGCGCGCGCAAAACGGCGGCAAGGGCATCGCGATGAAGGACGGGTTTAAATTTGCTCTAAATCGCGGTTTTAGCCATGTTTTGCAAATCGACGCCGATTTTCAGCACGACGCTGCGCTCATAGGCGAGTTTTTGAGGCAGAGCCGGGCGCACCCGCAAAGCATCGTCTGCGCAAATCCTATCTACGGCGAGGATGCGCCAAGATCCCGCGTTTACGGCAGAAAAATCACGAATTTTTGGGTCGCGATAAATACGCTAAGTCTTGGCGTCAAAGATGCTATGTGCGGGTTTCGCGTCTATCCTTTAGAGCAACTTAAAAAAGCGGCGGCAAAAAGCAAAACAAACAGGATGGAATTTGACATCGAAATCCTCGTAAATGCCGTAAGACAGGGTATCAATGTACACTGGATCGATACGCACGTACGCTACGAAAAGGGCGGCGTTTCGCACTTTAAGATGCTGCGCGATAACGCGCTAATCAGCCTTATGCACGCAAAATGCTTCTTTTCTCTGCCTAAATTCGCGCTGGGTAAAATTTGGCGAGCGTGCGGGTTAAATTTGGGCGAAAAAAACGCGGCAAGCACTCAAATTTCCGTAGAGGCTCAAGAAAGCGCCGAGCAAAATCTCTGGTGGAAAAGGCAGGAAAGAGGAGGAGTATTTTTTCTAAGGCTTAGCCTATTTTTGTCGCAAATTTTGCCCGAGTTTGCGCTAAAGCTTATCGTTAAAATCGTGGTTTGGTTTTATTATATTTTTTCAAAAAACGAGCGCGAAAATATCGCCGAGTTTAGGCAAAATTTAAGCGAATTTGCCGGCGGGCAGACGATAAAAAAAACGAGCGTCTTTAGCCATTTTGAGGCGTTTGGCGGCGCTATCTGCGATAAATTTAGAGTTTGGAAAGGCAAGATCAAGGATGACGAGCTAGAGATCATAGACCTAGAGCGCATAAAAAGAGAACTGATCGGCGCGCAAAAGGGGCAAATTTTGCTCACGGCGCACCTTGGAAACGTCGAAATTTGCAAGGCTTTGGCTGCGCGGGTCGAGGGCTTTAGGATGGTGATTTTGACCTACGACGAGAACTCGCGTAAATTTAACGAAGTGCTGCGCGAAATCAGTAAAAACGGCGGCAGCGTGCGTATGATGGCGGTAAATAAGCTAGACGTAGCCGCGATGCTGGAGCTAAAAAATATCGTTGAAAGCGGCGAGCACATCGGCATAATGGGCGACAGGACGCCTCTTGGCGGCGATAAGGCCGCGCGCGTGAAATTTCTAGGCAAGGAGGCGAGCTTTAACTACGGTCCTTATTTGATCGCGGGGATTTTGGGCGTGAAGATAAGCTCGCTGTGGTGCCAAAAGATCGGCGGTAAATTTAGGATCGAGCTCGTACCGCTAGCAAGCGCCGTAAAGCTGGGGCGAGACAAAGCTGCCGCAGCACGCCAGTATCTGCAAATTTACGTCCGCGAGCTGGAAAATCGCTGCAAGCAAACGCCTACGCAGTGGTTTAATTTTTTTGATTTTTGGAGATGAGATGATATCAAAATCAGTCGCGCTAAAGGCGCAGTTTTACGACGTGGACAGCATGAACGTCGTGTGGCACGGCAACTACGTGAAGTATTTCGAGACGGCTAGATGCGCGCTACTAGGGGAGATAGGCTACGGCTACGAGGCGATGAGGGCGGACGGCTACGCCTATCCGATCGTAAAAATCGAAGTAAAATATATTAAGCCCGTGTTTTTCGGCGATGAGATCGAGGTGGAGGCGACGCTAAAGGAGTGCGAGTGCTTTTTAAGGATTGGCTACGTCGTAAAAAGCGCCAAAACAGGCGAGACGCTGTGCACGGGCGCGACCTCGCAGGCGGCTGTTGATATGCGCGCGATGCAGACGTGTTTTGAGATCCCGCAAGAGTTACAAAATGCAGTAAAAAGGTATATAAATGAAAAAAATAGCGATAATTTTTAGTTTGGCTGCGAGCCTAATGGGGCTTGATTTTAACGAGATAAAATCTCAAATCAAAACGCAAAATATCAGCGGCGAGTTTGCTCAGACGAAGTTTTTGAGCGGTTTTAACGTGGAGTTTAAAAGCTACGGCAAATTTGAACTCAGTCAAAGCGAGCTGCTCTACGACACGCTAAGCCCGATCGCGGTTAGCATCGTCATAAACGAGCGCGGGATCTTTCAAAAAAGCGGCAATCAGCTCATAAAAATCGATCAAAATTTTGATAAAAAGCTCTTTTTATCCATCATAAAGCTTGATAAAGACGAGCTTGAGAAGGAATTTATCTTTAAAATTTCAGGCGATAAAAACAACTGGAAGATCGAGCTGACGCCCAAAAATCTGCTGCTAAAGCAAATCTTTACGCGCATCTTGGTAGGAGGCGATAAATTCGTCAAAAAGATCGTGCTAAACGAGGTTAGCGGCGATAAAACGGTAAATGATTTTTACAACGTAAAATGAGAAAATCCGCGCGTTTTTTTATCTTTTTAGCGGCGTTTTTGGCCGCGCTCGCCGTTTGTTTAGCAAACGCGAAAAAGATAAACGCGGATATTTTTTCTCTCGTAAATTTTGAAAACTCTACCGAGCAAACCGCGCTAAAATCGATGCTCGATAGCGCTTCAAGCGAGTTTTTACTGGCTTCAAATTCGCCTGAGTTTTTAGAAAAAAGCGAAATTTTAGCCGCGCAAAGCGGAGTTTTTGAGGAGTACCGCGCAAAGCAGGACGTGAATTTAACCTCGTATCTAACCCAGCTAAACGCCCTAAAAATCGCGCTTTTAAACGAGCAAACCTTTGAACTTTTGGTAAAAGATAAAAACGAGTTTTTTAAACAAAGCGCGCAAAATTTATTTAATCAATTCGCTTTTAAGCCGCTTAATGCGAAGGACGATTTTTTCGCTCTAAGCTCGCACATGAGCCTAGAGGGCTCAAAAATCAGCCTAAATTTGTCAAATTTGATGCTAGAAGCCGCACACGAGGGCGGGAAATTTTACCTCGTAAAAGCGCGCCTTAAGCCCGGCTACGAGCCGCGAAATTTGATCAAATTTTATGAAAACGTACGCGAGCTCGCGGCTGGGGACGCGGTGCAGGCTTACGCTAGCTGCGGCGCGCTATACGGAGCCTACGGTAAGGCTGGCGGCGACAAAGAAAGTGCCGTTATGAGCGCGGTTTCGCTTAGCCTTTGCGCGATTTTTTTGCTGCTCGCGTTTAAAAATTTGCGCATTTTTTGCGTCGTTTTCGTCGCGATTTTCGGCTTTGCGTGCGGGCTTGCGGCTTCGCTTTTGATCTACGAGAGCCTTAGCGTCATGGTCGTGGTTATCGGCACGAGCCTGGTCGGGCTGATGTTTGACTTTGCGCTGCACTGGCTGTGTAAAAATCAAAACGCGCCGGTGGCGGCTGCAAGCGTGCGTTTGATGCTTAAAATTTTCTTGCTCGGGCTTTGCATCACGATGAGCGGATACGGCGTTTTTGCCTTTTCGTCGCTTGAGCTGCTGCGCCAAACCGCGGTATTTTCGTTATTTACGCTGCTTGGGGCGTTTATATTTACCTATTTTTGCTTGCCTTTTATATTTGAGGGCGCGACGTTTTCGCAAAGTGCCGCGTTTTCGCGTTTTTTTGATAAATTTGCGGGACTTTGCGAGCGTGCGGCGAGAGCGATAAATTTAAAAGCTTTTCTTGCCGCGTTTGCGCTCTGCGTGGTAACTTTGGCGCTAAATTTTAAAAGCTTAAGCGCGCCCGAGCAGATCAAAGACTACGCAAACTCGCCCGCGCAGCTGCTGGAGCAGTCTAAAAAGATCAGCGAGATAACGGGCGCCGCGCCGCAAAACTCCGTCATCGTGCTAAAGGGCGGTGGCAATCTAGTCGGCGATGAAAAGCGGCTGATGCGCGAGCTAAAGCAGGCAAATCTAGTGAGAGACTACGCTTCTGTTTCTAAATTTATCCTAAGTCTGGCCGAGCAAGAAACCGTAAAAAAAATCTTTAAAGAGGCCGCGCGGGACGAGGAAGTCTTTAAAATTTACGCTCAGTTTGGCTTGCCCCGCGAGCTAGTAAAATCCGAGCTTGAAAAGATCGCAAACACCGAAACTATCGGCGCTAGCGAGATTTTAGAATTTGACGCGGCGAAAAATTTGACTCGATTTTTGCCTGATGCTAGCACGAGCGCGATATACGCGGACGGGCTTGAAAGCGGCGCGAAAACGGATGAAATTTTAAAGGCAAACGGCGCATTTAGCATCGATTTCGTCGGCGTCCTAAATCAAAATTTGACCGAGGCAAAGGCCTGGGCCGCGGTGCTAAAGGGTGGTGCGTTTTTGCTTGCGTTTGCGCTTTTGTGGGCGTTTTTCGGCGCGGCGCGCTCGCTTTTGGTTATGAGCGTCATCGCGCTTGGCGTACTAGCCGTGCTTTGCGGCTTTGCGGCGCTTGGCGTTCACGTAAATATTTTTGCGATTTTCGGGCTTATCTTGGCAAGCGCGGTCGGGATCGATTATCTCATCTTTGCGTTAAACGAGGACTTGTCGCGGAGAGAGCGCGTATTTGGGATATTTGCCGCGTTTATCACGAGCTTTATCTCGTTTTTTGCGCTTAGTTTTAGCCAGACGCCAGCAGTTAGCGTTTTTGGGCTTGCAGTTAGCCTTTGCGTCGCGTTTTACGGGCTTGCCGCCTGCACGCTCGCGATGAAAAATTTGGCTTAAATTTAGCAAAAAGAGGTATAATCGCGAGCTTACGCAGCGCAAGTTTGACCCGAACGGGCGCGCTAAATTTAATAAAAACGGAAAAAAATGCTAAAAATAAACGGCAAAGACGGGGGCGAATTTATCGGCAAAACCGTAGCGCAGCTGCTCGCCGCAAAGGGGCTAAAGCCTGAGCGCATCGCAGTCGAGCTAAACGGCGAAATCTTGCCCAAGGATAAATTTGATACGGCGCTAAGAGACGGCGACTCGGCCGAGATAGTGCATTTTGTAGGCGGAGGCTGAGATGAAATTTGACGAAAAAAACGATATTTTAGAGCTTGGCGGGCACAAATTTAGCTCGCGCTTTATCCTGGGATCGGGTAAATTTTCATTGCCCCTTTTGGAGGCCGCGGTACACGAGGCAGGCGCACAGATCGTCACGCTGGCGCTTCGGCGCGTGAACGAGGGCGGGATCGAAAATATTTTGGACTTTATCCCAAAGGGCGTGACGCTGCTGCCAAACACCTCAGGCGCCAGGAACGCCGATGAGTGCGTGCGTATCGCAAAGCTAGCGCGCGAGGCCGGCTGCGGCGATCTTGTGAAGGTTGAGGTCATCAGAGACAGCAAATACCTGCTACCCGATAACTACGAGACGATAAAAGCGACCGAAAAGCTCGCAAACATGGGCTTTGTCGTGATGCCTTACATGTACCCCGATCTAAACGTCGCGCGCGATCTGGCGTCTGCAGGGGCTGCGTGCGTGATGCCGCTTGGCGCTCCGATCGGGACGAACAAAGGCCTTTGTACGCGCGAATTTATCAAAATTTTGCTCGCCGAGATAGACCTGCCCGTGATCGTGGATGCGGGTATCGGTAGCCCCGCGCAGGCGTGCGAAGCGATGCAGATGGGCTGCGCGGCCGTGATGGCAAATACTGCTATCGCTACCGCCGGCGACGTAAAAACGATGGCGCGAGCCTTTGCGTTAGCGATAAGGGCAGGCAGGCTGGCGTATCTATCGGGACTCGGCGGCGTGAGCGAGAGTGCTAGGGCGTCGAGTCCGCTGACGGGATTTTTGGAGTGAATTTAACTCAATTTTGATTTTTGCCGGAGCTTAACCGGGCGGCTTGCGGTGGCGGCGTTAAATTTTGCAAATTTTAATTTAGCGCCGAAAAAGCGCGGGTCCGGGCGCGTCAAATTTGCCGCTTGCGCCCTAAAAACTATCAAATTTAACGCCTAAAATTTAGACGAAAAAACGGAGAAATATTTGAAAAATCTAGACGTGATGGAGTATGCGGCGGACGCCCAGCGCATAGACGAAACGCTGATGCGGCGGGTACTAGCCGCGCGAGAGGACTACGACTACGAGAAATTTGACGCCCTCAGCGTAAAGCGCGCTCTTGGCGAAGAAAATCTAAGCGTAGAGGGACTAAAAGCGCTTCTAAGCCCCGCTGCGGGCGCATTTTTAGGCGAGATGGCGGAGGCGGCGCGAGATAGGACGCGCAGGCAGTTTGGCAACTCGGTGCAGTTTTTTACGCCGCTTTATATCTCAAATTTTTGCGATAGCGACTGCGTCTACTGCGGCTTTAGCTCGAAAAACAAGATCTCGCGTGTGCGGCTAAAGGTGGACGAGGCTGCGACGGAGCTGGCAAACATCGCAAAAAGCGGGCTAAAAGACGTGCTGATCCTAACCGGCGAAAGCGCTAAAAAAAGCGACCTGGGCTACATCGGCGAGGTTTGCAAGGAGGCGTCTAGGCTTTTTAGCAACGTCGGCATCGAGATTTATCCGCTAAATGCCGACGAATACGCGTTTTTACACGGTTGCGGCGCGGACTACGTCGTGGTTTTTCAGGAGACTTACGACCCGGCGGCGTATGCGAGATTTCACCTCGGCGGCGTCAAGCGCTCGTTTGCCTACCGCTTTCACGCCCAGGAGCGCGCTCTCATGGGCGGTATGCGCAGCGTCGGATTTGCCGCGCTTTTGGGGCTTGACGACTTTAGAAAGGACGCTCTAGCCACCGCTCTGCATGCGCATCTCATCCAGCAAAAGTACCCGCACGCCGAGATCGCGCTATCTTGCCCGCGCCTGCGCCCCGCGATAAACAAAGCTCACGTCGGGCCGAGGGACGTCGATGAGAGGGCGCTATTTCAGGTCATCTGCGCGTACCGTCTCTTTTTGCCCTACGCAAATATCACGATCTCCACGCGCGAGTCGGCGCGCTTTCGAGACGGCGTCATCGCAGTCGCCGCGAACAAAATCTCAGCCGGCGTTAGTACTGGCGTGGGGACTCACTCTGACAAGGCCAAAAAAGGCGACGAGCAGTTTGAGATCAGCGACGCGCGCTCGGTTGATGAGATACTAGGCGCCGTACGAGGGTTAAATTTGCAGCCCGTGATGAGCGAGCATATTTACGTTTGAGGCGGCGGCTCTTTGCTACGGGTTTTGCGGACGTAAAATTTGGCTTTTGGAGTAGGGGCGATGGATTTTAGCAAATTTGAGCTTGTTTGGGTGACGAACCGCCGTTTGAGCGAGGATTTTTTCGCGGACGTTAGGCGGGTAGCGCAGAGCGGCAGGGCGGATAAAATTTTGCTTAGGGAGAGCGATTTGCCTGAGCGCGAATACGAAAATTTAGCCCGCAAAACGCTTGAGATTATCGCCGAGTGCGGCTCTAACGTGCAGCTTGTTTTGCATACTTACGCAAGCGTCGCAAGCAAGCTCGGCGTGGGCGAGCTGCATCTGCCTTTTGCTAAATTTGCGGCTGCGAGTGTCAAGCGGGCTACAAATTTGAGAGATTTGGTTAAATTTGATGGCGCCAGCTCGTATAAAGGGGGATACGGCGGCATTTGCGCGTCAAATTTAACGCAAAATTTCAAGATCGGCGTTTCGGTTCACTCTTTAGACCAGGCTCTAGCGGCGCAGGAACGAGGCGCTGATTATGTAGTGGTGGGGCATATTTTTGATACACCTTCTCACGCGCTAGAGCGAGGCAGAGGGACTAAATTTTTGCGGGAGATTTGCGAGAAATTAAGCATAAAAACCTACGCTATCGGCGGGATAAATTTTGAAAATTTAGACGAGGTCAAGGATGCGGGCGCGGCCGGCGCGTATATGATGCGGGGATTTTTAGGCTAAATTTAGGGCGCTTTGCCTACGCGCCGGTACCAAAAACCAGATCAAAGCCTAGCCGTAGCGCAAAATATAAATTAGCCTTTACCGCAAAAGCTCTTAGATTTCGTCGCTTTGCGCATCGCCGTTAAACCGTGCTCGCGGCGGGTTTGGCGTTTTAAATACGCGTCGCGGCTCTAAAAAGGCTTGAAAATTCGGTACGCGAGGGGCTTTATGCTAGCTAAATTTAAAGGAAATAAATGCGAGATAACTGGCTAGAATACGACTTTATCGGCGAGTTTTAAAAGGACGGTCTGGCTACGATTTGCGGTAAAAGCAAAAAATGGGGGCTGATAAACTCAAGCGGCGAGGAGGTTTTGCACTGCGTTTACGATAACGTTTGGTGCTTGCCCGAGTTTTTTACGCTCGAAAAAGACGGAAAGCTCGGCCTAGCAAATGCGCAAGGAAAAATCGTCCTGTCCTGCGAATACGGCGATATTGTAGGCGATGAAGGGGCGGGCTTGGAGCCTTTATTTCGCACGAAAAAGGGCGAAAAATGGGGAGTCATAGACAAAAACGGCGGAGCTATGATACCTTTTAAATTTGACGAGGTCGGCATACCGGGCAAAAACGGCTTTACGGTAGTGCGAGAGGGCGAAAAATACGCAATCGCGGGCAAAGACGGCATAACCGTTCCCTTTGAATACGATTTTTAGACGAGAGCGAGGACGGCGTATTTATAGCGCAAAAGGGCGAAAAATACGGGCTAATATCAAGCACGGGCGATATACTCGCTCCGCTAGACTTTGACGATATAGACATTTTTGAGGATGGGCTGGCTAAGGCTGAAAAGGACGGCAAAGTCGGCTTTTTAGACGTAAACGGACGAGTTGCGATACCGTTTAGATACTGCAGGGCAAGCGCTTTTAAAGGCGGTATCGTTTCTGCTCAAAAAGAGGGCAAATGGTATATCGTGGATAAAAACGGCAAAAAGGTAGCGCCGAGATAGCGTAGGCGCAAATTTAACCGTTTTACGCCGCGCTTAAAAAGCGGTAAATAAACTAAAACTAAACGCGAAGGAACAAAAATGGACGAAAGCAAAAAGATAATCGTCGAAAAAATGATAGCCTACGAAAAAAGGCTGATTAGCCCGGAACATAATTTTAACGAAGATACGCTTTGCGCGTGGATTTTAGAGGCTTGCGAGTTTGCTTTCGATAACTTTAAGGAAAAAGATACTTTTGCTTTCGAGTATATGTATGAGTACAGGGTCGCTACCGTAGGGCTGCGGCTGATGATGGGTTTGAAGAAATTTTATCCGCAGTTAAAATCCTCTAAAAAGGTCGTCGATACGATTTTAGCCGTCATAGAAAACGAAAAATACGGCGGTGGACGGCACGACTTTGTCCTTGTGCTATGGGAAAACAGGCTAGATATCCCATTTATCCAAATCGTCCAAAAACGTAGCGACTTTTGGGAAAATCCGCGGTTTGCAAGCACGATCATCTGGGGCTTGGTTAGACGCAAGATAGCGGGCTTTGCTCCGCAAATACAAGCCGCTTTGCAGCGATTTACGGATAAAAGAGGGCTGCATCTAGATATCAAAAAGGATTGTCAAAAGTATTTAGCTAACGAGCCTAAATATAAGCACTTTTCGGTATTTTTACAAAAGCAAAAATAATCTAGCGCTTTAAGCTTCGGGCGAGGCCGGTCGGCTTTTATTTTAAGATAAAGCCCTCAACTAGAAAATTTGCAAAGCCGCCCGTTTGGTCTCCCGTATACGCGCCTACTTACGGACTTAACCGCAAGCAGCTGCGCGAGATTTTGTTAGAGCGGGTAAATTTATACGGGCGCTTTTGCGGCTTAAAATTAGGCTTTAAAATTTAGGCGAATTTCGCTACTATTTGGGCTAAAATTTGATTTAAAAATGGAGAAAAAGTGAAAAAACTAATTTTCGTAACCGTGCTTTGGGCGTTTAGTTTTAGCCTCATCGGCGAGTTTTTGGCGGGGCGAGTGGATAGCTATTTTGCCGCGTTTTCGCGCGTGGTGCTTGCGCTTGGCGTATTTTTGCCTTTTATGATTAAGGATTTTGCCGCGAAAAACCTCGCCCTCTACGCTAAAGTAGCCGCGATCGGCGCGGTGCAAATCGGCGCGATGTATATCTTTTACTACAACTCGTTTGCCTACCTTAGCGTCGCCGAGGTCGCGCTCTTTACGATATTTACGCCGTTTTACGTGAGCATGGTTTATGACGCGCTCGCGGGCAGGCTGAGGCTACTGTATCTGTTTAGCGTGGGCACGGCGGTCTTTGGCGCTCTCATTATCAAATACGGCAACGTAAATGCCGGCTTTTGGCATGGATTTTTGCTCGTGCAGGGGGCAAATTTATGCTTTGGCGTCGGACAGAGCGCTTATAAATTTTTGCTGGAAAAGCAAGGC
Organism: uncultured Campylobacter sp.; assembly: GCA_963529235.1. Taxonomy (GTDB): domain Bacteria; phylum Campylobacterota; class Campylobacteria; order Campylobacterales; family Campylobacteraceae; genus Campylobacter_A. The sequence continues at coordinate 20,584 of CAURYE010000030.1, forward strand.
TTTAGCGAGCAAAGAGGGGTTTTTGGCTACTTTTTCGTAGGAGCCTCGGCGGTTACGGGCGTAGCATTTGCCATGTTTGGAAATCCGGAAAAAATCAACCTTGATCTAACCCAAGGCGCGGTTTTGCTCTGGCTTGGTATCGGAGCTAGCGGTCTGGGATACTTTTTATGGAACAAAGGCGCGTGCGAGGTAGACAGCGGCACTCTAGCTATCATGAATAACGCTCTCATACCTGCGGCCATCATCGTAAATTTAGTGTTTTGGCATAAGGATGCGGATATACTAAGGCTCTGCCTCGGCGGTGCGGTGATTTATATCTCGCTACTCATTCACAACAAAATCATCGAGCATTACGAACGAAGTAGGGCGGCAAAACGGCTCTAAATTCGGCACAGGATTGCTAAAACGAGTTTTTTGGTTTTTGTTTATGAGCGCCGCAAGTTCGTCTTTGCTTTAGCCCAAAAGTTTTTGCCGTGTAGCAAGCTTGGACCGAGTTTTGTGGGTGCTGGATACGGCGATAAATTTAATCAAAAATACAAAAATAAGTAAGCAAGGGCGGAAACAAAAAGGCTGCTAGCGCCTTGCTAGAAGGCTAGACAAATAAAAAACTTCAAAAAAGAATAAACCTTAAGCCCGCTTGCCGCCTTATCATCAGGCGGCGCTTTGCTAGTTTAAGCAAATTCGCCGCGATCTTGGCAATCTTTTTTTATGCTTGTCGCCACATTTTTGCGAAATTTTGCTTTTAATTTTTCGGCATTATTCATTAATCGCAGCCGGCAAAGTAGCGGGACTAACCGGCCAAATTAAACTTTTCGCCTAAATTTAGACCAAACGTAACTTAACCGCATTTAACGGTTTCTCCTTGCTTATAAGAGCTTTATTAATATTAAAAGAATGCGATAAACTCCTTCTTAGCCTAAGCTCTACTTATCTTTGCTGTATAGCCTGTCTTAGAACCGCAAACGCAAATAAAGCCTTATTCTTTAAGATAGAGCAATAAAACCTCTTTTTTAATGCCGTTAAATTTAGTTTATTAGCGCAACTCTGCCTACTTGCTGGAGTAAATGGGGGAGGAGGTCTAACTACTGCGCTCGTGCTCTATTTGAGAAGAATATTTTTGTTTTGAGCCTTGATTGGGCGTTATTAAGGCGCTAACTCCGATTACGCGGCTATTTTTGGTGCCGCCGTAGTTAAGTTATAAAATTTGCTTTACATCTCATGCTGATATGTGTTGCGCCGATATGCCGATAGCATGCTAACTAACGTGCTATTTTACGCCATGACCTCGCCCGTACTTTTCATCTCAGGCCCCAGGATCAAATCGGCGCCAGGCAGCTTGTTAAACGGAAAGACCGCTTCTTTGACGCAGACGTGATTTTTCACGCGAGGCTTGAGTATGCCGCGCTCCTCGTAAACCGCGCCGTAGTTATCGTAAAATT
>CAURYE010000031.1:0-20948 GCA_963529235.1 uncultured Campylobacter sp.
GACGACGCGATCGCAAAGGTCGGCGAAGGCTTAGCTAAATTTTACCCGGCTCACTGGATAAACAGCTTTAACGCCTGGATGCGCGAACTTCGTGACTGGTGTATCTCGCGCCAGCTATGGTGGGGACATCAGATCCCGGTATTTTACTGCGGCGAGTGCGGACACGAGTGGGCGGACGAAGGTGAACCGACGCAGTGCCCAAAGTGCAAAAGCGCAAATTTCCATCAAGACCCGGACGTCCTTGATACATGGTTTAGCTCGGGACTTTGGCCGTTTAGCACGCTTGGCTGGGGCAACGGCGAGGAGCTAAAAAACGAGAAATGGTTTGACGGCGATTTGGCCGAATTTTACCCAAACAACCTGCTAATTACCGGATTTGATATTTTGTTTTTCTGGGTGGCTAGGATGATGTTTCAGGGCGAAAACGCACTGGGCAAGCTACCGTTTGACGATATCTACCTGCACGCTTTGGTTAAAGATGAGCAAGGCAGAAAGATGAGCAAGAGCCTAGGCAACGTCATCGACCCGCTCGTTAGCATCGAGGAGTACAGCGCCGATATCCTGCGCTTTACGCTTGCGTTGCTTGCCGTACAGGGACGCGACATAAAGCTAAGCGACGAAAAAATGAAGCTCGTGAGAAATTTTACGAACAAGCTTTATAACGCGAGCAAATACCTGCTGCTAAACGAGTCTAAATTTGCAAATTTAAGCGACGCCAAAATCGAAACGAAGCTTGGCAAATACATGCTAAGCCGCTTTAACGAGTGCGTGCGCGAAGTGCGAGAGAACATCGACGCCTACCGCTTTAACGACGCGGCAAACGCTATTTATAAATTTTTATGGGACGAGTTTTGCGACTGGGGCATCGAGCTTAGCAAAGCCGATAAAGGCAGCGTAAGGGAGCTTGGAGCGATATTTAAAGAGGCTATGAGACTGCTAAGTCCCTTTATGCCGTTTATCTCAGAATTTCTTTTCCACGAGCTTAGCGGCTCAAATTTGCAGAGCGCAAGCTCTATCATGATAGAGGCGTATCCGCAGGCGAATGAGCGCGATTTGAAGATAGAAAAGACCTTTGAGCTAGTGATCGAAGCCATCGTCGCGATCCGCCGCGCAAAGGCGACCATCGAGCAAGGCAACTCAAAGATCGCAAAAGCCTTTATCAAGCTAAACGGAAACGAAAATTTGACCGAGGCGACAAACTACGTCTCGCTGCTAGCTAAATGCGAGCAGATCGAGTTTTGCGACGCTAAAATAGAAAACGCCGCGCGCGACGTGAGCGAAAATTTAGAAGTCTTCGTGCCGCTTGAAGGCGTGGATATGAGCGCTGTTATCATTCGACTTCGGTCGCAAAAAACCAAACTAGAAAAAGAGATAGCAAAGCTCTCAAGTATGCTAAATAACGAGAAATTCGTAGCCTCCGCTCCGCAAGCCGTGGTCGAAGCCAACCGCGAAGGGCTAGCTAGCGCGACGCAAAAGCTAGAAAAGGTAGATAGCGAGCTAGCAAATTGGGGAGCGGTCGATTGATATTTTTTGGTTTTTGCGTTAGGACTTGGCAGATCCAAACGGTACCTTGAGCGGTTAAATTTAAACTACGGCATGCCGTTTAATGCGCAAAAATTTAAAAAAATAAAAGGATAAAAAAATGAACGAAAAAATAAAAATAGCGGTTTTAGGATATGGAAATTTAGGTCGCGGCGTGGAGCTTGTCGCGCGAAATAGCAAGGATTTGCAGCTTTCGGCTGTTTTTAGCCGCAGAAATCCAAGCGAGGTAAAAACATACGGCGCTCCGGTATTTAGCGCGGATGAAATTTTATCGCACAAGGGCAAATTTGACGTTTTGGTGCTTTGCGGCGGTAGCGCGACGGATCTACCTACGCAGACGCCCGAGTTTGCGCTAAATTTCAATGTCGTCGATAGCTTTGATACGCACGCAAAAATCCCTGAGCACTTTGCCGCGGTGGACGCCGCAGCCAAAGCGGGCGGAAACGTGGGCATCATCGCCGTGGGCTGGGATCCTGGGCTGTTTTCGCTAAATAGACTGTTCGGCGAGAGCGTGCTAGAAAACGGCAGCAGCTATACGTTTTGGGGTAAAGGCGTGAGCCAAGGCCACTCCGACGCTATCCGCAGGATAGAGGGCGTCGTGGATGCGCGCCAATATACCGTGCCGATAGAAAGCGCCTTAGAGCGAGTTCGTACCGGCGAAAATCCAAATTTGACTACGCGCGAAAAACACCTGCGCGAGTGCTACGTCGTAGCCAAGGACGGCGCCGATAAAGCGCGCATAGAAAAAGAGATAAAAACGATGCCAAACTACTTCGCCGACTACGACACGAGCGTGCATTTTATTGATCTTGCGACGCTTAAAAAAGAGCACGGTGGCATCCCTCACGGAGGCTTCGTCCTGCGAAGCGGAGCGACTGGCGAGCACGGAGAAAATAAACATCTGATCGAGTTTTCGCTAAAGCTTGACTCAAATCCCGAATTTACAGCTAGCGTACTCGTAGCCTACGCACGCGCGGCGTATCGTCTGGCGCAAAAAGGCGAGCGCGGCGCGTTTAGCGTGTTTGACATCGCTCCGGCGCTTCTTTCGCCAAAGAGCGCAGATGAGCTAAGGCGCGAAATTTTATAAATTTTAGTAGCGCTTCGGCGGAATTACGAACGAGGAAATTTGAGTGATAAAGATAGAAAATTTAAAGAAATTTTACGGAGCGACGCAGATCATAGACGGCGTCAGCCTAACCGTAGAAAAAGGCGAAATTTTCGCCATCGTAGGCCACAGCGGCGCGGGTAAATCCACCCTACTTCGCTGCATAAACGGCCTAGAGGACTATCAAGGCGGCAGCCTAAAGGTGTTTGACAAAGAAATCTCGGCGCTAAAAGATAAAGAGCTAAGAGAGCTTAGGCGAGATGTGGGTATGATATTTCAGCACTTTGCGCTGATGGCGAGGAAAACGGCGTTTGAAAACGTCGCTACTCCGCTTAAATTTTGGGGTTACTCAGACGGCGAAATCAAAAAAAGAGTGAGCGAACTACTAGAGCTAGTCGGCCTTGCAAACAAAGCCGCAAGCTACCCCGGCGAGCTAAGCGGCGGACAAAAGCAGCGCGTCGCCATCGCCCGCGCCCTTGCGCTAAGTCCAAAAATTTTACTCTCCGACGAGGCGACCTCGGCGCTTGATCCAAATACGACAAATTCGATACTTGAGCTTTTAAAACAGATCAATCAAACGCTAAATATCAGCGTCGTTTTAGTCACGCACGAGATGGAAGTCGTAAAAAGCATCGCGCGCCGCGCAGTGCTGCTAGAAAGCGGCAAGATAATCGGCAGCGGCACGATCGAGGAGCTATTTTTAAAGCCAGATGAAAAGATGAAGGAATTCCTCGGCGAGGATGAAATTTTGCCGAGCGATGGCGTAAATATCAGGCTCTTTTTCCCGAAAGAAGTCGCTCAAAACAGCGTCATCACGCACATGGCGCGCACGCTAAATATCGACTTTAACATCGTCTGGGGCAAGCTTGAAAAGCTAAACGAAAACGTGCTAGGCTCGCTCGTCATCAACGTCGATCCTAAAGACGAAGCGCGCGTGACCGAGTATATCAAGCAAAGCGGCGTATTGTGGGAGGTGGCGTGATGTTCGGTATAGATTTTTCTAAATTTCCCGACGTTTTCGAGCGTATTTTGCTTCCGGCCATCGGCGAGACGCTTTATATGAGCGTGGTTTCTACGCTTCTAGCATTTTTGATCGGTTTAGTGCCCGCTATCTTGCTCGTGCTTTCGGCGCAGGACGGCCTAAAACCGAACAAACCGCTATTCATTGCGCTTGACATCACGGTAAATACGCTAAGAAGCTTTCCGTTTATCATCCTCATCATCGTGCTTTTCCCGCTCACGCGCCTGATCGTAGGTACCAGTATAGGCACTACCGCGGCTATCGTTCCGCTTACTATCGGCGCGGCGCCGTTTATCGCTAGGCTTATAGAGAGCGCACTAAAAGAGGTCGATAAAGGCATCATCGAGGCCGCTAGGAGCTTTGGTAGCTCAAATTTTCAGATCATTTTTAAGGTGATGTTCGTCGAGGCGCTGCCCGGCATCGTGGCTTCTATTACGCTCACTCTTATCGTTATCATCGGCTTTTCGGCGATGGCGGGCGCGGTCGGCGGCGGCGGACTGGGATCAGTTGCGATAAACTACGGCTACCAGAGATTTCGCCCCGATATCATGCTCTATACCGTCGTGATCTTAATCATAATGGTTCAAATTTTCCAATCATTAGGAAATTTTATTTATAAGTTCACAAAGAAATGATTTTTACGTCTGATTTTATTTTCTTTTAAACTTTTTTTGCATAAAATCCCGAAATTAATTTTACAAAGAAAGGATAGAAAATGAAATCAGATATGTGCGAAATGCGTCGCTTCACTGAACTTAAGTCGTCGAAAGACTAACGCTAAGCGCAAATTTCTTTTTAAGCGCTTAGTTTCGCTAAGCATTTAAAAAGAAATTTAAGCTTCCGCTCATATCCTTTTTTAAATGCTAGCCAAATTTTAAAAAGGATATAAAATGAAAAATCTACTCAAATACTCTCTAGTCGCTCTAAGCCTAACGGTCGCCGCAAATGCAGCCGAGAAAATCGTCGTAGGCGCTACGCCGGTTCCGCATGCTGAAATTTTAGAAGTCGTAAAACCTATCCTTGCAAAAGACGGCTTTACTCTTGAGATCAAAGAATTTAACGACTACTCTACTCCAAATTTAGCCACCGAGGACGGCGATCTAGACGCCAACTACTTCCAGCACCTACCGTATCTTGAGGAATTTAACAAAAACAAAGGCACTCATCTAGTTAAAACAGTTGGCGTTCACCTCGAGCCTATGGGCGTTTACTCTAAAAAGATAAAAGATATCAAAGATCTAAAAGACGGTAGCAGCGTAGCTATACCAAACGACCCGACAAACGAGAGCCGCGCGCTTGACGTGCTAGCTAGCGCAGGTCTTATCAAGCTAAACGACAACCCTCTAAAAACTCCGCTTGATATCACGGAAAACCCAAAAAAGCTAAAATTCGAAGAGATCGAGACAGCTCAAGTTCCTCGTACGCTAGATGACGTCGCCATCGCCGTTATCAACACAAACTACGCTCTAAACGCCAACCTAAACCCGACCAAAGACGCGCTCGTACTTGAGAGCAAAGATAGCCCGTACACCAACTACGTCGTGGTTAAAGTCGGTAACGAAAACAGCCCGAAAATCAAAGCTCTAGACAAAGCCATCACGAGCCCAGAGGTAAAGAAATTTATCGAGGAAAAATATAAAGGTGCGATAATCCCGACGTTTTAATCAAATTTAGCCCCGCCCGCTCAAATTTAGCGGCGCGGGCAAATTTAACGAAACGACGAACCCAAATTTAGTTTAGAGACCGCTCTTAAAACAAAACGGCGTAAAAGCTTTTACCTTTTTAGCGCCGGTTTTTATAAAAAAAGGAATAATAATGCAATTTTCAAAAATACTTCTGGGCGCGCTTTTAGCTAGCGGCCTGTATGCTAGCGACAAAACCATCACCGTGGGCGCATCTCCCGTGCCGCATGCCGAGATTTTAGAAGAGGTCGTAAAGCCGATCCTAGAAAAAGAAGGCTACAAGCTCGATGTCAAAATCTTTAACGACTACGTGATACCAAACCTCGCCGTCGAAAACGGCGAACTCGACGCCAACTACTTCCAAGGCCTGCCGTATATGAAGTCGTTTAACAAAGACAAAGGCACTCACATCGTGCCAACTGTTGGCGTTCACGTCGAGCCTATGGGCGCGTATTCTAAAAAGATAAAAAGCCTAGACGAGCTAAAAAACGGCGATATCATCGCTATCTCAAACAACGCCGCAGACTCGACGCGCTCGATAAATTTGCTCGAAAAAGCGGGTATAATCAAAGCCAAAGAGGGCGAATACAAATCCCCGCTAGATATCATAGAAAATCCGAAAAATCTCAAATTTAAAGAGATGGAGTCCGCGCAGACGCCACGCTCTCTCGACGACGTCGCGCTAGCGTTTATCAACGTAAACTACGCCCTGGACGTCGGCCTCAAACCGACCAAAGACGCGCTAATCCTCGAGGATAAAGATAGCCCGTACACCAACTACGTAGCAACCAAGGCCGGTAACGAAAACAGCCCGAAAATCAAGGCTCTAGATAAAGCGATACTAACTCCAGAGGTTAAAGACTTTATTATTAAGCGCTACCAAGGCGCGGTGATACCGAGCTTCTGATCGCGTCAAATTTGACTAATTTGCCATCGTAAAATTTAGTTTTTAAAATCGCAATAGGCGCTTTTTGTTTAAATTTTAGGGCTCAAATTTAAAAAAATAAAAAATAGTCGGGAAAAATCTCCAAAAACAAAACGGCGTAAAAGCTTTTACCTTTTTAGCGCCGTTTTAAAAAATAAAAAAGGAAAATATGATGAAAATTTTTAAAATTTTAGCAAGTTTGGTGCTAGCTTTTAACCTCTATGCAGCAGATAAAGATCACACTATCGTAGTAGCTGTCTCTCCAGTACCTCATGCAGAGATCATGGAGTTTATCAAACCCGCTCTAGCAAAAGAGGGCTACGATCTAGTCATCAAAGAGATAAACGACTACTCGATCCCGAATTTAGCGACGCAAGACGGCGATTTGGATGCAAATTTCTTTCAACACTGGCCGTATCTAAAAAATCACAATGAAACAAAAGGCACGACTCTGATAACCGCCGCGGCGATACATCTTGAGCCGCTGGGCTTTTACTCAAAAAAGATAAAGAGCCTAAGCGAGCTAAAAGACGGCGCTAAAGTCGCAATCGCCTACGATCCGACTAACGGCAACAGAGCGCTAAATATCCTGCAAAAAGCGGGCCTAATAGAGCTTGATAAGAGCGCTGAGCTAGCCACGCCAAAAGACATCGTGAAAAATCCAAAACATCTAAATTTCGTCGAGCTTGAAGGCGCGCAGATACCTCGCACGCTAGATGAAGTCGATCTTGCCGCTATAAGCACGAATTTCGTCCTTGATATCGGCATGAATCCTAAAAAAGACGCGCTAGCTATCGAAGGCACCGAAAGCCCGTACGCCAACATCATCGCGGTCAAAGCAGGCAACGAAAATAGCCCGAAAATCAAAGCCCTGGTTAAAGCCGCAACCAGCCCCGAGACCAAGGAGTTTATCCTAAAAAGATACGACGGAGCGATCCTGCCCGTGTTTTGATTTAGCCGGCTCAAGGCCGGCTTTTATACGATTAATCATGCACGATATCTCTTAAACTCTAAAAGTGAATTTATTTTTCTTATTCATAATCTACGCGTATAGCAGGCTTTGTCCATGCTTTGCTAGATACTAAAATACTATCCAAAACTGCAATAATTTTAGATTTTTCCGTTGCACTTTTCTCTAATAGAATGTAAAATATGGTTGCACGCAAAATTAGAATTATTTAAAGCTAAGTTAAATGTAAATACTTGCAATATAGGGAATTTATTGTTTTTAGAGATATCGTGGTGCGCTCGAAGGGAAACGAGCACGATACTTAAAACCCCAAAATACAGGCATTTTAAGCTAACTAAGGAAGTTTTTTAAGTATCTTCCCAACTCTTTTAAGAAAAAGCCGAAAAGTAGGATAAAATAGTAGAAAACTTAAGCTTTTTTAGTTGTTGTCGTAGATTTTAAGGCTAAGATAATTAACCTTTTTTAAACGGCTTAAGGTTTGAAAGCTTAAAGTTTATTACTAATTCATTCCCCGCTTTTGTTAGCAAGCATCATAGCACAAAATTTTATTTTTTGCAAATTGGAACAAAAATACACCTAATCCATACTTCGGTCAAGCGTAGCCGCATTTTTGAGATAGGCGAGAAAATCGGCGTAGCGTTAGAAAAATACAAATTTGTCTTTCTAAAAAAGAAAAAAGATGTTTTTCTTTTTTTACACTTTTAGGCGTCGCCCTCTCTTTAGGGAGAGGTCGCCGAATACACATCTATTGGGGCTCACCCCCATACCCCCTTGTTGGTTTAAGAAAATTTGATTTCTCTTACGCTTCCGTGATTTTTCTCGAAGTGCTCAAAAAATCACTCTCGCTTGACCGAAGTATTTTGTTTTAGAGGCTTTGCCATATATATCTTTATTTTAATATATTAAGAAAGTGGCAAAAATGCTCGCAAACGCCGTAGTACCAGACGCGCGCGAGCAATCAGAGGTTTATATTTCGAGGTCGTTTTTCGGAGACGATGAAGCGGGGCAATAGCTAAGGATGCCGCTTTTTATGCCCTCAAAACTAGAAAATGGAGTTTCACCGTTTACAATATCGTTTAGACTCTCGACAAAATGTTGCCCTTTTGGCTCAATGTATAGCTGTTTATTCCTAATTAATTGGGACAATAGCATAGCTTGCCCCCGAAAAAAAGAGTCATCAAGTTGTTTAACCACCTCTTGATTTTTTTGCGGTTTTTCAAGCCCGGTGTTTTTGGGATTAATAAGGTCTGTAGCTTTTTTTAGGGCGATTTGAAGGTCTTTGTTTTGCTTATGCAAAGCGTCGAAAGTTTTCAAAAGCGAGGCATTTTCTTTTTGTAGGGCATCCACATCGACAGCAGGCTTTGAGGCAGCAGAAAACAGAGCCCCCGCAATCTTGTTTTCTCTTAGAGCCTTCAGTTGTTCGTACACGTCTATTTCTTTTTTAACTGCGGCTTTTTTTAAAGCATTTTGAGCTTCCTTAAGTGTGATTTGCGCAGCATGCTTAATAGCCACAGAATCAGCAATATAAGCCATTATGCTATTTTTATCAAAACCGCCCAAAATACCACCGCTTCGTAAGTTGTTCGCTTTTATGGCCTTCTCGACCTCTACATTGATTTTAGGGTGATTGCGAAGCTTTTCAATTTTCTCTTTAAAAGTTTTTTCGAAGTCCTCAACATTAACGTCAGCGGATGCTTTTTTAAAAACAGCCAATTCGTCCTTTAGTTTGCGGTTTTCTTGTTCTAGTGCGGCATAATCCTCACGTTTTGCCCCATCCTTTTGCAAGTCAGCGCGGGCTTCAAGGTTTGCTTCCTTGAGTGCTTTTTCTAACCCCTTTATGGTTTTTTTGGCGTCGACTAAATCAGCCTTCGCGAGCTTCAGCTCTTGCTTCAGCGGCTCTTGCATTTTCATTGCTTGCTTATACTGTTTCGGCGGTAAATGAGTACGCCCAGTAATCTCTTTTGAAACGCCGCGCTCCATTCCAAGAGTTTTTGCTATCTCGGTTTGGATTTTCGACATCAAGCTCGGCGAAAAAGTTTTTCGGTGCTGCGATATCCCATTCTCATCCAAGCTTATAAATTCAAGGTGAAAATGGCAATTCATAACCCATTCGCCGTCATCGTTAAGGTGACCTTCGTCTTTATGCAAGCAGCCATAGATTAAGCGATAGCCCATCTCTTTTTCAATAACGGCGGCCGCGCGTTTTAGATCCTCGATCGTATGCCACTCGCGGGCGTTGACTTCAGCGCTCCAATATATTTTTTCAGGATCATATTTCGGCTTTTGGCCGCGACGTCTAAGATATGCAACATCCGCGTCTATTTTCATTTGTTTCGCAAGGCGGCGAGCTTCCTCAAAAGAGCAGGTATACTCGTTCTGAAATGAGAGATCGGGGCGGATATCCTTAGCAAGAAAACCTCTGCGGAAGTTGTGCCAAAATGAACCACTCTTGGTAAAATCAATATTAAAACTACTTTTAGCATTATTATCCATAAAAGCTATCCTTTTAATAGTATTAGTCTAGCAATGCGCATTATATGCCCCTTGTGGGCGATAATGCAGTAATGCGCACTACATGCATTGCCTCACAAGGAGGCAAATGCAAAAGTCCGCCCACAAGGGGAAAGGCGAAGGTCAAACGGCCACGACATCGAACTTTTTCAAAAGCTCGGCATATCTAGCCTTTTCACCTGCGATTTTATCGAGCTCGATTTTAATCTTAGCTAGAGCATTTTGCGAGGCTTTTTCGCGCTTCTCAAGAGTTTCAATTTGTCTTAAAAGCTTTTTCAGCTCTTGGACCAATTTTGCGTTTTCGCTCTGCGGTTGAGCTTGCGGTTTTCGCTCTTGCGGTTGAGCTTGGCTCTGCGTTTGTGCTAGAGCGACGTTTTGGCTAGGTTTTTGAAAATTTTCCATAATGGACTCCTTTTAAAAATTTTGACAAAGATCATATCAGGCGGTTGAGCTTGGCTCTGCGTTTGTGCTAGAGCGACGTTTTGGCTAGGTTTTTGAAAATTTTCCATAATGGACTCCTTTTAAAAATTTTGACAAAGATCATATCAGGAAAGATGGTAATTTTTATTTAATTTTTCTATCGACGTCGGCACTAGGTCGGAAGGCGCAAAAAGGCAAGGCTCGGCCTCTTTTTGTGGCTCGCTTTCCTTTATTTTTTTTAACGGCGATTTTTCGAAAATCGGCGTGCGCTTTTTCGGGAAAAATTCGCCTAATTTTTGATACTTCTCATGCAGGCCAAGCTCCCAATACTCTTCCGTATCTAAAAGCTCGTCAACTATCGCATCGCAGGCTCCACCATGCAAGCCACTCATCAGGCCTTTTTGCCATAGTTCCGTGTGCCAAGTCTCGTATGTTTTAACCTCAATCGGACCAAAAGCGTCAGGATGCGCAAAGGGGTTATATAGCCAGCTGACATCATCCACGCCGTATTCGCGGGCGAGCGCCAGATCTGCGCGAGCTTGTTTTTGCCGCGCCCGTTGCTGTGCCTGATGTTGGTTATAGACAAAATTTAGATATGCTTTTGCACGAGTGGGGGATAAACTAGGCGTTAAACCATTTTGGTAATTTGAAAAAAGAGTGCGGACTAGGCAAATTAGCCCGTTTTTGTTGCGTTGTTTTTTGGCCGCAATTTTGAGGGCTTTTATTTGCCGTTCAGAGAGAAAAACACGGCAGTTGTAAGCGTGGTATCTGTCGCCATTTTTTGCCCGTAGATCAAGATCAAGAGGTTTTGTGTTTTTTTCTCCGATACTCTTTTTAGGTTTTCGATTTTTCTTTATCGAAGTTGGAAAAATCACAACCTTTTCAAGAATATAAGGGGCTTTGGTTTCTTTATTTATAGCATTCGCAGCCCTTGCACGATTCTTTTTAACCCCAAAAGTGTTATTCCATGCTTCAAGCAATTCATTCATAAATACGTCGAGCTCAATATACGCATTCGGATATTTGCGAGCCATTTTAAAGTTTTGCGCGCTGTGTAGAACTTTTCCTTCTTGAAGGTCTTTAATTCGATCGCATTTGTAGGCTTTTTTCTTGCCGTTTTTCGATTCGCTCGCGGTCTTTCTAAGTAACTTTGAAACATCATAACCGAGGATTTGCGCCGTTTTTTGCTCTAAATGCCACTCGCCCGTCCCCTCTTTGAATAAATACTCGGGACTCAGGACTTCGACCGATACAGCCTTGCGACTGAGATGTGATTCGAAAAATGAGGCTATTTTTTGAAAATGCAGAGGTAGGCAAAAGACCATTGCATGAATGTGCGGCATACCGCCCCTATGGGATTCAAAGACATACGAGACAAATAATGGATACTTGCGCAATTCTTTTTCGATAAGCGTCTTGAGGTATTTTTCGAGAGATCGAGCAGCTTCGACCGCAGTCATACGCCCGCAAGTGCCACGCTTTTTTATGCCTGAATTGTCAAGCGTGATAGCTATGCCCAAGGCGGTAAAGCCGATTTTTTCGAGAGTTTTAGATACGTCGATCGTCCTTAATCGGACTTCGCGACCAATGCTAGAGCGGGCGAGAAGCTCATCGCTAATCACCTCGCCGTCATCTATGCTTAAAAATTTTCTATTTTCTAGCATACTGACCGCCAAAAAAATAGGACATTTTTTAGCAAAACTTCCCGAGATGTTTTATATGCAAGTAAGCTTAAATTAGCTAATATTTCAGAGGTCGAAAGGTGAATGCTTTTACAAGTTTCAACTAATTCGGCCCCGCTTCTTTTTTTACTCATAATGCCAATCCCAAAGATTTTAAATAGTTAAACCACCACGTTATAACTTTTCTAGTCATAGCGATATTTGTCGATTTATTATAAACCCCTGCTACGCCGTGGATAGCGTGAAAAAGCGTGCGTTCAACCTCGTAAGGTATAAGCCCGTTTTGAGGCATATTTTCATGGCAAAATGTAGAGGCTATCTTCCTGAAGCTATGAAATACAAGGCAAACATTATCCCCTAACTTTTCAGAACAATAGTTGCCTAGCGCATTTGAGAGAGTCCCGTCGCTTAAAGGCTTGCCTTTTGTATTTCCAAAAAATAATTGACTTCCTTTAAGATTAAAACTCAATAGCCATTCGCCAACTTCACGCGGAAGTCCTAGATATTCATCGCCATTTGTTTTGGTTTTGTTTTCATCTTTTGGAAAATGTAAGTAAAATTCGCCGTTTTCATCAATTTTTAGATGATTTGCGGACATCTTTCGGATATTTCCGGCACGAAGCCCTGTAGCCAAGCCCATTATTAGAGCTTTTTTTATAGAGGATATAGGACTGCGATAATTTAGAACATACGAGATTAAACTCTCAAGATCGGCTTGGTCGCTAATCCAAGCATAACCTTCGCTAGGCGGGCAATCGTAGCTTTCTTTTAAGAGAATGCCGTCAAAAATATCTTTTTTTAAAATGCCTCGCTTTCTAGCAAAACCCCCAAAGCTGATGAACAAACTCGCAATAATCATCGAGACTAGCGTAGAGTTTTTCGCGAAAAATTTCATCGGCGATGTCTTGCAAATGTTTTCTTTCAATTTTTGAAATATCTCTATCGGCAAGCACTCCAAGCCTTTTGCTAAAAATAGTTTTCTTTTTTTTGACGGTTGTTGTAGCAAGCGAGGGGCGAAAGGTTAGATATAACTCGAATACGCTTCGTAAAGTATTTTTGGAAGTTTTAGCAGCGCTAGGAACGGCTAGCAAAAACTCATCAAGAGCTTTTAGAGCTTCTTTGTAGGTCATATCGCCAAAACTTCCCAAAAATTTTACTAATTTTCCGTTTGTTGAATAATAGAAATCTTTTCGGTATTTTACATGCGTAGTGTTTTTCTTGTGAAGCTTTTTAATTTTCAGACACAAGCCCGTATCGGTAAGCATTTGGCGACTTTCTTTTTTATCGCTTGGGAGCTTGTAATCACGAATAGCGTCGTCAGGCGCAACTTTAAAGTTTAGTTGTTGAGTGAGTTTCATTTTCGACCCCGCTTTTAATTTAATTATAAAAACTTTGAGGCCTACTTACCGGGATTTGCTTAAAAAAACTTCCCAAAAACGCTTGGGAAGTAAAGTTGGGAAGTTTTAGGGCGTTAAATTTGATAAATTTCGCATTTAACGGTTTTCGTTAGTTAAATAAAAGCATGAATTTTGGGGATTTTTATCGGTTTTATAAGTATCGTGGTGCGCTCGAAGGAATTCATATTATTAAGATAATACCATTAGATACAGGTTATTTTATATTTTTAGATTTTAAAATATCCGTAAAAATATCCGTTTACTTTTTTGTCTTGTAGTTTTTATAAATTTTAGGAAAACCCATGTTACCTTTTTAAGCAAAAAGGACACTAAATGAATATATCTCCTGAACTATATCTAAAATTTGCTAAAGACGTCGAACCTGAAATTTTTGAAAATAAGACGCCTAAATTTCACCTCGAAATTATCCGCTTTATTGACGGCGATGGGCAATACAAGGCCGTGGCGGTTTTTCGCGGCGCCGGCAAAACTACCCTACTAAATAAAATTTACGTATTAAGCCGCCTATATTTCGCCGCCGAGCCTTTTATCATGATCGTTTCGGCCAACGAAGACAAGGCTACGGCGTTTTTAGAAGCTATCAAAGGCAGCATCGACAAAGCAGCCGCCAAAGGCTACGCCTTAGCCCGCGGCAAGGCTTGGAATAAAGGATTTATTGAGGTCATCATAAATCAAGGCATGAAGGATGAAGGCGGTAAAAGTATAGAGAAAAAATGCTACGTCGTCTCTCTCTCGGCCGGGCAAGATCCTCGCGGTATGAATATCGACAACATGCGCCCAACGTTGCTGATTATAGACGACCTGGAAAGCAAAGTCGGCAGATACCCTATCGACTCGAACGCAAACCGCCAAAAGCTGCGTAGCTGGTTTTATGCCGACCTGCTCCCTACTCTGCATCCTACGCGCGGCAAGGCCGTGATACTAGGCACGATACTGCACGAGGACAGCATCCTGAATAACATCGTAAACAACACCGAGGAAATGGACGCCAAACAAGACTGGGTTTACATAAAAATCCCAATCATCAGAAACGGTGCCAGCTCATGGCCGTCTCGCTTTTCGATAGATAAAATCAAAAAAATACAAAGCACCCTAGTCTCAAAAGGGCTAGCTAACGAATTTTATCAAGAGTATATGTGCGCCGCAATAGATCCGCAAAAGGCCATCTTTAAGCGCGAATATTTCAGGTACTTTAAGGGAGTGGAGTATAGGGCGGACGAACCTTTTACGACCGTGACAGTAACCGACGGGGTAAACAAACAAGAGCTAAAAATCAGACGAGCAAATAAAATAGAGCTGGATGGCGGAGAGAAAATTTGGCTAAAAGAGTGCCAAATTTATACCGTGGCCGACATATCAAGCGGGAAAGGTAGGGACCAGACTGCCTACGTAACCTTTGCAATAGATAGGCAAAATAGGCTTTTTATCATCGATATCACTAGCGGATACTTTACGCCGTTTGAGCGAAGCCTACGAATAATCGAAATTTATCTCGCATTTGGCCCAACGCGTATCGGAATAGAAAAGGCCGGCATGCAAAACGACTTTTTCTACACGATCGACACTATTCAAAAATTAACGGGCGTAAATTTACCGATAGATCCACTCAGCCACGGCGGCAACTCCAAAAACAAACGTATCTCAAATTTGGAGCCCTACTACCGCACTAGGCAAATTTATCATAATGCAAATTTAAACGCTACCGACGAGCTAGAGGCGCAGCTGCTTGGATTTGACCCGGAGACGGAGAGCAAGAGCGACGATATTATGGACGCGGCTGCATATATTTTACAGTACATTGCAGGACGATTTTTTGACGAGAATTATGATGAAATTTACGATGATTACGTAGAAGAGGAGAGTTGGGTGTGAGGCCAAACCGAGCACGACGGGGAGCGGCGGCCGTAAGCCCCAACGCTGGTGCGCCCAAGAGGACGGCTCACAAAATACATAAAATTTTATATAAATAATCATCTGATTAGATAAAATGCGCTATTTTGCGGTTTTGCAAGTGAAATTATAAACAAATTTTATAATAAAAAAGTTTGAAAATTTTGAAATTTTAAGGGTGACCGTAGTATTGTAGCGCGCAGGGCGAGTGGGTTCATAGCCCCCCCCCTATAACATCTAAATTTACCCGCTCGCTCCGATCGACCGCCGCCGACCTAACAAAAACCGCCACCGCAAAGCTTAAAAAATAAAACTAATCAGTCCGAGCAAAAGCCGCCCTAACCTTAAGCCAAATCGCCGTTTTTCGCCCAAATTTAGCTAAATTTGCCCGCCCTAACCTTAAGCCGCTTTTCTCTACCGTGCGCAAATGCCCTATTTTAGGCACTTCTTAAAAATCAGTATTGAAAAGTATTCTTTTCGTTACTAAATTTCCAAACCGTTTTTTGCAGGTTTTCGGCTCGCGAAGCTTAAACCGTTTACGCCAGAAAACCCGTCCGAACAAACCCCGCCCTCGCCCGCTTTTTGCCAAATCCTACAAAAATATCGAAAAACGGGCTGGGTTTTACCTCAAAAACCCGCGCTCTCGCCCCGCCCCGAGGGATTATCTCATTATTTGCTCCGGCTGTTTCGCGCGTTCGCATTTGCGCCGCCGCCCGCAAAAAATAGCCAAGCCGCGCCCCGCCCGCCGCCGTTCGTGCTCGCGCTGTGTTGCCGCCGGTTTTGCCGCATAAGAGCTAGCTTACACGAGTAGCCGCCGCTCGCGCCCGTTTTTCTGCATCGAGGAGAGAGCACTAATCCCACCCCGCTTGCATTAAAAACCCGCCAAAGGCTTGCCTCCGCGCGATTAATACTCGCGCTGCGTTACTGCTAGTTTTTCCGAGCCGAGGAAGGAGCGACAACTCTGCGCCGCAATAAACATCAGCCTCGCGTAGGCCAGAGTGTAAGGCTAAGCAGCCGATCGCAAATTTCGTCGCAAAGCCTAAGCTCCGCAACCGTATAGCATAAACAAAAGCACTCAAATAGCCAGGCCGCAAGCGATCGCGACCTTAAACCCCAGGATGCTAAAGACCGAGCCGTTACTCGTATCGCCCCTATGCGCTAGCCGCCATGATGCCTCCATATAAGCCTCAGCCCTACGCGCAAAAGGCTAAACCGCGAGTAAGTGGCCTTAAGCCTCTGAAATTTAAGTTTTTCGTAGATGATGTTTTTTTGAGTTGTTTTAGTAGTAGATTAAGGAGTAAAGCGCCGGGTCGCAAGACGGCGACGCTCCCGCGAAGCTATAGTAGATTGTAGGACAAAGCGCCCTCGCTCCCAAATTTCAGCTCTCTGCCGCCGGATTTCAGCCCGCCGTCCGCCTACTCCCCGAAATTAAGCTTAAATTTTCCAAAGCCGTCCGAGCCCTTACTTTGCTTTAACAGCTCGATATCCAGCTTCACGCCGTCTGCGGCCGCGGCGTTTTTTATACGCTTAAATTTAGCCTCCGCGCGCTCCTTAGCCTCGCGCAGGTCTTGCACGCTTAGCTTTGCGATCTTTTCGTTATGAGCTTTGGCCTTTGCGACTTTTTCCTTGGCCTTTGCGACCTTTTCGGCGTCCTCGCTCCGCACGGGTTCCTCTGGCACTTTGACCGGCACGAACCGCTCGTACTCTTTTTTAGCCTTTTTTAGTTCGTTTTTATACTCTTTTTCGGGGTTAAATTTTCTAACGCCCAGCGCTCTAAGCCCTATCCCGGTTACGCCCAGAGGATCTTTGTTATAGTCCTTAGGTGCGACGTCTAGTCCCGTAGCCGCCGCTATCGCCGTATCGCCTATTTGCTGCGCATAGCGGCCTATCGTTAGAGGAGGCATGTAGTTTTTTATAGCTTCCTTTACGCGGTCGAAGGTCTTTTGCGTCCAGCCGTCGTCCTGGCTTCCTACGTTATACCCCAGCGGGCTTTTGCCGTTTACGATATTATACGCTCCGCCGATAAAGCCCATTTGTAAGTAGCTATCAAACCCATCAAACCTAAAGCCCGGCACCAGGCGTCCGGCGTTAAAAAACCATCCGCTATCCCCCAGCGCCGCCCAGCTTTTTAGCCCGAAAAGATTAGGCAGGCTTCCGCTCTCGGCCCACCCCGGCTTTGCTAGGTTATCGTCCTCGTTACGCCCGTCAAACGCGCTAAGCCTTATGCCCGTCATTTCGCCAAACCCTAGCAGCCCCGCTTGCAGCATTAAAAATCTATGAGGCTTTTTAGCTATGGCTTTAATCACCATCGGCGTAGATTTTACGGCGTAGTGCAAAAAAGGCGCGATTCCAGTTTTATCGAGGACTTTCAAAGCTCCGTTAAAATGCGTAGAATAATCCACGTAATGATACTGCGCGTCTTTCATCGCCGCGGCTAATTCCTTTTCGCTAAATTTAGAAAAGTCGCTTGCGTCTATACCTTTTTTTGCCGCAATCGCATCAAGATTTTTCTTAAATCTAGCGATTTTAAATATCTCGTCCTCCCACGCGTAAGCCTTCCTGACAAAATCCCCCGTCTTACTCCCCTCGGCCATGTATAGATTTTTTAAGCCTTTCATAATTAGCCCGTCTTTACTAGGCGCGGCGACGGCTTTAGCTACGCCTTCTAAATCATCCATCGCCGAGCCAAGGCCAAGCTTCTTGCCCAGCTCCCAGTAGGCCTTTCTTTGCTCCACGCTAAGCTTAGCAAAGCCTATCAGCGCACCTTCGTCGCCGTGTAAATAAGCTAGCATCGCGTTGCTGCCGAAGTTATACAGGTGCGTTACGGGATTTTTTACCGTTACGTTTACTTTTATATGATCGACTACCGGATACCATACTTTTTCCAGTAGTCCGAGCTCTCTTGTTAGCATGTCCGCGCCTCTTAGCGCGCTTGCTATCTCCTCGGGCACGTATTTGCCCGCCAGCGCCCCGTATTTTTTTACGCCTCCGCCCGCGCTCTCGTCGCTTATCCTTACCCACGCTCCTTGCGCCGCACCTCCCTGGATTTCGTCTTTGCTATATCTACCCGCAATCGTTTTTAAAAGCTCGGCCTTAGCTATCTGAGAGCGCTGTTTGGCTAGCGTGTTAGCCGCGACAAAGCTTATGTCCGTTCTTAGCCCCAGAGCCTTTTTTTGCTCTTCGCTTAGATCTTTTCTAGCGTAAAATTTATCAAACGCCGTCTTTACCGCGCTTTTTTGAGATTTTAGGTATTCGTCGTAAAAGTGCCCGATATAGTCTTTTTTGGCGTTTTCTTTTTTTAGAACGCCCAGCTCTACGAGCCTATCCGCGTTATGATCTATTAGCTTTCTTATCTCGCCGTAGATTCCGCGCATGTTTTCGGGCAGCGCCTCTGCGCTTATTTGCCCGTCTAGCGCCTTATACATTAGCTCGCTTTGCTCGGCGTTAAAGCGTTTTAAGTATTTGCCGACCGCGTTTGCGGACGCGTTTATAGCGGCGTTCTCGCGGCGGAAGCCGTCTATAAGGGAGTCGATCTCTTTAGCGTGCTCTTGCACGTTAAAACGCTCCGCTAAATCGGGCGCTACCCGTCTAAACGCTCTTACGCCTTTGTCGCCTATCTCTTCTATTTTGTCTTCAAGCTTATTTAGTTTATTCGTTACGAAGCTTTCGTATTTTGCCAAAAACCCATCCGCTTTTTGCTTTAGCTCTTCCATGCTCGGCAGTTTTTCAAACTCGTTTTTAAAATTTCCGTTCTTATCTACGTTTGCGGCATCGAATCTTTTTAGCTTAGCTTCCGCCTCTACTTTTGGATTACGAAATTTCATAGGTTTATTAAGGTTTCTATTAGAGTAAAAGGATATAATCGTATTCGGATGGGATGCGGAGATCCCGTCCGCTTTTTCATACGCTACGACTCTAAATTTTACCCCTTCTTCATCCGCCCACTCGTAGATTCTACCGCCGTTTTCGTCGATAAAAGGTTGTTTATGTTTTTGTAGATACTCTCTTATGTTTTTACCGATATTTAAAAGTTCGCTTTGCGTTATCGCCCCTTGCGCGGCAGGTTCTAAGTGCTTCTTGATATGAACCGCCCCGCCTTTTTTATTAGACCCCTTCTCAAGCACAAGCGCTTTTTCTACGCTTTCTAGGTCGTGTTTTATTAAGGTCGCGACTTTGTCGTTATAAGTTACGTTATAAATCCCGCGCATCTCTTTATTAGCTTCTCTTTTTAGCGCGTTTCTAACGGCTTTTTTTAGTATCTTTTCGGCCTTGAGCGGATCGCTTTCGTTTAGATACGCCGCCTTTTCTTCAAAGCTATACTTGCTTAAGTTTTCGCCTCCGCCGAACGCCTTTTCAAGCACGCTTTCGTCGGCTTTTATCGCCTCGTCTATGCTCTTTTTGCTAAAGGCGTTTACGCTTACTTTGCCGTCTTCGCCGACGTTTATAAAAATCCGCTTCTTGTCTCCGTTTTTACTTATCTTATCGACTACGAATTTATCGGTACTAAAGTCGATTATTTTCGCATTTTTTATATCGTTTTTTAGCGTTTTTAGCTGCGCCTCGTTTAGGCTAGTTTTCGCATTTTGCGCGAAAAACTCCGCGTCGCCTCTTTCTATCGCCCTTAAAGCCCTACCCAAAACTTCCCCGCTAGTCTCTTTACTCATCGCGGCTATACTCTCGTCTAGCTCTTTTTCGACGTTTGGATGCTCGCGCTTTATCTCTTCTATCTTGCGGCTGTAGCTTATGCCGTCCTCTTTGCTTACGATCGTTTCGTTTGGATTTACGTCAAAGGTTTCGTGCGGGTGCGCTTTGCGGTCTAAATTTAACCTATTTTGCACGTTTCTGGCTTCTGCTTCTCCGTGTATTTTTCGATAAATTTCTTGCAAGTCTTCTTCGGTTATCGCGTTTTGCTCGTCGTTTACGGCTTGCTTTATCTCTCTTATTTCGCGGTCTGCCCTAGAGCTTTCATCGCTAAACTCGCGCATTTGTTTTAGCAATCTTTGCGCCTCGGGAGTATCTTTTAACCCCTCGTCAAAAAGCTTTATGTATTCTTTTTGCAGCGGAGCGTATTTTTGCCATGCGTCATTGCTTATTTTTTCGAGCCTGACTAGCTCACTTTCATATTTTTTCTCGATATTTTTGGCCGCGACGCTCCATACGGTATTAAAATCTCCGCCCCTAGCAAAATCCTCGATCTCTTGTATAGCGTGCTGCACTTCGTGCATAAGCGTCGATTTGTCGCCAAGATCGCTTAGTCCTATTTCGTTCTTTGCGGGACTGTAATATCCTTTTGCGCCGTTTTGTGCTATAATATCGTCGTTTAAAGGTAGGTTGCCATCGTAATTTTGACTATTATAGCTCAACCCTGCCTTTAACGGCTTTCTGTTTGAGTAAAAACTAATAACTCTCTCTTTATTTTTACCCATTCCTATTACTACTCTAAACCTAATCCCTTCATCGTTAAAATATGTATAAATGCGCTTATCGTCTGCTTCTTCCATCGTAGATTTACGCAACATTTGCCCCATATCAAGATACTCTTGCTTTGTTACCCACCCGTTATTTTGCGTATCTAAGTGCTTTTGAATATGCAAAGCCCCATAACCGCTCTTACGTTCGCCGTGAAGCATATAATCAGCTTCGCCTTTTTCAAATTTTATAATCTCGTCTATGGCGTCTAAATCTTTGCGAATTATCGTTGATTTTTTATTATTAAAAGCTACGTTATATATCCCGCGCTTTTCTCTTTGCGCTGCATCTTTTACGCTAAGAGCCGCACCGC
>CAURYE010000032.1:0-20789 GCA_963529235.1 uncultured Campylobacter sp.
GGTTAGGTCTAGCTCGTCGGCTATGTCAAATGTTAATTGCATTGGGGTCTCCTTTAAAGTATTGATTTTAATATCTTTATTGCTGTAATTGTATTATTAATAATATTAGAATTAGCTTAATTTAGTATTGTTTTTAATATGAATATTGCTTTTTTGTATTAAAAATAATATAATATGCAAAACAATTCAGGTAAAGGCTTTAAAATGGATTTGCAAACCTTCAAAACGCAGTTAAAAAGTATCGGTATCACAAAAAAAGAATTTGCTGAAAAATTAGGTCTCAGCTATACGACCGTTAACGCATGGGGATCTGTGCAGGATTTTCCTAAATATGTTGATGTTATTCTCGAAAAGTGGGTTAAAGCCGATAATTTCGATAAAATCATCGAGGTCGTCAAGCCTTACGCCGATAAAGACCTTTAACCTCATCGCCCCCTAAATCCCCTTTAGATGCCACCGCTTTAAATCTCTCTCTGGTAGCTACCTAAGTTAAATTTACCTAGCTACCAGTATTTAATTCCCCTAGCCGATCACGGCTCATAACTTCGATTTATTCAGGCTTTGTGGTCTATTTACGGCTAAAAATGCCGTATTCTGATCTCAACGCTTGGTGCAAAAATGCGTTTAGCTACCTTATGTTGAATATACCTAGCTTTTAGCCTTGATTATCTCTCGTTTAGCTCTGTGACTTTAATTCATACAGCTTTTAGGGTTTTCCTTTTTTTGTGGTAAACCTCTCACGCCTAGCTTTAACGGGTCAAATATTCGGCTGGTTAGTTTTCCTCAGATTTGTGGAAAACCTTTTTTCAGGATTTTTTGAATAAGTCCGTTTTCCTTTTTTGTGAAATCCAAAAAAAAAGGGGGTGAATTGAATGCCACCCCCTTTAACTCAGGGCGGGGGTGTCGGTAGCAGCTACGCCCTTTTACTTTGCGCCTATGGGCTAAATTAGATTTAGGGCATAAGTTCACCTATGGGCTAGATTAAATCTACCTCATCGCTTTTAAACGCAAAATAAAGCCCACTATTTGATTTTAGCTCTTTTTGATGTCTTTGTATGTCCTGGATGCTCTTTTTTAAACCTAGTCCCCTTATTTTTATTCTATGGGCTTATTCTCTTTACTATTAGGGCTACCGCTCGCTTGGGTTGTTAGCTCTTTTTTGTTTTGGGGCGCGACTATGGTTTAAGCTTCTAGGCTTTATTTTTTCAAAAAGGCGGGATTTTTGAGGGGTAAAAAGTAAATGATACCCTATCTACTAAGGGGGTCTGAAACTTAAATCGCGTTTTTTTGCTCTCTATGCGAGTGCGAGCTAGCCCCGTGTGCGTGCTAGTTTGCGCTTTATCGAGGTGTCAAAATCCGTTTATTTTTCGTTATTAGAGTTGATAACGAGTGACAACGAAAAGCGATACACGTTTTAGCGTTTCTTAAAGTAAACGAAACGGGCAAAAAACGGCTTAAGGTTCGGGCGGTTTTGGGGTCAAAAATAGGCGGAATAAATATGCGATGAGGTTACGGGCGCGTTACAATGTAACGTTACGGCTTTATTTGATATTCTCTTGCTATCATAAGCTATCAGATAGATTTATTTTGCTTGACTTGTTTAAAAATGGGCTGTATAATACGCCTTACATTCAAGGGGCTCCTTGTGCCCCACCCTCTAAATATTCAATTAAGTCCTCATCAAAACATTTTAAAATATCATTTAAAAAAGTTTCTATCTTTAACGGTTCTATGCCGACTATTATCTCTTTTAGCTTGGTTGATAGCCTAGGCGTGCCGTTTGTGTTAAGTTTGTAGAGGTTTTCAAAGTAAAAAGCGCGGTTTCTTATTGTTCGGATAATGCCGTAAACGATTTTTACTTTTTGATAATTGCGCCACTCAAATTTTATGTTCGTCCTCGCGTAAGCTCTGAAATCTATTTCACTAAAATTTGCTACCTTATTATGAATTCTCGCCTCATCCATTGCAGTAACCCAATAGCCAAGCGTTTGCCGCGAAATAAAGACGCTATCGCTTAATCCAAGCACATCCGCCGTCTTATTGCGCGTGATAATCTCAACTGCGCCTAGTTTATCGCTTATGCTTTTGATGAGTTTAAAATTTGCCCTATGTTCGTCGTCGCTTGTGTAGCTCGCTAGCCTATCAGCTGAAAATAACCCTATCAAGTCCATATTAGCCCTTTTGAAATTTACCGCGCTATTTTACGTAAAACGGGCTTAATGATAGTTTCATAAGCTATCAGCGGTTATCACGCCCTTAGCTCTCTTTTGTTATTCTTTGCCTTGTATGCTAGCTTTGCCGGCTGCGCTTTGGTCGCAATGTCGATTATTTGCGAGAAATCGCGCACTGCTTGGCGCAGTTGTAGCTCCAGGCGTTCGGCTCTAGGTAGTAACGCAGGCTTGTTTAAATCAATTATCGGGGCGGTAGCTTCGGCGCGATACAGCGGTAAATTTAGATTATTCTTTTTGGCTTTATCGTAAAAATAGACGCGCTCTAACGCCGTAAGCTCGGTTTTTAAATACGTCGTATCGCCTATTTGAGCTTTGTCGAATACGTCCAGGTTAAACGGCTCGGGGCGGTCGAAACATAAATCAATGCTCGAGACGTTATTAACTGCGCCTAAAAGCTCCGCTACGAGGTCAAAAGGCGGGGCGGGCTTATGATACTGCTTTAACCCGTAAAACTCAATCACGGCGCGCTGCCTGCACTCGTTGGGGGCTTTTGTAGTAGCGTAGAATATGCTTAGATTTTCGAGTTCGTAGAGTTCGGTTATCTTTAGCCCTCGAAACTCGTATCTATTGGATATTTTTATCTCTTTTGTATCCTGCATTTTGCGCCATTTCAGCCCGTGCGCTTTGGCTATGTTTTTAAGTAGTTCTATTTTGGTGTAGTGTTTGCGCGTTATTCTATTTTTTAGGAAACTCGCGCGTATGGTGTCTAAGGCTATGCTAGGCGTTTCAGCTAGTATTTGGGTAATTTGAGGTAATATTTCCACGTTTTACAATCCAAAGGGCGGTTAAACTTCGCTTGGCTTGACCGCCCTAAAATTCTTTGATTTACGCTACTTTAACGCCTCGCGCTTTTAGCCACTCAATAGCCTTTTTTCTTTGCTCGTCGTCTTTAAAATAGGCTATTTTGTAGCCTTGCCCGTCGTGCCATTTACGGCTAATAATGCCTGCGCGCTCTAGCTGTATCAAATAAACGTTTTGGTTACTAGCCGTGATATTGCACGCCCTTATCGGTTCATCTCTTGCTATCATCTTTTGTGAAATTTGCTTTTTTACCGTCTGCGCTCTCATCGGTTATCCTCCTCTCTTATGCCTAGCTTTATTTCTAGCTCTTTTATGCTCTTACTCTGCGTCTGCACGATATGAAATAAATCATAAGCGCAATCTAGCAAAGGCTGGGTGACGCCCTCTAAGCTCGCCACCTTGTAAGCGTGCAAATGCTTTTTAAAAGCCTTTAGCATAACCTCATCGTCCGCGCTAAAGCAAAGTTTGCTAGGCGTAAATACTAGCTTACTCATTGTTTGCGCTCCTTTGAAAAAATCGCTCTCTTAGCCGTTGGTTTTCGGCTTGTAACGCGTTTAGCTCTCTTGCCTGCTCGGTCAAAGCGCAAAACAAATCAAAGGCTACGGGCTTAAAGTTTGCCGTATCGTCTCCGCTTTGCTCGTCTTGTAAGTGTTTGAGATAAATATCGGGGTAGCACTCTTTTAGCATTTTTACGTAAAGTTCAGGCGCGCTTTTTATCTCTTTGCACTCTCGCGCTATTTGGCTGATACTCTTTTGATTTAGCTCCGTTTCGCGCTCCTCAAATAAATCAAAGGCTACGCAAAGGGCTTTAATCACGCCCTCGCGTAGGTCGCTTTGCTCCTGCCCGTCCGTCTGCGCGTAAATCGCCTTAATTTCGGGGTATTTGGATAAACGGGCATAAAAACGCCCGTATAGCCTAGCTTCGTTATCGTCTTTAAAGGTTTTCATTTTACGCGCTCCTATCTTGTAAATACGCGTCTAGCTCGCTTTTTAAAAAGCGGATAGTGCGCTCGGTTAAGCGTTTTGGCTTCGGGAAATCGTCGCGCTTCATAAAACGCCATAACGTAGCGGTCGAAATGCCTAAATACTGCGCCGTTTCTTTCGGGCTTAGCGTGTTGTTCTTTATGATTAATGGGTTCATAATAAAAACTCCTTACGAGTGATATTATTTATCCGTGTGCGCACTTGAATAAATATGAGTGGAATTATCGCGGGTTTTTAAAACGAGCGCAAAGGTATTTTTTTCCTAAAGTATCGGCGATTTTTGAGATTTTGGGGTAAAATTGTTAAAAAAGTGAATACATTAAAACGGAGTAAAGCCCCTAAAATAGGGGCGTGCAGTGTCTTAGGAAAATTTTCCCTAATCGTTTGTTTTGGTCTCTTTTATGCCAAAATGTCTAACTATTTTGCCTGCCAATACATTGTCTTTTAATTCTGTTTTATCAAAATCTAGCTGATAATTTCTCGCTAATCTTTCTATTCTATCTTTAAATCTCTCTTTAATTATGACTATTTTCGCGCCGTTTTCGTATCTGTCTATTGTCTCTTGATATTTTGAAAAATACATTTTTACATAAGCTTCAAAATTAGCTAATGAGTTCATCGCGTTTTGTTCGGGGGTAAGCTTTACGTCTCTGTAAATTTGATTATGCTCGTGGTCATAATGCGAAAATTCCCTAATTGGATACCTTTTAATATTTCGCTCGCCTAATGCTGTTAATAACAACTCTATTCCATCCAAATAGGCTTGATACCTAATTGTTTCTATCGGCTTTACTTGGTTGGCTTTATGAATGCAATCAATAATAAACTGGTAAAATATGTCATAAAAGCGACATTTTGCATCATTGTGAAATAAAAAAATATGATAAGGGGCAAAATCGGCTAAAGTAAAATAATTTGCGTCCGTATTCTGTTGCTCCATATCGGACATAAAACTATCAAATCTTTTTTCAATATCGTTTAAGCTCTGCCAATAGTTAATATTATTTCCTCTAAAAATCTCACAAAGTGATTGTATTACCTCGCACCCCTTATCTATTTTTTCTTGTTCTGCCTTGCCGTCGTTGTTTATTCTTGGGCTACTAGCTGACTTTTGTATTATTTTTGTTTTTCTTGTTTGTGTGGCTTTTTCCACTGTCTTGTTTGCCATTTATTCCCCTTTCACTTCGTCCAAATAATCGCTCCACCACTGCATAAGCTCGGCGCGCTCCTCTAGTCTTTGGCTTCTGTCGTAGATTGATTTTATTTTATTGCGCTCTCTATGGTCTAGGCAAAGCTCGATTATTTCCGAGCCCTTGCCGTGGCGTTTGATATTTTCGTTTAGTAGCGTCGAGGCGGTCGCCCTTAGCCCGTGAAATACCGTTTCATCGCCGAAACCCAGCCTTTTAAGCGCATAATTGAGCGTATTTTCGCTTAGAGGCTTTAGGCTCGTTATGTCGCTAGGAAATACGAAATCGCCCCGCCTTATCTCGTATTGAGCCTTTAAAAGCTGTTTTGTTTGCCTGCTTAACGGCACGGCGAAATCCGCGCGCATTTTCATTGCGCCCGCGGGAAATACGATGAGGTCTTTGTCAAAGCTCACGTATTGCCATTTTAGTTCTCTGACGTTCACGCTGCGTAAAAAGGTGTGTGCGCCAAATACTAACGCCTGCTTGGTGCTATTTGAGCCTCTAAAGCCGTCAATCGCCCTTAAAAGCTCGCCTAGCCTCTCGGGGTCGGTTATCGCTCTAAAGTTCTCGCATTTTGAGGTTTTAAAGGTATCGGCAAAAATAATGTCGCGCGTCGGGTTATGGTCGATGTAGCCTTTGCTAACGGCTAGGTCTAAAATCTTACGAAGTAGTCTAAACGTGCGCTTGCTCGTGTCGTGGCTTATGCCTTTTTTAGCTTCGGTCTCTTGTATGCGCTCGATGACCTGCGCGTAGTCTCTGCGCGCTAGCGTTTTAACGTCGCCGTCTTTTAGATAGGGCATAAGGTAGTTATTTATCCGCCCCGTTTCTCTGCTTAGCGATGAGGTGCTTTTTACCCGCTCTTTTTCTATCCACTCGCGCGCCACGTCCGCAAATTTAACGGCCTTTTGAGCTACTGCGGCTTTTTTAACGTCCTCGCCTCTCTCTTTTAGTCTTTTTAGCTCGGTAGCTTTGGCTCTTGCTTCGGCTAGCGTGATACTCGGATATTTGCCTATGACGATTTGATTAGTTTTGCGGTTCTCGCCTGCGTATCTAAAAATAAATGTCTTGGTTAGGCTCTTTTTGCCCTGCACCGCATAAACGTAGAGATACGGAGTAGAAATATCTTTTATCCACTCTCTAGCCTTGCCGTCTTTGAGCGTATAGGTTTTTAGTTGGCTATCTTTCGCAAACGTCGCCATTTTCTCGCCTTTTGTGGGTCTTTTTTAAAAAGTGGGCTAGGGTTCGTTGGCTCTTAAAATCTCCGCTTTGGTATTGGCTAAGATGGCGATTTTTAGGGCATAACACGATTTAACCGTTTTGAGTGTGTAAAAATTTAGCGTTTTACTCTTGCACACTCAAAAACACACTTATTTTCTTGAAAATGTATGATATTGTATGAAATCTTATGAAATGCTAAAAGCGGTTTAAAGCTCGTATTTTAGGGCTTTTTGAAGGCTTTTGAAATCTCGTGAAAATGATAAATGGTGGAAGCGAGGGGGATCGAACCCCTGTCCAAAAACAAACCGATCACAGCCTCTACACGCTTAGCAAAAGTGAAAATTTCATCTAAAAGGGCTCACTTTCCAAAACCTTATTTTAGACTAAGACAAGATTTCGGCTAGCAGCTCGTCAGGCCGCCAACCTACGCTAGCTGGGGTTACTCGCCGTTATCTTAGCTAGTATCGGACTAGGCGATGCTCAACTGAACTTACGCGGCTTTAGCGTAAGCAGGAGCGTAGTTAACGTTGTTTGCGTTTAAATTTAGTTGAGCTTTTTACGCTTTGCTCAAAGCGACGTGCCACCGTGACCGATCTGCTCCTGTCGAAGCCAAGTCGCTCCCGTAAGAATAGGCTAAATTTAGCCTCGTTTTAAAGGTTGTGGATTATATTATTTTTTGTATTTTTTGTCAAACGCATAGTTTTTCCGGGATTTTTACGATATTTCCGTCTAGAGGGCTAAAAAAATTGGCATCGCTCTCAATGTCGTTCCTGTATCTATCAAACTGATCGCTAGCTATCAGCAGCCAGTCGACGAACTCGTCGCTAGCAGGCCCGCTCATCGCCCTAGCCTCTTCGCAAATTTCCTCGGCTAGCGTCGTTAATTTTAGTATCGGGTCTAGTTTCATAAAGCCGGCGGCAGACTTGATGTTATGAAAAATTCTAAAAAGTTCGTTAATGCTGCCTGCGTATCTATCGGGTCTGCTTAGGCTTATTATGAGCGGCTCCATCAGATCGCACATCAAGGCGTAGTGCGATAAAAACTCCTCCGCGATATCGTAGGAATAGTCGATTTCAAGGCTTTTTAGCAATCCCATTTGCCGTCCTTTAACGTAATTGCTTTCATTGTAACATTTTTTTGATAAAATTAAAAATAAAATACCGAAATTTAAGGAAAAATTTATGCTAGAAAATAACAAAAAAGTTACAATTTATGATATAATTAACAAAAAAAACGTTCGGCCTATCGTTATGATAACCGCCTATGATGCGCTTTTTGCACGACTTTTTGACGATTATGCGGACATTATCTTGGTGGGTGATAGCCTAAATATGAGCTTTAACGGCAAAAAAGACACCCTTAGCCTTAAAATGAACGACGCGCTTTATCACGTTAAGGCCGTTTTGCAGGGCACAAAGCGCGTTTTTGTCGTGGCGGATATGCCTTTTGGCAGCTATTTTAGCGAAAAAGACGCGCTAAAAAACGCGGCCAAATTTATCAAAGCCGGCGCGGACGCGGTCAAATTTGAAGGCGGTCTAAAAGCCGCTCCTATCGTAAAAAGGCTCGTAGGCGAGGGTATAAACGTGATGGCTCACATCGGGCTCATGCCTCAGTTTGTGCGAAATGAGGGCGGCTACAAGATAAAAGGGCGCAGCGAGGCCGACGAGGCGCGCCTTATCGAAGAAGCGCAGGCTCTAGAGCATGCAGGGGCATTCTCTGCGGTACTAGAGGGCACAGTTAGCAGCGTCGCCGCAAAGGTCGCAAAAAGCGTAAAAATGCCTATCATCGGCATCGGCGCTGGTGCCGACGTAGACGGACAGGTGCTTGTGTGGAGCGATATGCTCGGGTTTTTTGACGAGTTTAAGCCAAAATTCGTAAAACGATACCTTGACGGCGCAAATTTGGTACGAACGGCGGTAGAAGCCTACGCCCGCGAAGTTAGAGAAAAGACCTTTCCCTGCGAGGAGTTTGAGTATAAAATTTAGCCTGTTTTTGCCAAATCTAGCCGGAGGGATAAATTTGAACGCTTAGTAAGCGGGCAGTTTAGATTTTAAATCGACAAGTAAAATTCGGCTTAAATTTAAAGCCAAAATTTGCGATATCGTTTGCCAAATTTGGCGGACAAATTTGGCTATCAAAACAAGGCTAGACATAAAAATAAGGAGTAAGATTTGAAAATTTTATTGATTTTAGCGACGTTTTTTAGCGCGCTAGCGGCCTCAAATCCGCATTTTGGGCTAGGCATCGATAGCCTTGGCGAACAAAGCGAGCAAACTCAAAGCCAAAGGCAATTTTCTAAGCGCGAGGAGGCAGCAAGGCAAGCGATCGAAAATGCCGATTATGACGCTGCTTTCAAGATTTTATCGCCGCTTTGCGAGGATGGCGACGCGATTAGCTGCGCGGTGCTTGGCAGTATGTATTTTAGCGGGCTGGGAACTGATAAAAGCAGCAAAAAAGCCGAGCTTTTCTTTGAAAAATCGTGCGAGCTTGGAAACGGTACGGGCTGCTTTGATCTAGCGCTTTTAAACGCCAAGGAAATTTTCGGTCCAAAAGATGAAAATAAAATATTTCGCCTCTACGAAAAAGGCTGCGAGCTGGGCTCTGAAGCGGCTTGCAACAATCTGGGCCTCATCTACGAATCGCGAAACGATCTCAAAAAATCCATAAATTTATACGGCAAGGCTTGCATCAAATTTGACGGCGCGGGATGCTACAACTACGGCAGGATGATGCATGAGGGTCTTGGCGTGAAGCGTGATTTTGCCAGTGCTTACAAGGCATTTGACATCTCGTGCTACATGAAAAACGCGCTTGGCTGCTACGCTCTTGGCTACGTTTACGAACACGCGCAGGGCGTTGAGTTTGCGGTTTATGACGCGTATGACGGCTATTCGCGCGCTTGTAAGCTCGGCAATGACGACGGCTGCAGGGCTTTGGGATTTGAAAACTACGAAAAAAATATCGAAATTTACGAAAAATTCGAGTCCATCGCGGAGGGTTGTAAATTCGGCAATATAGACGACTGCGAGCTGCTAAAAGCAAAAATAGCGGAGTTTTAAGCTCTGACCGATTTGGTCGGCCATGATCTATATTTTTCGTCAAATCTAAGCTGATTTTTGAGATTTATCCGCTTTGCTTAACGGATAAATTTTATCTTTTATTTGCAAGCAAATTTTACTTTATACGATTTTAAAATCATTTACGGCATCAAATTTGGCGCCAAATGCGAAGCCTGGTTTCAAGCGAGCTCAAAGCCAAAACTTACCCAAAATTTTGTAAAATGCGGCAAATTTACGAAAAATAGAGCCGAAAAAATGGATAGAATAGTCGAAATAGAAAAAATAAGCTTTGAAAACGATTTTGAGGTGTCGCTGCGCCCTACGCGCTTTGAGGACTACATCGGGCAGGAAAAAATCAAGCAAAATTTAGGCGTATTTATAAAAGCCGCCAAAAAGCGCGGCGAGTGCCTGGATCACGTGCTTTTCTACGGGCCGCCGGGCCTTGGCAAGACGACGCTGGCGCACATTATCGCAAACGAAATGGGCGTGAGCATCAAGATGACGGCCGCGCCCATGATAGAAAAAAGCGGCGATCTAGCTGCGGTGCTGACGAATTTACAGGAGGGCGACGTGCTGTTTATCGACGAGATCCACCGCCTAAGTCCTGCTATCGAAGAGGTGCTGTATCCGGCGATGGAGGACTTTCGCCTAGATATCATCATCGGCTCGGGACCTGCGGCGCAGACTATCAAGATCGACCTGCCTAAATTTACGCTAATCGGCGCTACGACGCGCGCGGGTATGATTTCAGCACCCCTACGGGATCGCTTCGGGATGGATTTTAGGCTGCAGTTTTACACCAGAGAGGAGCTAGCTCGTATCGTACAGATCGCCTCTGTAAAGCTTGGCAAAGAGTGCGAAAAAGCCGCCGCTCTCGAGGTCGCCGCTCGCTCGCGCGCCACTCCTAGGATCGCGCTGCGGCTGCTAAAGCGCATACGAGACTTCGCCGAGGTAAACGACGAAGCGATCATCTCGCAACCTCGCGCCAAAGAGGCTCTGGACGCGCTTGGCGTAAATGACATCGGCTTTGACGAGATGGATATCAAGTACCTAGAAATCCTGCTCGCCGCTAAACGCCGCCCGATGGGGCTAAGCACGATCGCTGCGGCTCTAAGCGAAGACGAGGGCACGGTCGAGGACGTGATCGAGCCCTATCTGCTCGCTAACGGCTACATCGAGCGCACGGCAAAAGGCAGGCTAGCTAGCGCAAAAGCCTACGAGGCGTTTAAGCTCAAATTTGACGGGGATACCCAAAAGGGACTCTTTGAGGAGTAAGGCAAATTCGGCTCGCTCGTAAAATTTAATCATTAAATTTTAGTCGCTTTTTGCTCGGGAAATTTATCTCGGGTTTAAATTTGACGAACGTAAAATCGTCGTCGTTTGCGCGCGGGTCAAATTTACGAGTCGCTGGCTTAGTCAAGTTTTAAAGATACTGGTAAATTTGACCGCCGTCCCAGAAAAAACCGCTAAATCATTTCACGAAAATTTAGCCGATTTTTCTCGCTTTGGCGCTTAAGTTTGCCAAATTTAAGCGTAAATTTAACGACATCCGCGGCAAGGTCAAATCTCATGCCCTCAATTTAACCCGCGTAAATTTTATATAAACCGCCCGGCGAAATTTAACCGCGACAAAAAACAAATCTCGCGCTCAAATTTAGAACATCCGCTAAAAATAGGGCTTGATTTACCGCGTAGTTTCGTCGGAGGCGGTCTTAAGGGCGGTGAATCAACAAAACCCGTCTCGCAGCCGATTTTCTCGCTAAATTTAAATGCGGGCGAGTTTATAAAATTTAAACGCTTGCGGATTTTAGCGGAGGCGAGCCGTCAAATGCGAAAGCCTGCGATGCCTAAGTTTAAATTTAAGGCAAGGAAGCGTAAATTTGAGTGAATTGCGAAGTTTGGCTTTTGTTTGTTATTTTAAAAATGCAAGCGGTCGTCTCGTTAAAATTTCACGTAAAAACCGCACGGCGAATTTGATTTTATTTACGGCTTGGAATCGTGCGATGGCAGCGGTAAATTTCGGCGCGAGAGCAAATAAAAGCGCCGAAATTTAAAATTTTATCTAAAACTAAAAGTCCAAGCGTCTTTATTTGTTTCGATCTCTACTTCTATAGGATCGCAGGATGACCATGGCCAACTGATTTCTCTTACTTCTCCAAAGTTAAGCTCAAGCGCATTATCCTTGCCGTATTTATCATAAAAATCCGACATAGGTAGAGTTTCAATCGTTTCGTGTTTTTTAGCGTCTTTTACATCCACGCTGTATTTATCCTTCCTAGCAATAAAACTAAAATAATATTTATTATCTTTAGATGTTTTATCCCAAAATGCAGGACAGTTTCCCCTGTTTACAATCAGGCCGTATATCCTAAGTCCGTCTTCTAGCGAGGTTATGATAACCGCTCCTCTTCTAGCTTGTACCTCAAGCGGCGCCTCATCCGCCGCCTTAGCTCCTTCGCTACCACAGCCTAGTTGAGTACCGCCGCGGCCAACGCCAAACTTAACTTTTTCATTTATTTTCTCCTTTTAGTTTTTTGATAGCTTCTTTTCTTTGCCCGTCTTTGGACTCGCCAAGGCTAGGTAAAGTTTCTAAAAGCCCTGCAGCAAGCTCCTCGGAAATCAAAAAATAGCAAGGCTCGCCGCCTCTAGTAACGGGATAGCCGCTTTTGCCCCCTATAGAGCTTTTCCACCTCATACCTACGCGCCAGCCGCCCATACTACCGCTAAAACCGTAAACGACCTCAAAGTCACCCTTTTCGTAAAACGTTTCGGGTTTAATGTCAAACGGATAAAAACCGCTCATAAATCTCCTTTAAATGAAATGCAAAGGCATTCTATTCCCCCTCCCCTTAAAAATCACTTAATCCTGAACCCAAATTTGCCTCCGAATTTTTCCCTTAAGCTTGCCGTATTCGCCCAAAAATAGCGTTAAATTTGCCGTATGCGCTTAGATGGCCGCTGCTCGCCCCGCGCGCATCTAAATTTACGCTTGATTTACCCAGTCGCACTAAAGCCGCCTCGTCCGCTACCCGCCCGTCCTGCAAAACCCCGCAAAATCTGATATAATAAGCCCCCAAAGGATAAAAATGAAAAACAACCGCATATTTTTCGGGCTTTTGATGCTGTGCGCGCTAGGATTGGTGGGCTATCTTTTTAAGCCGTTTTTGCTAAATATCTTTATCGCAGCCTTGCTTGCCGTCGCCACCTCAAACGTAAACGTCAAATTTTTACAGCTAACCAAGGGCAAAAGGACGCTCTCGGCCGCACTTACGACGCTAGCGCTGTTTTCGCTATTTATCGCGCCGCTTTTATACGCCGTGATCGAGCTGGCTAAACACGCGGCAAGCTTTAACACGGGCTACGTAACAAACACGCTAGATTATTTTCAAAGCGGCAAATTTCAGCTACCAGAACCGATCAAATTTCTAGAGCCTAAAATCAAAGAGATGATCGCCGACATCGACGTCAAGGCCATCTCGGCAAATCTCATCGCAAATTTAGCCGGCATCGGAAAATCAAGCGTAAATTTTCTCGTAGACGTGATTTTCATCCTCGTATTTTTCTTTTTCGCCCTACTTTACGGCAGCGAGCTCGTAGGCTACCTAAAAAACGCGCTTCCGATGAAGGAGAGCGAGAGCGAGTTTATCCTCAGCGAAGTGGCCAACGTCATGAGCGTCGTGCTTTATTCTATCGTGATAAACGCGATTTTGCAGGGTTGTCTCTTTGCTATCATTACGATTTCCTACGGCTACAACGGCTTTTTGATGGGCATACTCTTTGCCTTTACTTCGCTAGTGCCGGTAGTAGGCGGCTTGCTTGCTTGGGGGCCTATTAGCCTTTACGAGTTTGCTAACGGCAACACCGCAGCCGCGATCGTCATCGCCGTCTATACCATCGTCGTGATTTCCATCGTCGCAGATACGTTTTTAAAGCCGATCGTGATTAAATTTATCAACGATAGACTCGTAAAAATCCCTACTAAAATAAACGAACTGTTGCTGTTTTTTTCGATGATTGCGGGCATAACGACCTTTGGCTTTTGGGGGCTTATTTTGGGGCCTGCGATCGTGACGTTTTTCATCTCGACGATCAAGCTTTATACATTGCTTAAAGAGCGCGCCGTCGTGTAAATTTGCCTAAAATCGGCGATATTTTTAGCAAATATCACAAATCTAACGCGAATTTTATTATTTTCTGTGCTATAATCCTTAAACAAAAAAATTAATGTTCCGCATTAAAATTGCGGAACATTAATTTGCTAAATTTAACCAAGGAGTTTTTATGAAACTAGCAAAACTAAGTTTAGCCGCCGTTTTGGCGCTTGGCTTTTTGGGCGCCGTAAACGCAGCCGATACGTTTGGGGAAGCGTTTACCAAAGGAAAACTAGCGGGTAAAATCCAAGCTACCTACGCGGATCAAAAAGACGAGCGCGCGCCGATACACGACGAGCAGCTGACATCCATACAGCTTGAGCTTGGCTACGTGACCGATCCGTTTTACGGCTTTAGGCTGGGTGTCGCTGGACAGGGTAATTTTTTACCGTTTAACAGCATGAGAAAAAGCGGCACTCTATACGACAAAGAGTGGAGAACGCAAGGCGCGGTAATGTCCGAAGCGTATCTAGGCTACGGCATAGGGCAGACCGATATAAAATTCGGCCGTCAATATGTAAACACTCCGCTAGTAGCGGGCAATCCGACGCGCGCGTTTAAAGAGGCGTTTGAGGGTCTAACGATCGTAAATAAAGACATACCAAACACTACCTTGATCGGCGGCTGGTATTATAAATTTCAAGGCAGAAGCGCCGTCGTAGCAGGCGGCAAAGAGGGGCGCGCTCCGCATTTTAAAGATAGAGTCGTAGTGGGCGGCATGGGGCCAGTGGCGCACGAGTTTGACAATATCTTTACCGGCGCTGTCGTAAATCAAAGCATCCCGAATCTAAAACTAACCGGCGCGTACGCTAGAGTGACCGACCTTAGGCGCGGCGCGCTGCAAGGCGACATCAACTTCTACCTAGCCGAGGCTAACTATAAAGTACCCGTCGGCGACTTTAAGCTCGGTTTTGACGCGATGTATAAGGGCTCTCGCACTACAAGAGGCTTAGAGGATCTAAACTACGACGGAAATATGATCGGCCTAAGGGCGGGGATTTATGATTTCGTTGGCTTTAGCGCCTCTTACGCCTATACGACCGTCGGCGACAACGACGCTTTGGCGTTTGGTCTAGGTAACGGTCCGGGCTCATACACTCTGCTTCCTATACGCGGACCTTTCGTGTTTACGGGCTATGCTGGTATGAATACGCATAAGCTTTTGTTTGAATACGACTTTAAAGACGCGGGTGCCGAGGGCTTAAAAGCAAAACTACATCTGGTAAAAGGCAGACAAGACGCCCCTCACCGCAACGCCGGTCCGACCGCGGCTAACACGCACATGAACATCCAAGGCTGGGCGGCGCAGGCTAGCTACGATATGCCGTGGGTCAAGGGGCTAAGCGCAAGCGTCACCTACACGGCTCTTGAGAGAAAGAACTTTGATACTAGAGGCGCAGTCAAAAAAACCGATAACAACGAGCTTTGGCTACAACTCGGATATAAATTTAACCTTCTAAACTAGCTTTTAGCCACGCGGACGCAAATTTGACGCGTCCGCTACCCTTTTATCTGATTTTTGCGTTTGGACGTAAATTTAGCCTCGCAAACCCGCATAAATTTGACGTAAGCCCTAAATTTAAAGTACGCGAAATTTGATTTTTAGAACTTGAAATACTTTTTTGCGGCGCTAAAATATGCGCGTCCGCGGTTTGTCCGCTGAAAATAAACTCAAATAGGGCACGACGCGAAGTTTTTGCTTCCGTTTAGTATTTTTTTGGGAGTATTTTTGGATATATTTTAAATTTGCTCGTTTAATTTTATAAATTTATCTCGAGCTGTTTTTAGTTGCCGCGAGTTTTATTTAGAGCGCGGATTTATTCGGCGTTTAAATTTACGAAAAACCGAAAATCTATAGAGCCGTTTTTTGATACGGTTTTAAAGCGTTTCGCAAGCTACGCACCGCAAACTGCTTCTTGTCCGTGCGTTTTGCCGCATTAAATTAAACAAACGCGAGAGCAAACCGAGTCAAATTTAACCATTACGCCGTATTTACGGGTTTAATTTTTGCGTTTTTCGGCGCGGATTTAGCCTTAAAAGATCCACGCAAATTTAACGCGAGCGGCGAATTTACGTTTTGTTTTTCCGCGCTTAGGCTGCGAGTTTCGGGCAAATCTACTGCGCTCTTGCGGCTATGGCTAAATTTGCTTTAAAGCTCGCCTACGGTTTAAATTTATGCGCCCGGTTTAATCCGCTTGCGACGCTTATGGATTAAATTTACGCAAAATATGCGGTAAACTTAATATACAAATTCGCCCCATTTAGCTATGCTGAATTTAAAATCGCTTAAAATTGATACAAAATCAAATTTGCGCCGCAAATGCAGCAATCAAAATCCGCCCGCGCCCGCATAAATTTAATCCGTTTGCAAGCGCGCGAAATTCGGTCTAAATTTAACAAAAGCCGCAAACTAATTTTCAAAACTTTTCTTATGTTTTTTTATCTTTTTTATTGCCCAGTCGTAGTGCGATGAGGCGCTGCCGGCGACGTAGGAGGCTAGATTTAGCTTGCCGGTGAAATCAAAATGCCCGCGAGTAAAAAGCTCCTCGTCGCTAAAATTTGCCGTAAGCGCCATTACTTTTTCGTGGGTTTGCGCTAGCAGCGCTTTAGCCTCGCAAAGCGGCGTATCTTGATGCTTGCGCCAAATTTGCGCGTTCATCTGCGGGTAGGTTTTCCAGTTATAAGGCTGCGGTAAAAACGCAGTCCGCTCGCCGCTTAAGTTTTTTTGGATGAAATTTATCAAAAGTAAGTGCCATTCGTAAAGGTGCGCAAGCACGTCACGGACGCATTTATCTCTATCTTCGAAGTCAAATTTAGCCTCTTGCTGCGCCTCGCTCAGGCTATTAATCAGCGATAAAAGTTTTTTAAAATTTGTCTCCGAAGCGTTTAGCAGGTCTATTTTATTTGTCGGTCGCGGCATGTTTTTCCTTTAAATTTGCCTTTGCGTAACTGCGGCAAATTAGCTAAATTTTACGTCTAGTTGTTAAATTTGCCCTTAAAGATGCGGGAGCTTGACGAGTAAATTTGGCTACGTTTTTAGGCGTTAAACTTGCGCTAGCTAAAACGGCGCGCGCTTTGTTAAATTCTTACTAGGCTCACACTACCGGCGGCGCTTATGCATGCCTCACGCAAAACCGCTTTGCGCGAGAAGCGGTAGCAAAAAATGCGTAAATTTCTTTTTATGCGTTAAAATTTAGCCGAAATTTAAGCCTTGGCTAGAACTCGCAATCGCCGAATTTATCGCTAGCCGCAATGCAAACAAACCTTAGCGCCGCTCCTCGATTTTTAGGCTTCCTTCATTTATCGCGCCTAAAATTTCTCGCGCAAATTTGTCGTTTGGATAAAAATCTAAGTATTTTTGCAGATAGGACTTAGCGCAAATCTCGTCTTTTTGCATCAGACAAATCATCGCAAGCCCCATATTTGCGCGCTTTTGTCCTAGTTTTAAAGCGGTTTCAAACTCGCTTTTAGCCTCACTTAGCCGCCCGCTATTTGCTAAAAAATCGCCGAATTCGGCATGTATCTCGCCGTCGTTTGGACGATTTGCCAATAAATTTTTATACGCCGCATCCGCCTTTTGCGCCGCGCCAGCGACGTCAAAGTTGTGCTCCATCGTAAAAATCCTAGCCTGCGAAAGCTCAAAATAAGCCCTAGCGTCCTCATCTAAATTTGCCACTAAGCCCTGCTCTTTTAAAAACGCAAAGGCCTTGTCTAGCGTCTGTAAATCGCTAGATGCGCGCTCCCGGTCGCTTTGCGAATCAAAAGCTAGCGGATACTGACGCGCATGAGCCCACAGCTCGTCCACCGCGCTAAAAATGCCGCCGATGTCGATGCTTTGCTTGCCGCTAGCGTCCTTTTTTAGCATCGCCGCGTGGTCGTAAGGTTTATAAGGCGTGGCAAAACTCACGCTAGAAATGAGCGCCAGCGCACAGATAAATTTAAAAATCATTTTATTTCCTTTAAGTCAAAATCAGGCATGGATTTTACGGTAAAAATGCTTAAATTTTAGCCGCTTACGTGCTTGCTCGGGCGGTTTTTGCAAAGGCTAGGCGCCGTAATTTAGCCGCCTATCGCCAAGTCGGCAAACGAATAAATTTTATACGCCCGCTTACTAAAACCGCGCCAAGACGCAACATTTGCTAGCCGTTCATTTATGGTTTCATTATTCTAGCGGCGTTTTGGTTTTTACGTGCCAAATAGGTGCCGCGATCTAAAATAATCTAATAGACGGCACCTTGCGAGCAAGCATAGATAGCCGCGTTTTGCTCCGATTTGTTTACGGCACGCTAATAAACGGCAAAGCATTCATAGCTAGCGATAATGTAGCGGCTAATCGCGTAGCAGAGTCGGTTTCGTCCATAAACGCAGCTTTGGCCGCTTAAGTTTGCATAGCGCAAGCATGCGGCTTTGTTTAAACGCAAGCAAAGGCTTGTGATAGCGGCGCGGTTTTGGTTTTTGGACGTTAGCGCTTGCGTCAGCGATTTTTTGGCAAGCAAGCGCGCCGACAACAGATTTAGCGCTATTAGAAACGGTAGCGCATAGATACGACGGAGCGCAAATTTAAATCTTAGCAAGCCTGCCTTAAATACCTCAATCCAAACAAAGCAGCCTACGAATAGGCAAAACTTTTGCGGCGATTTTATAAATTTGATACCCAAGTCGCAGCCCGCATGATATTTTGCGGGTTCGTTACGGCGGCTTAAATTTTATCAAAACGCCTTTTTGCCGCACGAGCACTATCGCTAAACTGATAAAATTAACTCAAAAGCCGTTTTTAAAAATTAATTTTGCCGAAATTTAAACAAATGGGGTTTATTTAAAATTTAACGCCGTTTAATGAAAAAAGATGGCGTCGCGGCATAAATCTCGGCAAAAGTCGTAAATTTAAAAAGCGGATAAACCTTGAATATTAAATCTAAAAGCTAAAAAAGAAATTTAGGGGTCTTACGACCCCTTGGCTACTTTACCGCAGCCATCTTTCTGCGCATGTAAGCGATCCTGCTTTGTAGCGGGAGGTGTTTAGGGCAGTTATCCTCGCAGCCTAGCAGCGTCATACAGCCAAACACCCCGTCATCGTCGCCGATAAGCTCGTAAAAGTCCTCGTCGGTTCGTTTATCAAGCGCGTCGATTTTAAATCTAGCTACGCGGTTAAGTCCGACCGCACCGATGAAATCAGGCCTCATGATAGCCGTACCGCACGCAGCTACGCAGATACCGCACTCGATGCAACGGTCAAGCTCAAATACTTCCTGCGCTACTTCAGGCTCGACTTTTTCCTCAAGCTTAGAGATATCGGTCTCGTGGTCGGTGTGTATCCAGCTCTCCACGCGCTTACTCATCGCATTCATCCAGTTGCCGGTGTCTACGCTTAGGTCTTTTAGTAGCTTAAATACCGGCAGAGGCATAAGCTCGATCACGCCGTTTGGATAGTCTTTGGTTAGCGTACGGCAAGCAAGCTTTGGCGTACCGTTAACTAGCATACCGCAACTACCGCAGATACCGGCGCGGCAAACGAAGTCAAAGCTAAGATCCGGGTCAAATTTCTCGCGAATTTGATTTAACGCTATAAAAAGCGTCATGCCGTCGGTTTCCTCTAGCTCGTAGGTCGCGAAATGCGGCTTTGAAATTTTGCTTAACGGATTATATTTAAATGCTTTTATGGTTATTTTTCTACTCATATCCTATTCCTGCTCTTTCGTTTGGTGCTTTATATTTAGGCTGAAGATCATAGTGCATTAGCGCTTCTTGGATCTCGTATCTGCCTTTGCCTTCGGCTTCCATTTTGGCGCGGATCTCATCGACCTGCGCTTGGCGTACGGCGCTGTCCGGGTGCTCGATAATGTTACCCTTAGCTCCGTATCCGCGGAATGCCGGCGGAATTTCCATTTTCATAATATCAAGCGGCTCATACACGATAGTCGGTAGCGTATCGCCCTCTTTCCAGCTAGTTAGAGTTCTGTTTAGCCAGTTTAGGTCGTCGCGTTTCGGATAGTCCTCGCGGCAGTGCGCTCCGCGGCTCTCGGTGCGATCAAGCGCGCCTTTTGCGATACAAAGGGCTAGTTTTAGCATCTTCGGTACGCGGTAGGCCTCCTCGAGCTCAGGGTTGCCAAATAGCGCCTTATTTGTGACTTTGACGTCTAAAGATTGTTTATAAAGCTCTTCTAGCTCTTTTACAGCTACGGCTAGACCTTCGCCCGTTCTAAAGATCGCCACGTGCTCCCACATGATATCTTTCATCTTGTTTTTGATCTCAAATACGTTAAATTTGCCCTCTTTTTCGACAAGGCTCTTTAGATAGTCTTCCTCTTTTTTAACGAATTTTTCGATATCTGCGGTATTTATATCTATCTCGTGGCTGCTGCAGTAGTCGGCAAAATAGTCCCCAACGATCATACCGGCTACGACCGTTTCAGAAACAGAGTTGCCGCCTAGACGGTTAAATCCGTGCATATCCCAGCACGCAGCCTCGCCGGCGCTAAATAAGCCCGCTAGCGTCGGGCTCTCGCCTGTAGGCTTAGTTTTTATGCCGCCCATAGAGTAGTGCTGCATAGGAAGGATCGGCGCCCAGCCTTTACCGCGCTGGCGACCGTTTTCGTCGGTGTATACTTCGGTGTCGGCAGGATCGATACCGTTAAAGATTTCGCAAATTTCTTGAACGTCGCGTAAGTTTTTCTCGATATGCTCGCGTCCTAGGATAGAGATATCTAGCCAAACATGCTCGCCGTAAGGGCTTTTTACGCCCTTGCCTGCGCGGATATGCTCCATGATGCGACGGCTTACGACGTCGCGGCTAGCTAGTTCTTTTTTCTCAGGCTCGTAGTCGGGCATAAAGCGATATCCGTCCACGTCGCGTAAAATTCCGCCGTCGCCGCGGCAACCTTCCGTTAGCAAGATACCGCTTGGAACGATCGGAGTCGGGTGAAACTGCACCGCTTCCATATTTCCAAGCTGAGCTACGCCGGTCTCAAGAGCGATGGCCGCGCCGATACCTTCGCAAACTACGGCGTTTGTAGTGTGCTTATAAACCCTTCCGTAGCCGCCGGTGGCTATTAGCGTGCCTTTTGCGACGTAAGCCGTGATCTCGCCGTTAACTAGATCGCGAACGATCGCGCCGTAACAGCGGTTGTTTGCGTGGATTAGCGCGATAGCTTCTTTTCT
>CAURYE010000033.1:0-19955 GCA_963529235.1 uncultured Campylobacter sp.
GTAGAGCTGAGCTACTTGCGCTTGAGTTACTGCCATGTGGACTCCTTTTAATGTTCTTAGTTATGGTTTGATCTCTTAAAGGCGAGTTGAAATTTAAGCTTGGAATGCTTTATAAACCAGCAAATCGGCGCTAGACATATCGATATTTGATACCTAAATTTAGCGTGCGTTACGGTTTAAAAACCTTTTAAGAATACGTGCGATTATATCAAAAAAACATAAAAACCAAATTTATCGGTAAGAATAGAAAATATGATTTAGTTAGATTTAGGCAGAGTTACCGCAAAAAACCTAATTTTGGTACGCCGTTTTTGAATTTTTTATGCAGTAGCAAATTTCTCATTTGCTATTGGTCATAACTATAACGGTCTTTTTGGATACTACGCGATTTTACAGCGATGCTGTGACGAATGTATATACAAGGTCGTTAGTCTATAATTTAACGCTAAAATAGCTTAGTAAACCGGCTTTTGTCGGAGCACCTTTAGCGCATTAGGCATACGAGCAAATTTTACTTTTGAACACTCCTACAAATTTTATCGGCGCAAGGCTGATAATTTTGTAACTTGATTGGTTTTTGCGAGATTTGCTAAAATTTAGCTAGATCTATCAAAAACGGTCGCATCGTCGCTTAACCCGGTAACTCAAACCAAATGCGGCACAAATGGGCAAGTAGCTAAATTTTGCAGTTTTAAATCTCTAAACACACGAGACAAAGGGGCAAAGTTGCCGAATTTATTTCGCTTAAAATTTGACGAAATCGCTAAAATAGCCAAAATCCGGCATAAAATTAGCGTTACGCCAAGTCTGCTCTAACTAAAATCAACAGCCATCCAAAGCGGATAAATTTACGAGTATCAATCGTCGCATCCTTCTAAATTTTGCGCCTGAGCGGCGAAAAACGTATCGCTGTGGATGTTTTCAAAAG
Organism: uncultured Campylobacter sp.; assembly: GCA_963529235.1. Lineage (GTDB taxonomy): Bacteria > Campylobacterota > Campylobacteria > Campylobacterales > Campylobacteraceae > Campylobacter_A. Next base: position 929 of record CAURYE010000033.1, read on the forward strand.
CGGCCTTTAGCGAGACGAAAAGCTTTGGATTTTGCTTTTCTAAATTTGCCAAAAGCTCCTTGGTTTCGGCTCTAGCGTGAGGCATCTTGATATCAAATCGCATCGCTGGACACGCCTCGTCGCCGATAACCGTAAGCCCGTTTCGCACGGCGTTTTCGCGTAGCTGCCTTTCGCGCACGAATATAAACGGCCTGATAACCTCGATACCGTTTGCCGCGACGTATTTGGGGGCAAGCGTTCGTAGCGCGCCGTTATAAGTAAAATTCATAAAAAAGCTCTCGACCGCGTCGTCTAGGTGGTGGGCGATGGCGAGCTTGTTAAAGCCGTGCTCGAGCGCGTAGGTGTAGAGATAGCCGCGCCTCATACGCGAGAAAAAACTACAAAAGCTGGAGTTTTTGCGGATCTTTTCCTTAGATATCTCAAAAATCGAGCTATCGATCACGTCGTGCTCGATGCCGTGCTCGGCGCAGTGGCGAGTGAGGTATGCGTAGTCCTCGCCCATGCCGTAGCTTAGCGTCACGGCCTTAAACTCAAATTTTTCGGGCGTGACGTTTTGCATGTGTTTTAGCACGTGCGCGAGCGCGAGGCTGTCCTTGCCGCCGCTAAGACCGAGTAAAATTTTATCCCCGCCGCGTACCATGCGGTATCTGGCGTTGGTCTGCCCAACCTGGCGCAGCAGCCGCTTGCTAAGCTCTATCATAGCCGCTCGATCATCGCGAGCATGAACTGCGCACTCACGTTTGCCGAGTCTTGTAAAAATTTATCAAAGTCAAACTCCGCACTGCCGCCCGCCTCGTCGCTGATGGCGCGAAGCACGAAAAACGGCACGCCCAGGCTCTCGCAAACTAGCGCCACGCTAGCGCCCTCCATCTCGGCCGCATCGGCTTTGAAGGTCGCTTTTAGCCACTCTTTTTTAGCATTGTCGCAGATAAACTGATCGCCCGTAGCTATGATGCCGCCTTTTAGCTCGATGCCTTTTTCAGCAGCGATGCTAGAGGCTAACGCATTTAGTGCATCGTCGCTTTTGATAAAGATGCTAGTCTCGGGCACGTAGCCGTGCGGGTGTCCAAACGCCGTGATATCGACGTCGTGCTGCACGAGGCTAGTAGCGTAAAGCATATCGCCGATTTTCAAATTTGGATTTAGCGCGCCTGCGACGCCTGTAAAAAGTAGCTTGTCGGCGCCAAATTTCTCGATCATCGCGCTTGCGGTTAGAGCGGCGTTTACCTTGCCGATCTTAGAGTAGGCGATCACAAGCTCCTTGCCGCCAAAATTTGCGAGGTAAAATACGTTATTTGCGTGCTTAACCTCTTTGTAATCCTCGATGCGCTCGAGCAGAGGAGCGACCTCCTCGCGCATCGCGCCTAAGATCGCTATCATTTAAGCTCCTTTAAAAGCTCTTCAAGGCTGCTAAGATCGGTGACGCTAAAAGTCGGCTTCTCGGTGATTTTTTTGTTGATGCCTTTTAGCACGCTACCGCCGAACTCCACGAAAATATCGACCTCGTTTTCGATACTTTTGATGCTTTGTTTGTATAAAACGGGGCTAACGAGCTGGGCTTTTAACAAATTTAGCGCTTCGTCTTTCGTGCCGTAAGCTTTCGCCGACGCGTTTGAAACAACCGGGTCAAATTTAGCGGCCAACGCTGGCTCTAGCTGCGCCGTTAGCTTCTCGCTAGCGCTCTTTAAAAGCGGGCAGTGACTGATGACGGACATGTTTAGAGGCAATACGCGCTTAGCGCCCGCTTCTTTAAACGCTGACTCAAATTTAGCGATGTCCTCTTTTAGTCCCGCGATCACGATCTGACCGTCGCAGTTGTAATTCGCGGCGTAAATTTGACGACCGTCCGCTTGCGCATTTTTGCAAATTTGCTCGACCGTCTCGTCGCTAAGACCCAAAATAACGCTCATCGCTACGTCTTTGCCCGCGCAGTCCTCTTGCATAAATTTACCGCGCAAATTTACGATCCTAAGCGCATCAACAAAATCAAACGCGCCGCTAACCGCAAGCGCGCTAAACTCGCCCAAAGAGTGCCCAAGCGCAAATTTAGGCTTAAAATTTACGCTTTGCCTTAGCGCGAGATAGCACATAAGCGAGTTTAAAACGATGGCCGGCTGGGTAAATTCGCTCCTATTTATGAGGTCGTTTTCGTTGAAAAGTAGATTTGAAAAGTCGATTTTTAGGCTATCGCTTGCATTTTGTAAAAGCTTGGCGGCTGGGCGGAAATTTTCGTAAATTTCCTTACCCATACCGACGCTTTGCGAACCTTGACCGGGAAATATAAACGCTGCTCTCATCTAGGCTCTTCTCTTAGTGGCAGCCGCATCCGCCGTCGCCGTGGTGGTGACCGTGGTCATGGTGTCCGTGTCCGCAGCAACCGCCCTCGCCGTGATGATGGTCGTGATCGTGTCCTCCGCATCCGCATGCGTGAGTGCCGGCCACCATGCCCGTAGCTATCTCGTCTTCGGTAGCATCGCGTCTGTCAAAAATTTGAACCTTAAACTCCAAATCTTTGCCCGCGTAAGGGTGGTTAAAATCAACCGTCACGTCGTCCTCGCCGATAGATTTTACTATTACGCGTACGCTCTCGCCGTGCTCGCCTTGACCAAAAAGCTCCATACCCTCTTTTAGCTCTATGCCCGCAAATTGCTCTTTAGGTAGCATTTGAACGGCGCTAGAGTCGTACTCGCCGCAAGCTTGTGCAGCCGGGATAACAATAACCTTCGTTTCGCCTTTGTTTAGTTTTAGAACCTCTTCCTCTAACTTCTCAATGATATGACCGCGACCCGTTAAAAAAGAAATCTCTTGCCCTACTTGCATATTGGACTCTAAAATTTCGCCTGTTTTTGCATCTTTTAGCTCATAAAACATAGCTATAACTTGTTCTTTCACGTTTTTCTCCTATTTATGAAAATAACGTGATTATATCGTTAAATTTATTAAAAAAGTTTTAGTTTCGAGTAGGTGCGGCTTTGGCTTCTTTGCTGTCGGGATAGCCTAGTTTTAGCGCTTTGTAAAATTTATTTGCGCTTGCCGTGTCTTTTATCTTATCAAAGCTGATAGCCGTATGATAAAGAAGCTTTGGGGTATAGTCGGCTTTGTCATATAGCTGAATGCTCTGCTGGTAGTATTTTATAGCGTTGTTATAGGCTTTTTGCTGATACGCTATCTCGCCAAGATAAAAATTTGCCATAGCAGGCTTATGATCTTTGCTTAAAAGATACTCGTATCTAGCCTTTGCGTCGTCGTGTTTACCTGCGTCAAATAGCTTTTTGGCTTCGCTTGCCACATCTTGATTTTTCTGTTTAGTAAAATCAGTCTTTGGAGTTTGCGGCTCAGCATCTGGGCTACTGTTATCTACCGGCTTGTCTTCATCGTTTTTTTTTGTGGTAGTAGGCGCGGCGTTGCTCTTATCTATCAATGCACCCATATCTTTAAGGGCTTTGGTGATTTTAGCATTATTGGCTTCTTGTATTTTTCGGCTTTCTTCTACGTATTTTTTAAGCTCCTCAAAATCGCTTTTTGCAGTAGAATTTCCGTCGTTTCCTTCAAGATCGTTTAGTCTTTTTTCTATCCTAGATATTCTTGAATTTAGCCCATCTAACACACTTTGCAAACCTTCCAGGCGCTCTTGCATAGCATTTAAATTTGACTCAACATCGCCCATATTTCTACTTAGATTTTCTACGTTTTGTTTGTTTTTTAGAAACGTTTTTTCATTATCAGTCAAACCATATGGACTAGAACTATCTAAATTTCCAGCATCAAATACCGAAATTTCATTAGAAGCAGAATAAGAAAGCGTGACTCCCGTAAAAAGAGCCACGATAGTTTTTAAATTTGTCATAAATCTAAATTATGGAAGAACTTTAAATTCAGCGCGTCTGTTTTGAGCGTCGCAAGCTTTTGATTTGTCTGTGCAAACGGGATTGCTTTCGCCGTAACTTACAACCATTATTCTATCTGCATTAACGCCTTGTTTTACTAGAGCGTCTTTGGCAGCTTTCGCTCTTTTTAGACCAAGCGCATAGTTGTACTCATCGGTACCCCATTCGTCGCAGTTACCTTCTACTTTTACAGAAAGGCTTTGAGCGTCCGCTTGATTAAACAAGCCTGCATTTGTATTGATAACAGGCTGCATATCGCCTTTGATATTAAATTTATCAAAGTCGAAATATACAGTTTGAACTTGACCTTCGATGCTTGAGATTAACTGTTGTAATCTCTCGCTATCGCTCATCATATTATCGCTTGAGTTCATACCGCTCGTATTTTGATTAGCATCGGCGCTCATATCAACTTCAGGGGTTTTAGAGCTACAACCGCTCAACAATAAAGCTGCCACAGCAGCAGAAGCTAAAACTACTTTTTTCATTTTCATCCTTTTTATAAGATTTAATCGCTATTATATCATAAAATTTACTAAATATTACCAATCAATCGACTGAATTTTACCGATTTTTAATGGAAATTGAAAACTTTTGTTCTCGTTCACGCGAATTATGCCTAAAGAACTCTGCCCCCCGAGCTCTTTTATAAACACTACGCTTTGTCCGTCGCTAGAAAATCTAGGATACAAATTTTTTCCGCTTGCGGTAAGCTGTCTAATGTAATCGGTCTGAGTAGAAATCATATAGATATTAAAATCCCTCGTGCCAAAGCTGCTCTTGCCGTCTTCCCTACTTGAATAAACTATATAGTTTTGATAAGTGCTGACGGAGTTGTTATTTTTGCCGTGAAAAACCATCTGTTCAAAACCGCTCCCGTCGACGTTTTGAGCAAAAACATTCGGATAGCCGAGCCTATCTGAAACAAAAACTACGCGCCTATCTCCGTCTACAAAATTGCCGTTAACGTCGATACCACTGTAGTTCGTTATCTGCGATAATCTTCTTGAATTTAAATCATATATATAGATATCGGGCTGATCTTGAGGCGCCATAGTTAGCAAAATTTTATCGCCGTTTTGACTAACGTCGGAGGCTATAAGCATACCGCCCTTGCTATCTAAAATTTTAGTTTTTTGGCCGCTTGCGACGTCGTACCTATATAGCACTAAATTTTTACCGCTATAATCAGAGTAGTAAAACGCTCTCTGGTCGGCCCCTATCCATTTAGGAAATATATTTAAACCGCCGCGTACAAGCACTTTTTGATAGGTCAAAGTATAGTCGGCTATAACGATCTCGCTTTGTTTTGAGCCTGTTCCTTTGGCGAAAATGATAAATTTCTCCATCCAATTAACCGGAGGCATTTTTAGCTCGTTAATAAGCTCGACTATCGCTTTATGCGCGATAAACGGATACTTTGCTCCGTCGTTCATATTATAAATTTTCTCGTACTGAGTAGTCGCTGTTTTGGCATTTATAAGCTTAACTCTTAAAGTAAGAGGCGAATTTGGCGATCCTTCAAGCGCGTATCTAAATATAAGCTGCGCGCCCTTTTCGCTCATAACGTTCGTATTTGAGTCGCCTTCATAGCTACTTGCGACATACTCGTCTACGACCTCAAAATCAGAGCTTACCTTTAGGTCTCCCAGCATAATTTTGTGAAATTTGCCCTTAAAAGTTTGATCTCCGACGGCCGTAGTGGCGTCTTGAAGTACGATTTTTGGTAGGGCCATACCCTTGTTGACGACCGAGATAGTGGCATCAACGGCAAAAAGCCAACTCGCAAAAGTAAGAAAAAGTAAAATTTTCTTCATTGTTCCTCCGTTATTCTAGTTTGTCTTGCAATTTAGTTCCAAGCCTAACAGCTCTGCCTATCTGAGTAGGCGGCGGAAATTTCTCAGAAGTCATACGCTCTAAGAAATCTCTAACCTTGTCGTTAAATTCGCTATTATACGATAACTTTTTTATATCATAACTAAACGATCCGTCAATGTCGATGACGATCTCAACCTCCGCTTCATCGCTAGAATCAGCTTTATAAGCGCTCCATCTACTCTGCAAAATTCTGCTGATCATGCCAAAATATTCGTTATATTCACCCGTCATTTGCGACTTTGGAGTTTTGGCAACCTGATCTAAAGTAAGCGCATTAATTACATCGCTAGCCTTTTTTTGCTGGCTTTTTATTTGGACTTTTTCTGGTTTTTTGCGGCTTTGCTCTTTTGATTGTTCTTTTTTCTTCGTAACCTTGTCCTCTTTTAGTTTAGAGGTATCGATACTGCCGAACAGATCCTTTAAATTTGGCTCTTCAACTTTTTTTTCTTCAGACTTTGGCGGTACAGGATCAGGCTCAGGCGGCTTGTTGGTGGTATCAGGTTTGGGTTCTTCTTTTTTAACCTCTTCCTCTTTTTTTATAGGCTGTGGTTTTTCTTCTTTTACGACCTCTTTTTTGGGTTCGGGTGCTTTTACAGTAACGTCTGGTTCACGCTCAACTATCATGATATCCATAAAGGCATCTTTGGTATCAGTATATTTTTTCGGCTCTTCCTTAAAGTATGTAAGCTTGATAAAAATACCGATTATTATGCAAAAATAAAGAAAAGCCGACAGCACAAAGTAGCCGGAAGTGTTAAATTTGAGGTCAAATTTATCCATTAGTCTGAAGCGCTACCTTTGTAAAACCAGCGTTTTTTACGCTTTTTAAAACAAACATTACATCGTCATATATAAGACTTTTGTCGGCCTTGATGTAAACGGGCGAATTTTTATCGTATCTTGCTCCGATAAGTACGATATTATCGGGAAGCTCGCGCAAATCCATAGTGCTTTGATCTATCCTAACCTTTTTTGTAGCATCCACTATGACGGTTAAATCCTTTTTTTGGGCTGAAGAGGCTTTGGTCTTTGAGCCGTCCGGTAATAAAATTTGTTCGTCGTAAACAATGGTAGGCGTAGTAACCATAAGAATCGCCAGCAGAACCAGCATAATATCCACGAGCGGAGTTATGTTTAACTCCGGGGTTTCGTCAAGATTTATCATTGATCTTCTTTAAGCGTTACGAGAATATCAACCTCTCGTTTAATCACGCCCATAAGCTCGTAAGCTTTCCTCTTGATAAGCAAGCTAAACGTATAAGCAGGTATCGCTACGAATATACCCGCTCCGGTTGCCACTAGCGCCTCGCTGATGGCAGGAGCAATAACATTTAGAGAAGAATTTCCGCCGCCTTGTCCAAGCTGAGAAAAGGTCTCCAAGATAGAAACAACCGTGCCGAAAAGTCCGATGAAAGGCGACGTAGAGGCAACTATACTAAGCCAAGTAATACCGCTGGTCGCATTTCGCTCAGCGATACTAACGGCGACCGAGAGCTTCTCTCTAGATATCGAGCCGCTTACGAACCGCTTTAAAATGGATTCGTTTAAAACATGTTTAGACCCGCCCATTAATAACGACTCAAGAGCATTTTGTTCTTTTTTTTGCCATGATCTAAGCCCTGCCATACGAGAAAACAGTATAGTAAGGCTTATGATAAAATAAAAAGAAAGCCAGCTCAGCACGAATATAGTGATAAAACTACTTCTAGATAAGTAGTTTAAAAAAATATCAAGTCCAGCCACTATCTTGCCCGAGCCATACTGTCTAATTTTGCCACAGTAGCAGCCATAGCGTTGTTCTCACTACTCATACCGGCAATTAAATCCTTTGCCTTTTGCAATGAATTTGCTATCTCGCTCTCAGAATTTCCCGACACGTGAACGGCGCCGTCGGCAAGGATAGTCGCCTTGCCCTCATTTATCTCGGCATACCCCCAGTTTATCGCGACGGCATCATGGCTTTTATCTTCGCTCTCGATGTCTATAACCCCAGCCTTTAAAAGCGATATAAGCGAGGCGTGTCCGGGCAAAACTCCAAACTCGCCCTCACTGCCCGGCAAAACTACGCTTTTAATATCGTTTGAAAACACTAAACCCTCAGGCGTAACGATTTCTAAATGTAATTTACTCATTACTTTTCCTTTAAATTTAGGCTTTAAGTTTCTCGGCTTTCGCTATCGCTTCGTCGATGTTTCCTACCATATAAAATGCGTTTTCAGGCAAATCGTCGTATTTTCCTTCCAAAATTCCCTTAAAGCCGGCGATATTTTCCTCAAGGCTTACGTATTTACCGGGACTTCCCGTAAACACCTCAGCAACAAAGAACGGCTGAGATAAAAATCTCTCAATCTTTCTAGCGCGATCGACCGTAACCTTATCTTCTTCGCTAAGCTCGTCCATACCGAGGATCGCGATGATATCTTGAAGGTCTTTATATTTTTGTAAAACCGCCTGTACGCCGCGGGCCACTTTATAGTGCTCGCCGCCTAAAATTTGAGGATCGAGCATTCTTGATGTCGAATCAAGCGGGTCAACCGCAGGATAAATTCCTTTTTCTGCAATAGCTCTGTTTAGAACGGTAGTCGCGTCAAGGTGCGCAAAAACGGTCGCAGGAGCCGGGTCGGTAAGGTCGTCCGCAGGAACGTAAACAGCCTGAACCGACGTGATCGAACCTTTTTTGGTTGATGTGATTCTCTCTTGGAATTTACCCATTTCACTCGCCAAAGTCGGCTGATAACCAACGGCTGACGGAATACGTCCAAGAAGCGCCGACATCTCAGCACCAGACTGAGAGAAGCGGAAGATGTTATCAATAAACATCAAAACGTCAAGTCCCATCTCGTCGCGGAAGTACTCGGCCATTGTTAGACCTGTTAGGGCGATGCGGTTTCTTGCTCCCGGCGGCTCGTTCATCTGACCGTAGCACAAGGCGACTTTATCCAAAACGTTACTCTCTTTCATCTCGTGATAAAGGTCGTTTCCTTCGCGCGTTCTCTCGCCGACGCCGGCAAATACAGAATAACCGCTGTGTTTAAATGCGACGTTGTGGATAAGCTCCATGATAATAACCGTCTTACCGACGCCGGCACCGCCGAATAGTCCGACTTTACCACCCTTTGCGTAAGGAGCCAAAAGATCAACTACTTTGATGCCTGTTTCAAAAATTTCACTCTTTGTACTTTGTTCTTCAAATGGTGGAGGATCGCGGTGGATAGACCATTTTTTGTCAAATTCTACACCCTCACCCTCGTCGATCAAATCGCCGACGACGTTAAAAATTCTTCCCAAAACTTTTTCGCCGACCGGGACACTAATAGGTGCACCAAGGGCTGTAGCCTCAAGGCCTCTAGTTAAGCCTTCACTCATGTCCATAGCGATAGTTCTTACGCGGTTATCGCCAAGATGCGCGGCAACCTCTAGCACGAGTCTATTTTGCTTGCCCTCAACCTCGAATTTTACTTCGAGGGCTTCGTTAATCTTGGGTAAATAATCCGCGAAATCGACGTCGACTACCGGACCCATTACCTGAGAAATGATACCTTTCATCCATACTCCTTAATTATTTCATTGATTCGACGCCACTGATGATCTCGATAAGCTCAGTGGTGATAGACTCTTGGCGAGCCTTGTTATACGATAGTTTTAGCTGTGCGACGCGCTCTTTAGCATTGTTAGTCGCGTTATCCATCGCCTGCATTCTAGCGCTATGCTCGGCCGCAAGGCTATCTACTAAAGCATAATACATACTATACTCGAAATACTTCGTAAGCAGTTCATTTAAAATTTTACCGTCGTCGCTCGGCTCAAATTCCATCAAAGAATTCGTCTCGACTTCGACGAGTTTCGGCGGCTCGACCGGCACGATGTCGTTTATGCGAATTTGCTGAGAGATCATGTTATTGTAGCCGTTATGTACCAAAATAACTTTATCAGTCGCACCGCTTATAAAGTCGTCTATCGCGTCTTTTATGATATTTTGAGCTTTCTCGTAGGTTGGAGACGAGCTCACGCCGACATATTTTTCAAGCAAATTTATACCCTGGAAGCTAAAAAATTCTATACCTTTTTTACCTACCGCGCGAAGCCTTATCTTTACTTTTTTTGCCTTAAATTCGTTAATCATATTTCTAACGGTTTTAATAGTCTGAATATTAAAACCGCCGCAAAGCCCCTTGTCTGCGGTAACAAATATAATATCGACCTTCTCGATATTCTCCTTAACGTCGAAAAATTTACTCTCGGCGTTTACGGAGCGATATTGGTTGATCTTATAGGCGATTTCAGATAAAACCTCGTTGATCTTGAGTGCGTAAACCCTAGAGTGACGAGCTGCTTCTTCAGCTTTGCGAAGTTTAGCCGTAGATACCAGCTTCATCGCGCGCGTCGTCTTTTGGGTATTTTGGACGCTCTTGATCTTTCGTTTTATATCTTTTAAATTTGACATATTCTAGCCTTAGTTAGCGGCAAACGTCGCTTTAAAGTCTTTTAGCGCCTTATGCAAAAGCTCCTCGATCTCTTTGTCAAGTGCTTTTTTGGTTCGAATTTGCTCGAAAATTTCAGGATATTTAGCCTCTATATAAGGATAAAGCTCAGCTTCAAATTTAGTAACAGCTACGGTCGGAATATCGTCTAGATAGCCTTTCGTACCGGCAAAGATGATAACGACTTGCTTTTCAACGGCAAGCGGGCTGTAAGGAGGCTGTTTTAGCACCTCAACCATCCTTTGACCGCGCTCAAGCTGCTTTCTCGAGCTCTCGTCAAGGTCGCTCGCAAACTGTGCAAACGCCTGAAGTTCGCGGTATTGCGCAAGGTCAAGTCTTAAGGTTCCCGAAACTTGCTTGGTCGCTTTTATCTGAGCTGCGCCGCCGACGCGAGAAACCGAAAGACCGACGTTGATCGCAGGACGGATACCTGAGTTAAATAGATCGGACTCAAGGAAAATTTGACCGTCGGTGATAGAAATAACGTTTGTCGGAATATACGCCGAAACGTCGCCAGCTTGCGTCTCGATAATAGGAAGAGCCGTTAGAGAACCTGCGCCTAGCTTATCATTTAGCTTAGATGCGCGCTCTAACAAGCGAGAGTGTAGATAGAAAACGTCGCCAGGATAAGCTTCGCGGCCCGGCGGTCTGCGAAGAATCAAGCTCATTTCGCGGTACGCGACGGCGTGTTTTGAAAGATCGTCATAGATGATTAGGGCGTGGCGAGAGTTATCTCTGAAATATTCGCCCATAGTTACGCCCGCATAAGGAGCTAGGTACTGAAGCGCAGCAGCGTCGGAAGCGCCGGCATTTACCACGATAGTGTACTCCATAGCGCCGTACTCTTCAAGCTTTTTAACGACTTGAGCGACAGTTGATTGTTTTTGTCCGATCGCTACGTAAATACAAATAACGTCTTGACCTTTTTGGTTGATAATAGTATCTATAGCGACGGTAGTTTTACCTGTTTGGCGGTCGCCGATGATGAGCTCGCGTTGTCCGCGGCCGATCGGCACTAGCGCATCGATAGCCTTGATGCCCGTTTGAAGCGGCTCGTGAACGCTCTTTCTAGCCATGATGCCTTTTGCTTTTTCCTCGACGAATCTAGTCTCGCTAGCTTCGATCGGGCCTTTGGCGTCTATCGGCTCGCCGAGTGAATTTACGACACGGCCTATCAAAGCATCGCCGACAGGAACGCGTAAAAGTTTAGCTAGGCGTTTTACGCTCGAACCCTCTTTGATCCCGTCCGTTTTACCCAAGATAACGATACCGACGCTACTTTCCTCTAGGTTTAGAGCCATGCCTTTTTCGCCGTTCTCAAACTCGACCATCTCGCCGGCCATAACGTTTTTTAGGCCGTAAACGTTAGCAACGCCGTCGGCTACGGATATAACCTTGCCCGTCTCGTTTACATCGACGTTAAGGCTGAAATTTTCAATCCTCTCCTTGATGATGGCGCTGATTTCATCTGCTTTTATTTTTGCACTCACGCTTTTTCTCCTTTATATTGCTTTTAATATGTATTCGCTCATTTGGGCTTTTAGCCTATCTACCGAAAAGCTAGCCTCCACGCCCAAATCGTCTAGTTCTATCTTGATACCGTTGTAATCGCTTTTTACCGGCTCTAAAATGATTTTTGCGTTAAATCTCTTAGAAAAGCTTTTTTCAAGCTCTGAAATTTGAGCCTGGCTGATCTGCAAGCCGCCGTAAATTTTGCCGTAAAAAACATTGTCCATTTTTGATTTTTGCACTAAAAGCTCCGAAACGATATTAGGCAAAATATCAAGTCTTTTGTTTTCGCCGAGCAGTTTTATGAAATTTACAAATTTCTGATCCGCCTCACCGACTAAAGATAGGACAAAATCCGCTTTTTGGCTATTTTTTAAATTCGGCGAAACAATGATATTTTGAAATTTTTCATTTGCAAATGCGTTTGCGATCTCTTGTAGCTTAGCGGTAAAGTTATTAAACTCATCCTTGCTAAGGTCGCTAACTAGGGCTTTTACGTATTTCTTTGCGATAAGTTCTTTCATTAGCCGACCCTTTTAAGCATGATATTGATAAGCTCGCTTTGATCCATTTTAACGCTGTCGCTTGCGAAGATTTCATTTAAAATTTCGCCCACGACGGACTTAACCATGCGTCTTTTTTCAAATTCTTTTTGATCTTGGAAGCTTTTTTCCAGATTTGCGACCTCTTGTCTAGTCTCTTCCTTGATGCGCTCGGAGATCAAAATGGCCTCTTTTCTAGCGGTTTCTACTAGGCTAGCGGCATTTGCTTTGGCCTCTTCTACGCGTCTTAGAGCGTCGTCTTTTTTAGCTTTTGAATCTTTTAGTTTTTGCTCGATACTATCAAGTCTTGCCGCGATACCGGCGATTCTTCCCTTGTAGGCGTTCTTGATATGGTTTGCTATGAAATAATACAAAATTGCGGCAAAAACGATAAAATTTATCGTTCTAGGTACGATGTCGTATCCGCCGTCCGCCATCAAAACAAAAGGACATAATAAAAGTAAAATTTTGCTTTTCATATTAAATCCTTGCGAGTTTTGCTTTTAAAGCAGCTTGAAGTTCAGGCAGTTTTTGCTGTAAATCAGCTCTAAAATCGCTCTTTTGAGCGTTTAAATTTTGGATAAAGGCATCGTAATCAGCCTCCAAAACTCCGCGCTTTTCGCTGACTATCTTAGCGGCCGCCTCTTTTGCGGCGTTAATAGCCTCTTGCTTGATTTTGCCCGCTTCGCTTCTTGCGGCAGCTATGAGCTGTTCTATCTGCGCTTCGTACACGCCAAGATCGCTCGTATTTTTACTAGCGCTCTCTTCGTCGTTTTTTATCGCATCGTTTCTAGCGTCTATAAATTTAAGTAGAGGCTTATAAAGGATGGAATTTAAAACGGCGATAAGCCCTAGAAAAATAACTGCCGTTAGGACGACTAGCGGCAAATTAATTTCCAACATCAAATCTCCTTAAAGTTTAATATTTTCTTAAACATAATAAAATCGTGCTTATTTTACAAAAAAAAAGGATAAAACAAGCTAAATTTAAAGAAATATTTTTATTTTATCTTGTTTATTAGCCTATCGATATCAGCTATGTCATCAAATTCGATAGTGATTTTTTTGCCTTTTATCTTAACAGGCACGTCAAATTTAGAAAAAATCTCTTTTAAATTCGCTAGTCTTTCAAGATATCTTTCATCTAACTTAAGCGCTGTTTTAGGCGGCAATTTATTTTTTAAATTTTTTACCAAATTTTCCGTCTCGCGCACGCTAAGACGCTGCCCGATGATGGTATCGACCGCCGTTTTTTCGTCGTTTGGCTCAAGACCTACGATGACTTTAGCGTGCCCTTGCGTTAGTTTGCCTTCTTTTATATACTCTTGCGTCGCGGCGCTAAGGCTCAAAAGTCTCATAGTGTTCGTTATCTGAACCCTGCTTTTATGGATGATGTTTGCGAGTCCGTCCTGCGTGATTTTATATTCGTCTATAAGCTCTTTATAAGAATTTGCAAGCTCGATCGGATTTAAGTCCTCTCTCTGGATATTTTCTATGAGCGCTAGCTCGCGCAGGCTTTGGCTCTCGATATCGGCGACTATGGCCTTTATCTTGCTTTCGCCAAGCAGTTTAGTTGCGCGAAATCTCCTCTCGCCCGCGATCAGCATATATCCGCCGTCTTTTTCTATGACGATGATGGGCTGTATAAGTCCGTGCCTTTTGATACTTTCGCTAAGCTCTCTTAGTGCGGTCTCGTCGAAATTTTTACGCGGCTGATACGGGTTTTCTACGATCAAGTCCAAGTCGATATCTTTTACCATATCGCTGTTGCCCTCGTTTAGCTCGGCTTTGTACGCAAGCTCCACATCGCCCAAAATTGCCTCTAGTCCGCGCCCTAGTCCTCCCTTTTTAGCCATCTTTTATCCTAAAATACAGCAAGCTAAATTTTGATACGCTACCGAACCGGGTGATTTTATATCGTATAAAATCACAGGCTTACCAAAGCTAGGACTTTCGGCGAGCTTTACGTTCCTAGGCACTATAACAAAGCCGTCGTCGGTCTCTTTACTCTTAAAAAGCTTATCTTCAAAATGCTGCTTTAAATTTGCGACGGTTTCTTTTGCTAGGTTGTTTTGCGAGCTGTACATCGTCGGCAAAAATCCTTTTATCGTTAGTTTTTTATTAATCGTTTTTTTGATTATTTTCACGGTATTTAATATCTGCGCCAAGCCCTCTAGCGCGTAAAATTCGCACTGGATCGGGATGATCACGCTATCGCTTGCGCTTAGCGCGTTTACGGTGATGCTACCTAGCGCCGGAGGACTATCGATGATGATAAAATCATACTGCCCCTCGACCTCTTCGATCTTGCTTTTTAGGATTTTTTGATAGTCTTTATTTTGCTCGCTTAGCTCTTGCTCGATGCCCACCAGACCGATGTTTGACGGCGCTAAAAAAAGCGTCGGTATCTCGGTTTTTAGCACGATTTGCGAGAGTTTTTTACGACCCGTTAAAACGTGATAGATATTGTACTCGTAATCGTTTCTGCTAAAGCCCATTCCCGTCGTCGCGTTCGCCTGCGGATCGATATCGATGAGTAAAACTTTTTTTTCGGCGACGGCTAAGGATGCGGCCAAATTTACCGCCGTAGTCGTCTTTCCGACGCCGCCTTTTTGATTTGCTATGGTTATAACTTCACACATATTTTTTTCCAGATTTTGTTTTGATTTATTTTACAAAAAACTTACTTTGTATAAGTTTAGTTTGCGCTTTAAATTTTCTGAATGCTTTTTACAGCGCATACGCCGAGCGTTTGTTTAAAATTTAATAAATCTACCTAAGAGAAAAAACCCTTCGTCCGCCTATATCCAAAGAGCCGTCGGGTAAGAGTTTGGCGTTTTTAAGCGCTACCTCTTCGCCCTCAAAATGCGTGATAAATTCTCTCGATTTTTCAAATTCGTTCTCAAATTTTTTAAAAACTTCCGCCCAAGACGGAGCCGCTTGCAGCCTCTTGCAAAACTCCCCGACCACGGCGCTAGGGCTCACGTCTATATCTAAAATTCCGGCGTTTTCGGGCGCATTTTTTAGATTTATACCCATGCCGCAAACGTAAATTTCGCCGACCCTCGTCGTCAGGGTTCCGCCGATTTTTTTATTGCCGACGTAAAAGTCGTTCGGCCATTTTAGCCAGATTTTCGAGCCGCGAACCGCGAGTACTTCGCGCATTATCATTGAAAAGTAAATAGACGCCGACTCGCCTTTTAGATCGCTAGGCAGCGCCGTTTCGCTCATACAAAATGAAAAAAACAGATTGCCTTCCAGCCCGCTCCACGTATTGTTTCTACTGCCGATACCCTGCGTCTGCTCTTTTGCCACTAGCGCAAAAGGCGGCCGTACTTCGCCGTTTCGCAGTCCTTCGACTAAAACTTTTTGCGTAGAAGGGACGCTATCTGCGAACTCTATTCTCAAATTTTATTCCTTTTAAATTTGCTGATTAATTTTATATTGCGAGCGTATTCGTACCGCTAAATTTACAAGGCAAACTTCGCTCGGCTCAAATTTACGACACTATATCGCCGACGCTAAGACGCTTGCCGTTTAGATAGGCGCTAGCGTCCACCGGCTTTTTGCCCGGCTCTTGCACGGTCTCTATACATAAAGCGCCCTCTCCGCACGCGACGTAAATGTAATATTTGCCGTCAAATATGATTTCGCCGGGCTTGCGGCGCTCGTCTTCGCGTCCGCAGAGATATTTTAAATCCAAAATTTTTAGCCCACTAGCTAGATAAATCCCCGGCCAGGGCGTTAGCGCACGAAATTTATTATAAATTTGCCGTGCACTTTCCTCAAAGCTAAAAAGCCCGTCTGATTTTGCGATTTTTTTACAGTGCGTAGCCTGCGCGTCAGCTTGCTTTAGCGGCGTTAAATTTGCAAATTTTAGCAGCACTCGCACGATCAGCTCGCCCGCGAGATCCCCGAGCTCGTCAAACAGCTGCGCCGCCGTTTTATCCTCGCAAGGCGTGTAGGCAAAATCAAGCATATCGCCCGTGTCAAGCCCTGCATCCATCAGCATCGCCGTCACGCCCGTCTGCTTTTCGTCCGCCAAGATCGCGCTTTGGATCGGGCTTGCGCCGCGGTATTTAGGCAGGATCGAGGCGTGCAAATTTATACAAGGCGCGATATCAAGGACGGCCTGCGGCAAAATTTTACCGTATGCGGCAACTACGATAAAATCAGGCTTTAGCTCTTTTATCTGCGCTGCAACCGCTTCGTCTTTTAAGCTCGTAGGCTGAAAGACCGGCACGGCAGGCAGATGCTCTTGCACATAAACTTTAACCTCGCTAGGCGTTAAAATTTGCTTCCTACCGACGGGCTTATCAGGCTGCGTAAAGACGGCCGCGATCTCAAATTTCGCCTCCGCAATCGAGCATAAAATTTTAGCCGCATACTCGGGCGTTCCCATAAAAACTATATTCATCATTTTCCTTTAAATTTAGCCACATCACGGCGCGAGCGATCGCGCGGGCGCCTGTCGCACGCAAAATAAATTTTACGCAGATCGCGAAGTAAACCTGGTCCGCACTCGCTCGCGCGAAGTAAAATTTATACGCGTCACAAACCAAACCCCGCGCAAAAGGCCGCATTATCGCCGTTTTTCGCGTTTATTTGACGGCGGCTTGATTTTCATCTCCGCTTTGATCCTTCCAAGGCCAAAAAGCGCACGGATCTTCGGACCAATAAATCTTTGCAGACGGTCTCGCTCCCAGCTCGTCAAGGCTAATCTTGCCGTCACGATTAGCATCGAGCATCTTAAATTCCGAGCCTGAGCGCAGATCTAGCTCTACTCTCAGCCCGGACGGCACCTTGCTCGCCGTCCACTCCTGCAAGCTCAGCGCGCCGTCGCGATCCCTGTCGTTAAAGTCCATAAAATAAGGCGCCGGATCGGCGGGATCGCAACCGTATGCGCTGAGGCATAAAAGCACAAGAGCAAAAAATTTTATTCATTTCACCTTCTTAAATTTTATCTTTTTGCAACGTTTGCGAGCGATAAACATAAAATTTACCCGCATATACAGACGCGCTTAAGACCTGCATTCGCAAAAGCCATCTGCGATGCGGCTTTTACTGCAACCTACAGCTCCTTTTTAAGTAGCTCAAGCAGGTTGAATTTTAACTCGTTTATGTTTTGTCCCGTAGCCGAGGATATCGGCATTACGAAAAACGGCTTAGCCGCGTCAAACTCATAAATATCTTGTTTAAATTTCATCTCGCCCGCCGTGCCTACAAGCCCCAAATGCGACAAAAAAGCATCAAATTTTTCCTGCAAATTTTCGGCCGCGTCCGCGCGAGTTAGGGCGATCGCGTAGTCTCTTTTTGCAAGCTCTCCGGAAAATTTCGCCATCTCGGCACTCAGCGCGTCAAACTGCTCCTCAAGACTACGGTAGTTCGCAAGATCGAGCATAAAAAGTAAAATTTTCGTGCGCTCGACGTGTTTTAAAAACTGCACGCCAAGCCCGCGCCCTTCGCTCGCACCCTCGATAATGCCCGGAATATCGGCCATGACAAAGCCGCTGTATTCGTCCACCTCAACGAGGCCGAGCTTTGGCGTAAGCGTGGTAAACTCGTAGTTTGCGATCTGAGGTTTGGCGTTTGAAACGGTCGAGATTAGCGTGCTTTTACCCACGTTTGGAAAGCCAACTAGCCCAACATCTGCGATGAGTTTTAGCTCCAAGCGCACTTCGCGAGTTTCACCCTCTAGGCCTTTTTGCGCATATTCAGGGGCTTGGTTGATCGAGCTTTTAAAGTGTACGTTGCCAAGCCCGCCTTTGCCGCCTTTTAAAAACAGCTCGCGCTGCCCCTCGCTAGTTAAGTCACAGAGCAGTTCGCCCGTCTCGGCGTCCAGCACCGCGGTGCCTGGAGGCACGATGAGATCGAGGTGTTCGCCTCTTTTACCGTGCATTCTCCGCCCCGTGCCCGCTTCGCCGTTTTGCGCGCGCATGGCCTTTTTGCCTTTATATGCCGCCAGCGTGTGCGTGTTGTTATCGGCGACGAAATATACATCGCCGCCGTCGCCGCCGTCGCCGCCGTCCGGTCCGCCTAAAATCACGTGTTTTTCGCGGCGAAAGCTCACCGATCCGGCCCCGCCGTGACCCGAGCTTAGGGTTAAATTTACGCTATCTATAAACATTTTTTGCCTTATTTTTTAAATTTTATTTCATTGTTTTTTGGTTCGTAATTTTACGAAATTTTCGGATTATATCGGTTTATTGATTAAAATTTGATTTGCCGCAAAGCTTAAACGATTTGCCAGGCGCCGTTATTTATGCGGATCGTTTGCGGTAAATTTTCGCGGCTTGGATCAAATTTCAGGATTTGACGAATAGAACGACGATCGTTTCTAATACGAGATTTTTTGATAAATTTTAAATCTTTTCTAAGAGAGTTGGGATAGCGAAGCCGTTTTGAGCGAGAAAAACTTTTAGATTTCATGAAAATTGGGTTATTTTAAAAAAAGGGGCTTTCGCCCCAAAGATTACGCAGCGGGATAAACAGAAACTTTTTTTCTATTTTTATCTAGTCTTTCGAATTTAACGAAACCGTCGATTAGCGCGAAAATCGTGTGATCTTTGCCTAAGCCGACGTTGCTGCCCGCGTGAGTAGCGGTACCGCGCTGGCGGATGATGATGTTGCCCGCGCGAACGAATTCGCCGCCGAATTTTTTAACGCCTAAGCGTCGTCCGATGGAATCTCGGTTATTCTGGGTTGAGCCTTGACCTTTTTTGTGTGCCAT
>CAURYE010000034.1:0-19696 GCA_963529235.1 uncultured Campylobacter sp.
CCGGCGGTTATGCTCAGCTAATGGGTAAAGAGGAAAAATACGTAATGCTTCGCTTACCAAGCGGCGAGATGAGACAAGTACTTGCAGAGTGCATGGCTAGTATCGGCGTAGTAGGTAACGAAGATTGGGCGAACGTAACTATCGGTAAAGCCGGACGTAATCGCCACAGAGGTATCCGTCCTCAAACTCGCGGTTCTGCGATGAACCCGGTAGATCACCCGCACGGCGGTGGTGAGGGCAAGAAAAACTCAGGCCGTCATCCTGTTACTCCATGGGGTAAACCGACCAAAGGTGCTAAGACTCGCCGCAAGAAGGCTAGCGATAAGCTTATAATTTCAAGAAGGAAAGGTAAATAGAGATGGCAAGATCACTCAAAAAAGGACCTTTTGTCGATGAGCATGTAATGAAAAAAGTCGTTGCCGCTAAAAAAGCTAACGACAACAAGCCGATAAAAACATGGTCTAGACGCAGCACGATAGTGCCTGAAATGATAGGCCTAACGTTTAACGTTCATAACGGCAAGAGCTTCATTCCAGTATACGTTACGGAAAACCACATCGGATATAAACTAGGCGAATTTGCTCCTACGCGCACATTTAAGGGTCACAAAGGCTCAGTGCAAAAGAAAATCGGTAAGTAAGGGGATAAGATGAGCAAATCAATTATTAAATTCGTAAGATTATCTCCGACTAAAGCCAGACTAATCGCAAGAGAAGTACAAGGCATGAACGCAGAATTTGCGCTAGCTAGCCTTAGCTTTATGCCAAACCGCGGCGCCAAATTTATCGCTACGGCTATCAGCTCTGCGGTAGCTAACGGCGGATTCGAGCCTGAAGAGGTTATCGTAACAAGCTGCCGCGTGGATGCGGGCCCAGTATTAAAAAGATTTAGACCGCGAGCGAGAGGAAGCGCAAGCAGAATCCGCAAACCGACTTCTCATATCTTAGTAGAAGTATCTAAACCTGAAAAGAAGGAAGCGTAATATGGGTCAGAAAGTAAATCCGATAGGTCTAAGACTAGGAATAAACCGCAACTGGGAGTCAAGATGGTTTCCTGCTAAAGGAACTTTGGCTGAAAATATCGGCGAAGACTACAAAATTCGCGCTTTCTTGAAAAAGAAACTTTACTACGCGGGCGTTTCTCAAATTTTGATCGAGAGAACCGCTAAGAAAATTCGCGTAACCGTCGTAGCAGCTCGTCCTGGTATTATCATCGGCAAAAAGGGCTCTGACGTAGAGAAGCTTAAAGAGGATATCCAAAAGCTGATCAATAAAGAAGTAAACGTAAATATTAAAGAAGAAAGAAAAGCTCAAGCTTCGGCTCAGCTAGCTGCGGAAAACGTAGCAATGCAACTTGAAAAACGCGTTGCATTTAGACGCGCGATGAAAAAAGTTATCCAAGGCGCTCAAAAATCAGGCGCTAAAGGTATCAAAATTTCAGTTGCAGGACGTCTTGGCGGCGCTGAGATCGCTAGAACCGAGTGGTACTTAGAGGGTCGCGTTCCGCTTCACACTCTAAGAGCTAAAATCGATTACGGCGTTGCTGAAGCGCATACGACTTATGGAAACATAGGTATAAAAGTGTGGATATTTAAAGGCGAGGTTCTTCAAAAAGGCGTTCAACCTGAAAAGAACGAAGAAGAAAAAGCCGATAAAAAACCGCGCAGAGCAAGAAGAGGTAAATAATCATGTTGATGCCAAAACGAACTAAATTTCGCAAACAGATGAAAGGCAGAAACCGCGGTAAAGCTACTCGCGGCGCTGATCTTGCTATGGGCGAGATCGGAATAAAAGCCGTAGAAGCGGGCCGCGTAAATTCGCGCCAGATCGAAGCGGCTCGTGTGGCTCTAACCCGCCACGTAAAACGCCAGGCTAAAACTTGGATCAGAGTTTTTCCAGATAAGCCGCTAACCAAAAAACCTCTACAAACTCGTATGGGTAAAGGTAAAGCCGGAGTCGAAGAGTGGGTTATGAATATAAAACCAGGTCGTATAATAGTCGAAATGGCGGGCGTAGATGAGGAATTAGCGCGCGAAGCTCTAACTCTAGCCATCCACAAACTTCCGTTTAAGACTAAAATCGTAACGCGAGAGAGTGAAAATGAAATATACTGATATTAAAGACAAAAGCGTTGCAGAACTTAACGCGTTATTGAAAGAGAAAAAGGTGCTTTTATTTACTTTAAGACAAAAGCTAAAAACCATGCAGCTAAGCAACCCTAACGAGATTCGCGCCGTCCGTAAGGAAATAGCGCAAATCAACACTGCAATTAGCGCTTCAAAGTAAGGGGTGAGAAATGGCATTAAAAAGAGAAATTCAAGGTGTCGTTTTACAAAAGGCCGGCGATAAGACGGCTACGATTTTGGTTGAGAGACGCGTTATGCACCCAAGATACCACAAATTCGTAAAACGCTTTAAAAAATATATGATTCACGACGAAAAGAACGAAACTAAAGCGGGCGATACGGTCGTAGCTATCGAATGCAGACCGCTAAGCGCGAGAAAATCTTTTCGCTTAAAGACTATTTTAGCGACGGGGGTTGAGTAATGATACAATCTTTTACGAGGCTTACGGTCGCCGATAATAGCGGTGCGAAAGAGCTAATGTGTATTAAAGTTTTGGGCGGCAGCAAGAGAAGATACGCGACGCTTGGCGACGTTATCATCTGCTCGGTTAAAAAGGCGCTTCCAAACGGTAAGATCAAAAAAGGTCAAGTGGTAAAAGCAGTCGTCGTTAGAACTAAAAAAGAGGTTCAAAGAGATAACGGCTCGCTAATCCGCTTCGACGAAAACGCAGCCGTCATCCTAGATAACAAACGCGAGCCTATCGGTACTCGTATCTTTGGACCGGTCGGCCGTGAGGTTAGATACGCTAACTTTATGAAAATCGTTTCGCTTGCTCCGGAGGTGTTATAATGGCTAACGTTAAATTTAAAGTAAAAAAAGGCGATACCGTTAAGATCATCGCAGGCGACGACAAAGGTAAAACAGGTAAAATTTTATCCGTCCTAGCCAAAAAAGGACAAGTCATCGTCGAGGGCTGCAAGGTAGCTAAAAAAGCTATAAAACCTAGCGAAAAGACCCCAAACGGCGGCTTTATCAATAAAGAGATGCCTATTGATATCTCAAACGTTGCAAAAGTTGAGGGCTGAAAATGAATAGATTAAAAGCTAAATATAACGAGGTCGTAAAGCCTGCTTTGGCTAAAGAATTCGACATCAAAAATCCTATGCTAATCCCTGCGATTGAAAAGATCGTGATAAGCGTAGGCGCTGGCGAATCGGCTAAAGATCAAAAGCAACTTCAAAACATCGCCGATACTATTTCGCTAATCGCAGGACAAAAAGCCGTAGTTACCGATGCTAAAAAATCGGTTGCGGGCTTTAAAGTGCGCGAGGGATTTCCCGTCGGCGTAAAAGTAACGCTTAGAAAAGAGAATATGTTTGCGTTTTTGGACAAACTAATCTCTATCGCGCTACCGAGAGTTAAGGATTTTAGAGGCCTTCCAAAAGACGGTTTTGACGGACGCGGAAACTACAACTTCGGCCTTGACGAGCAGCTAATGTTCCCGGAGGTCGAGTACGATAAGATTTTACGCACTCACGGTATGAATATAGTTATAGTCACGACGACAAACAGCGACAAAGAGGCATTCAAATTGCTTGAGCTATTTGGTTTGCCGTTTGCGAAAGGAAAGTAATATGGCAAAAAAATCAATGATAGCAAAGGCTGCCAGAAAGCCTAAATTTACGGTTCGCGGCTATACGAGATGCCAAATTTGCGGTCGTCCGCATTCGGTTTATAAAGATTTTGGAATTTGCCGCGTATGCCTAAGAAAAATGGCTAACGAGGGACTAATCCCGGGTCTAAAAAAAGCAAGCTGGTAAGGAAGAGAAATGTTAAACGACTTAATTTCAGACGGACTAACTCGCATTAGAAACGCCGCAATGAGAAGACTCGAGACTACGAAGCTTCTTCATTCAAACGTCGTCGAGGCTACTTTATCTATCCTTGCGGCTAAAGGCTATATCGAGAGCTACAACGTCGTAGAAGAAGATAAAAAGAAATTTATAAACGTAGTTTTAAAATACGACGAGCACGGCAGAAGCGTGATTAACGAGCTTAAGCGCGTATCAAGCCCTGGTCGCCGGGTTTATAAGGGAAAAGACGAGATCAAGAGATTTAAAAACGGCTACGGAACGATCATCGTTAGCACCAGCAAAGGCGTTTTGAGTAACGAAGACGCTCACAAAGCCGGCGTAGGCGGCGAAATCCTCTGCTCTGTGTGGTAATGAACGACAACGATGCGGGGCATCGTTGTCGCATCCTTGAAATGAAGCTTGAATTGATAGGCTTGTTTTTTTAGCAAGACGTCAATTCGACATCGTTAAAATGAAGTTTGAAGCGATAGACTTGCTGGATTTATAGCGAGGGTATCGTTTTCGCATCTTTGAAATGAAGTTTGACTTGGTAGGTTTTCGTATTTTATAAAATTCACGAACAACCTTTGCCGTCAAATTTCTAAAATTTAAAAACGGAAGCTCAAATTTAAAAAGCTTCCCAAATTTAGCTCGACTTGCAAATTTACCCAAATTTGCCAAAGCTAAATTTGAAGACGACGATGTCAAATTTGACATTAAATTTTGGAAATCAACTCTAAAAAATAAGTCAAATTTGATGAGAAAATTAAAGTGTTTGAAGCGGTTTTTTATCGCTTTGATTCATTTCTATTTTTATGGTATTGCGGTATCCATTCGTAAAAGTAGACATACCCTAGACAAGTAAAAAAGGAAAAAAATGTCACGTATAGGAAAACAGCCGATAGCTATTCCAAGCGGAGTAGAAGTCAGCGTAGAAGGCAACGTCCTTAAATTTAAAAAAGGCGCTCATTTAAAAGAGCTTGACACAAAAGGGCACGTAGACGTCAAAATCGAAGATGCTCACATAGTATTTTCTCCAAAGAGCGACGAGAGACAAGATAGAGCCTACTGGGGCACCTATAGAGCGCTTGCAAACAATATCGTAATCGGTATCACAAAAGGTTTTGTTCGCCAGCTTGAGATCAACGGTGTCGGTTACAAAGCCGCAGCTAAAGGCCAGGTACTTGAGCTTACTTTAGGATTTTCTCACCCGATAAATCACGAAGTGCCAAAAGGCGTTGAAATCAGCGTAGAGAAAAACATCATAACTATCAAAGGCGACGATAAGCAAGTGGTAGGCCAGATCGCAGCTCAAGTCAGGGCGTATAGACCGCCTGAACCGTATAAGGGCAAAGGCGTTAAATACGTAGAAGAGCGCATCATCCGCAAAGCCGGTAAGACATCTAAGAAGTAAGGGATAGATAATGACAGCAAATGTATTAAAAAGAAAACTCGCTCTTAGAATCAAGAGAAAAAGAAGAATCAGAGCCAAAATTTCCGGCACTGCGGTATTGCCTAGAATTTCTATCTTCAAATCAAACAGAACTCTTTACGTTCAAGCTATCGACGACGTAGCAGCCGTAACTCTAGCGGCGGCAGACGGCAGAAAACTAGGCGTAAAAGCAAACAAAGAAGGCGCCGTAACTTTAGCTAAAGATTTTGCAAAAACTCTAAAAGCTAAAAAAATAGAAACGGCATTATTCGACAGAAACGGCTATTTGTATCACGGCGTTATAGCGGCTTTTGCAGACGCATTACGTGAAAACGGTATCAAACTATAAGGAAAATCGCTATGGAAAAATATAACAGAGAAGAATTCGAAGAAGTAATGGTTGATATCGGCCGCGTTACAAAGGTCGTAAAAGGCGGTCGTAGATTTAGATTTACGGCTCTTGTCGTAGTAGGAAACAGAAACGGCCTAGTGGGCTTTGGCTTCGGTAAAGCAAAAGAGGTACCGGACGCTATGAGAAAAGCCGTAGACGACGCGTTTAAAAACATCATCGAGGTAAAAAGAAAAGGCTCGACTATACCTCACGACGTAGAGGTTAAATTTAACGCTAGTCGCGTTTTGCTTCGCCCTGCTAGCGAAGGTACTGGCGTGATTGCGGGCGGTAGCGCTCGTCCTATTTTAGAGCTTGCGGGCATCAAGGATATCCTAACAAAATCGCTTGGTTCAAACAACTCGGCAAACGTCGTTCGCGCTACTTTAAAAGCGCTAAGCATGCTTAAAGGCTAAGGAGAAGATATGGGACTAGAAAATTTAAAACCTGCCGAGGGCTCGACTAGGCAAACCAAAAGACTAGGTCGCGGACAAGGTAGCGGTCAAGGTAAAACCGCAGGCAAAGGACACAAAGGTCAAAGAGCTAGAAAAGGCTACAACGAGAAAAGAGGCTTCGAGGGCGGTCAGCAACCGCTTCAAAGACGCCTTCCGAAAGTAGGCTTTACGTCTAAATTTGAAAAACCCTACGTAATCAACGTAGAAAAAATCGTTGCGGTAAAAGAGCTAAGCGAGATTACTATCGCTACTATCGCTACCGTACACAAAATTTCAAGCAGCGTCAAGAAAATCAAATTGATCGGAACGAGCGCGAAAGATTTGGCTTCAAAAATCAAAGACGAGAACGTAACCGTTAGCGGACGTGCGTAATGAATAAGACATTGACCAACAAGATTTTAATCACGTTGGCATTTTTATTTGCTTACAGGATACTGGCATACGTGCCGGTTCCTGGTGTAAACGTCAATGTTATTAAAGAGTTTTTCGATTCGAATTCCGCAAATGCGCTTGGACTATTTAATATGTTCAGCGGTAAGGCGGCAGAGCGCCTTAGTATCATCTCTCTAGGCATTATGCCATACATCACGGCATCTATTATCATGGAGCTTTTAGCGGCTACTTTCCCAAATTTGGGCAAAATGAAAAAAGATCGCGACGGCATGCAAAAATATATGCAGATCATCCGTTATGCTACTATTATTATCACCCTTGTTCAAGCAGTGGGCGTTAGTATGGGGCTTCAGAGCCTTCACGGCAGAGGCGGAGAGGACGCGATAATGATAGATATGAATTTATTTATCGCCATCGCAGCGGCTTCGATGCTAACGGGAACTATGCTTTTGATGTGGATAGGCGAGCAGATCACTCAGCGCGGTATCGGCAACGGTATCAGCCTTATCATCTTTGCGGGCATCGTTAGCGGTATACCTTCGGCCATCGGCGGAACGGTAAATTTGGTAAATACGGGCGAGATGAACTTCCTTGTAGTTATCGGAATTTTGCTTGTTATCTTGGTCACGGTAGGCATAGTTATCTACGTCGAGATGGGCGAGAGACGCGTGCCGGTGAGCTATTCGCGTAAGGTAGTGATGGAAAATCAAAACAAACGCATCATGAACTATATACCTATCAAGGTAAATTTAAGCGGCGTTATTCCTCCGATTTTCGCTAGCGCGATTTTGATGTTCCCAAGCACTATTTTGCAGGCCAGCACAAATCCTTACATCCAAGCTATTCACGATTTTTTAAATCCAAATAGCTATTTTTTCAACTTTTTAACGTTCTTGCTAGTTGTATTTTTTGCTTATTTTTACGCTTCAATCGCGTTTAATGCAAAAGATATCAGCGAAAATTTAAAAAGACAAGGCGGATTTATCCCAGGCATTAGACCTGGCGAAGGTACGGCCAGCTTTTTAAATGAAGTCGCATCAAGGCTAACTTTTAGCGGTGCAATTTATCTCGGACTTATCTCGACGCTACCTTGGGTGCTCGTTAAATTTATGGGCGTTCCGTTTTATTTCGGCGGTACGTCGGTGCTGATCGTGGTTTCCGTTGCGCTTGATACGATGCGAAGGATAGAAGCTCAAATTTATATGAATAAATATCAAACTCTAAGCGCGGTAGGTTTGTAATGGCTATAACCATCATGCAGCCAAACGACATAGAGAAGATGCGAGCGGCGAATAAAATCGTCGCTCAAACCCTCGACTACGTAGAAAGCGTGATCAAGCCAGGCATTTCACTACTAGAAATAGATAAAATTTGTGAGGATATGATAAGGGCTGCGGGCGCAAAGCCGGCATTTAAGGGTCTTTACGGCTTTCCAAATGCCGCTTGCATCAGCGTAAACGAAGTAGTCATCCACGGCATCCCAAACGAATATAAACTGCAAGAAGGCGACATCGTAAGCGTCGATATCGGCTCAAATTTAAACGGATATTTCGGCGACTCGGCTAGGACTTGGGGCGTGGGTCAAATTTCGCGCGAGGACGAAAAACTAATCGCTTGCGCTAAAGACGCGCTATATTTTGCGATAGATACCGTAAAAGCGGGAATGCACTTTAAAGAGCTTAGTTTTGAAATCGAGAAATTTATAAGAGCTCGAGAATTCGTTCCGCTAACTGGATTTTGCGGTCACGGTATCGGTAGACGCCCGCACGAAGATCCGCAAATTTTAAATTATTTAGAGGGCGGTAGTCCGAAATCGGGACCAAAAATCAAAAACGGAATGGTATTTTGCGTGGAGCCGATGATCTGTCAAAAAGACGGCACTCCCGTGATCGGTCACGACAAATGGAAAGTAACCAGCAAAGACGGACTAAGAACCAGCCACTACGAGCACTGCATGGCAGTCGTGAACGGACGTGCGGAGATTTTAAGCCTAGCGTAAAATTTTAAAATTTACAAGTTGTTTGTGCGACTTGTAAATTTTAAAATTTTAATTTGTGGTGAGTTAAAATTTTAATTTCAAACTTCCGTCAAACGGCGAAAGCAAATTTAACAAAAAGGAGTTAAGTGGCAAAAGACGACGTCATAGAGATCGACGGCAACGTCATCGAGGCGCTGCCAAACGCGACGTTTAAGGTCGAGCTCGACAACAAACACGTGATTTTGTGTCATATTGCGGGCAAGATGAGGATGCATTACATAAAAATAATGCCTGGAGACCGCGTAAAGGTGGAACTAACGCCTTACAGTCTGGATAAGGGTAGAATAATTTACCGACATAAGTAAATTAAAAGCTAAATTTCGCTACACTCAGCCCTTTGCGACAAATTGCTGTATGAAGAATTGTTTTCAAAGCCCACCACTTGTTTTGAAAATAGTTGGTTTAAAATTTCGTTAAACCTGATGCAGCCTAAAAGTGGAATAAATTTTTAGGAGACTAGAATGAAAGTTCGTCCTTCTGTAAAGAAGATGTGTGACAAGTGCAAAATTGTCAAGCGCCAAGGCGTAGTTCGCATAATCTGCGAAAATCCAAAACATAAACAAAGACAAGGATAAAGCATGGCACGTATCGCAGGTGTGGATTTACCAAAGAAAAAGAGAATCGAATACGGTTTGACCTATATTTACGGTATCGGTCTTCACAAATCTCGTCAAATTTTGGATGCTACCAAAATTTCTTACGATAAAAGAGTAAACGATCTAACCGAAGACGAAGCTGCGGCTATCCGCAAAGAGATCCAAGAGCATCACGTGGTGGAAGGCGACCTTAGAAAAAGCGTCGCTATGGATATCAAGGCTCTTATGGATTTGGGAAGCTACCGCGGTCTAAGACACAGAAAAGGTCTTCCGGTGCGCGGTCAAAAGACTAAAACAAACGCTAGAACTAGAAAAGGCAAGCGCAAAACAGTCGGCGCTGCGACTAAATAAGGATAAGCGATGGCAAAAAGAAAAGTAGTTAAAAAGAAAATTGTAAGAAAAAGTATCGCTAAAGGTATCGTTTATATAAGCGCGACTTTTAACAACACTATGGTAACGGTTACCGATGAGATGGGAAATGCTATCGCTTGGAGTAGTGCCGGCGGATTAGGCTTTAAAGGAAGTAAAAAATCAACTCCTTATGCAGCCCAACAAGCAGTAGAAGACGCTCTAACTAAAGCAAAAGAGCACGGCATAAAAGAAGTAGGCATCAAAGTACAAGGTCCTGGCAGCGGTAGAGAGACCGCAGTCAAGAGCGTAGGCGCGGTAGAGGGCATAAAAGTGACGTTTTTAAAAGATATAACCCCGCTTCCTCATAATGGTTGCAGACCGCCGAAACGCCGCCGCGTATAATTAGAAATTTAGGAGAATTATTATGGCTAGATATAGAGGACCCGTTGAAAAATTAGAAAGAAGACTCGGCGTTAGTTTGGCGCTAAAGGGCGAGCGTCGCTTGGCAGGTAAAAGCGCGCTTGATAAAAGACCTTACGCTCCAGGACAACACGGACAAAGAAGAAGCAAGATAAGCGAATACGGCTTACAGCTTCGCGAAAAACAAAAAGCTAAATTTATGTATGGCATTAGCGAGAAGCAATTCCGCCGCTTATTCCAAGAGGCCGCTCGCCGCGAGGGAAATACCGGTGCGCTTTTGGTACAGCTTTTAGAACAAAGATTAGATAACGTAGTTTACAGAATGGGCTTTGCGACGACTCGCCGCTTCGCTCGTCAGCTAGTTACTCACGGACATATTTTAGTAAACGGCAAGAGAGTAGATATTCCTTCTTACAGAGTTCAAGCGGGCGCTAAAGTAGAAGTTATCGAGAAGTCTAAAAACAATCCGCAAATCGTTCGCGCGATCGATCTTACGGCGCAAACCGGCATCGTAGCTTGGGTCGACGTCGAAAAAGATAAAAAATTCGGAATTTTCACAAGAACTCCGGAAAGGGAAGAAGTCGTCATTCCTGTCGAGGAAAGATTCATAGTAGAGCTTTATTCGAAATAATAAGGGGTATAACGATGAGAAAAATTACCACATCAGCTTATATGCCTACCGAAATTTCAGTAGAGAGTATAAGCGAGAATGTCGCCAGAATAACCGCGTATCCGTTTGAGACGGGCTATGCGGTCACTTTGGCTCATCCGCTAAGACGACTTTTATATAGCAGCACGGTTGGATTTGCGGCTACGGGCGTCAAGATAGAGGGCGTATCTCACGAATTTGATTCGATGAGAGGTATGCTCGAGGACGTAGCGCAATTTATTATAAATTTAAAAAACATCCGCTTTAAGCTAAAAAACGAGTCTGAGCGCGAGGTGGTTGAGTATTCGTTTAAAGGTCCAAAAGAGATAAAAGCTGGCGATCTAAAAAGCGATATCGTAGATATCGTAAATCCTGACGCCTATCTTGCGACCATAAACGAGGATGCGGAGCTTAAATTTTCCGTAATCATCCAAAAAGGTATCGGATACGTCCCGAGTGAAGAGATAAGAGACAATACCGAAGAGGGCTATATAGCTCTTGATGCGTTCTTTACGCCTGTTAAAAAGGCTGTTTACGAGCTAGAAAACGTCCTAGTCGAGGATAATCCCGACTACGAGAAGATTATTTTCACGGTTACGACGGACGGACAAGTAGGCGCGATCGAAGCGTTCAAACACGCGATCGAGGCGATGTACCAGCAGATGTCGGTATTTAAGGGCGTTTTAAATATCGACGTTTCGGCAGGTCTAAATGCTCAAACTTCTGGTAGCGAGCATGCAAAACTACTTCAAAGCATAGAAGAGCTCAATTTGAGCGCTAGAAGTTCTAATTGCCTTGATAAAGCCGAGATTAGATTTATCGGCGAGCTTGCTTTGATGGACGAAAACGAGCTAAAAGAACTTAAAAATTTAGGTAAAAAATCTCTCGAAGAGATTAAAGCCGTTATGCAAGAGATCGGATATCCGGTCGGCGGCGACCTAGGCGGCGGTAAAGAGCAACTCAAGAAAAAGATCGCCGACCTAAAATCACAAATGAGTGCAAAAGAGTAAAAGGAACATAAATGAGACACGGTCACGGATACAGAAAACTAGGTAGGACATCGGCTCACCGCTCGGCTCTACTTAAAAACTTAGCTATCGCTATCATCAAAAGCGAAAAGATAGAGACGACCTTGCCTAAGGCAAAAGAGTTAAGAAGCTATATCGAAAAGCTAATCACTAGAGCGAGAAAAGGCGACAGCAACGCTCACAGAGCGGTTTTTGCTAGCTTGCAGGATAAAGAAACTACGAACAGGCTAGTAACTGAGCTTGCTCCAAAATTCGTAGGTAAAAACGGCGGATATACGCGCATCGTTAAGACTCGCGTTCGCCGAGGCGATGCTGCCGAGATGGCTTATATTGAGCTAGTCAAAGAATAATTTTTAGAGAGCTTCGGCTCTCTTTTTCTGCCTTATCCAAGATATAATTATATGTAAGCGATTTTTCAAAGAGATTGAATCTTAGGGTCTATTTTTTACTTTTTTAAAATCTATTATTAATTTTTTGAAGCATTTGCCTTTATTTTTAAGCATGTGATAGTACCGTCTTATTATCGCATTAAGGTTAACTACGAATTTAATCCAAATAAAGGAAGCTCAAGCTACAATGACAACTATTGTTCCTGCAGGATGACAAAGACTATAATAAATTTAGAAATAGGCATATAAGCCCTTTCAAATTTTCGTAGAAAAATTTTAGGAAAAATTGTAAAAATTATCCTTTACCAACAGCATATGGTAGTTTTTGTCTTTCATTGTAGCTGTATTCTACGGACTAGTATTCTGATGAGTTATGGCAAAATCGTACTATAGCGAGCCATTTGGCCATTTTTTAATTAAATTTAGACTCAATTAATCTTAAGCAGATTTTTAACTACAAATTTTGTCTTGCTATTTATAAGACCTTTTATCAATTGTAGCAGTTTCCGATATGGGTTTTCCCGTGTGGTTTTAGAATTGTATCTAAACTTCAATTCGCTTCTCTCGTAGTTGCAAGCAGAGTACGCTCTTTAAGATGAAGCAAGAATTCTCTTTCTCTTATCTTCCCCGTGATCGATATAGTCGCTACGAGTGAGAAGATCCACTTAAATTTAGATAATCTATTTTTAGACCGAATGCTGGTGCTTTATTTGCCGCTCCTCTACCTTTTTTCAAAAAGAGTGCGAGCGCAAGACTCTTGCTTGCCTAGATCCATTCTACTCTCTTCGCTACGCTTGTGGCTTTTTAAGACGCAGCTACGAGCGAAGCGAAGTAAAAGTAGCTTTCGCTAGTCTCAAAGCAAAGCTTCTAGGCGGGCTTGAAAATCTCGCCGCTAAATTTACTTATTTTTCACATGCTTTTTAGGATTTGAATTTTATCGGCGGGGATTTCTGAAATTTTGATTAAAAAATAGTTTGTAGCGGGGCGTCAAAATAAGCTGCGAACAAAGTAAATTTTAAGCCGCTAAAGATAAAATTTACGCACGAGATCGTATGAAAATAAATCAAAAGCGGGCGGATGCATAAAGCGCATAAAGACCGCCGCAATCGAGGGAAAATGAAAATAGACTGGGAAAAAACGGGCGGACTTTTGCCCGTCGTTGTTCAAGATGTCGCGAGCAGCGAGGTTTTGATGCTTGCTTATATGGACGAAGAGGCGCTAAATTTGAGCCTAGAAACGGGCTTTGCGCACTATTTTTCGCGCACAAAAAACCGCATCTGGAAAAAGGGCGAACAAAGCGGCAACGTCCAAAAAATCGAAGACGCCTATCTTGACTGCGACAACGATACGTTGCTAATCAAAGTCGAGCAAAAAGGCGGTACGGCATGCCACACGGGAGCGAAATCTTGCTTTTTTAGGAAAATCGCAGACGCGAATTTAGGCGGCGAGAGCGAGCAAAATTTAACGGATGCAGGCGGACGGATTTTGGCGGACGAGTTAAATTTAGCGAACGAAAGCGGGCCAAATTTAGAGCGCGAGCAAAATTTAAGCGCGTCCGAGGCGCAAGCTAAAAAGCCCGCCTACGGCATCATCGACGAGATCTATCACGTGATCTTGGAGCGCAAACTAAACGCCGATCCGCAGACTTCATATGTGGCGAGCCTGTTTAAAAAGGGCGAAAACGCCGTCTTAAAAAAAGTCGGCGAGGAGGCCGGCGAGCTAATCATGGCGTGCAAAGACGCAAGCGCGGCAAGAAGATTTGAAAATTTAACCGATAAACATGCGAGCGAAAGCTCAAATCTCAAAAAAACGCAGCAAATTTTAAGCCGCGACGAGCAGGATTTAAATTCGAGAAATTTAACGCAGGACGCAAAAGTGCAAGGCGAAAAAGACGAGCTCAAAAAAGCCCTAGACGGCGTAGTTTACGAGGCGGCGGATTTATGCTTTCACTCGCTCATAGCACTTGCGGCGCACGGCATACACCCCGAGCGCGTTAAAGCCGAGCTTGCGCGCAGGTTTGGGCTTAGCGGTATCGAGGAGAAAAACTCGCGCAAAGATTAGCGCGGCTAAATTTGGCACGCTTTATGCAGGCGGATTTTAAAGTTAGCTCGCAGTAAAGTAAACGAGATGAAGAGGCAAGATGATAAACGAACTAAAACAAGGCTTAAATTTTTATATAACGCACCTTAGTTGGACGGATTTTGCGGGCTATATCTGGATGTTTTTGACCTTTTTGGCGGTTCTTGCGCTTTGCATTTATATCGCCTCAAAGTCTTATTTCGCCGGTTTTGCGCTCACGGTCGTTAGTATCGCGGCGCTTGGGTACGGAGCGCATTTTATGCCTAAATTTTTAGATCAAAATTTGCGGGCGCGAGAGCTGGAGATAGTCTCTACCAAGCAGCTTGAGTACTCAAATACGCTTCTTGTGGATATACGCCTTAAAAATCTTTCAAAAAAGCCCTTTAACTACTGCGAGATCGGACTTGTTTTTTATAAAAACTCGGACAATATCTTGCGCCGCTACGCCAACGAGCTAAAGCCGTTTTTAAAGGAAAATATCGTGCTAAAGGACGTGCTGGACGTAAATGCCACGCGCGAGATCACGCACGTCGTAAATGATTTTCGCGTAAATGACTACAACGTCACGGCAAGTTCGGAGTGTTTTTGATGCAAGGGTATTTTAACGTTTTCCACTTTATTGCGCTCGCGGTTTTGGCGCTACTATCGGTACTTTTTATGCTGCTTTCGCGCGGAGAAAAAGACCCGAAACTGTTTAAAATTTATCTCTTGATAAACATCGCCGCGACATTGATAATGGGATATTTTTTTATGTTGGTCGTGGATAAATACACTAAAAGAGCCGCTCTAACTGAGTTTGCCGCTCATAGGGTGCTTAGAAACGAGACTGTCGTGTTTAAGGGCTCGCTGAAAAATACGGGCGAATTTAGCATCGCAAACTGCGACCTAACCGTCAAGGTCGTCAATAATCCGGTCAGCAAAGACACGATCGCCGGCGCGGTTTTTAAGCCTAGCGGATGGTCGCTATTTTCGCATGATGAGCGCACGAACGTCGCTGAGATTACGGCTAGCGTCGCTAAAAACATCGCGCCTGGACAAATGCGAAATTTTAGCCTTTCTATGCCCTATCCGCCGCATTTTACAAATACCCAAACGATAACGAATTTAGAGTGTAGATGAGCGCGAGCTGCGGGCGAGATAAATTTACGGCTTGCCGGATAGTCGGCGTAGCTATTTGTTTTAGGGCGAATGACGTTAGAAGCATAGCTATTTTTGCGGCTTATCTTTGCGTGTCTATACTTATCTGGCTTTATCCGCTTTGTACGTTCCTTTCTTTACGGACGCGCTAAATTTAACGTCTTTTTCAAATTATCCTTAAAAAAGAGCCTAGCAGCGACTTTACTCGCGTCTTTCCTAAAAATTAAAGACCTTTGCGCGCCGTTATCGTTGTAGTTTTCGTTTAGCTTTTTGTAAGTTGCGGCATTACAATCTTTAGCGGTGGATATAGCGCCGTCTTTTAGATTTATTTACGCAGTTAAATTTAGGGTTACCGCGATTAGAAAACTCGCTTCGGCTTACCAGTTTAAAGCTGCCTATGTCCGCGAGGATGCTTGACATTTTTTTGATTGGACGCCATAGAGCCTATGGGCGCATTAGCCGTGGCGGGGATACGTCCTCGTATAACTTTATCCGTACCGCCATTTCAGCGTAGTCTGGCTTGTAGAAAAAGACTAGAAAGCTCTTGCCTGGCGACTTTGGGTGCGTCGCTTCCGAACGAAAGTTAAGGCCGAGGCCTTGAGCTTTAGCGACCGCATAAATTTACTCATTTCCTCTTTTTATGAGTTAAATTTTGGTCTTATATTTTTTATTGCTTTGGGGCTATGCTTGAATAAAATTTCCTTTTACGAAACTCTAAAGGACGAATACTTAGAGAAAATAGTCGAATTTAAGCCCGAGCGGGCTTAAATTTATAGGTCTTCTTTGACCTCGTCGTTGCTGCGAACTACTAGGCCAGAGCCGTGGATGACGCTAGGGATGCACGCCGTGCAGATATCGACCTCTTCGCCATTTTTGTGAGCGCGGACGAATACGGCGTTTTCGTTTTCCGTGCTTTTTTGTCCGCAGACGTTGCAAACTACGATATTTTCGGTTCTCATTTGACTTCCTTCGTAAAAAATTCGGGCGTATTTTATTTAGTTTTTCGCTGATTTGAAATGATTTACGTCAAGCGTGAAGTCTCGCGTAAAAAGAAAAAATGCGAAAAATAAATAACGAAAAAAACCTGCAAGAAAAGCCCGAAAATAGGCACCAAACATAGCAGGTAAAAGCATAGCGCGGCGGCTTTAAATTTATATCCGCCGTAGTCCAGCAAATAAAGCTCGAATTTGTGCCGCGAGAGGGCGTTTGGCGCGACGTCGATGAAAAGCAGCGAATAATAAAGGTAAAAAAACGCCGGGTGCAGGGCGAGGAAATTTAGCGCGGGCACGGCTAAAATCGGCAAGCAAATAAGCGCGATCAGGATAAATTTGAGCAAAATTTTGCCCATAAGAGCTGTTTGGCGCGCTAGGCTAACGTTTGCCAGCTGCGACTCGTCCACTCGGTAGTGCCTGCGGTTTATCTCTCGCGCGATCACGGGAGTTAGAAAACCGGCGACTGCTAGCGCGCAAAAAATTGAGAGCATGACGACCAGATAGGCGCCGACCGCATAAAATATCGCGCCGATAAGCCACTTTGAGATGCCTAGGCTAAGGATTTTAGCCGCCATCGGATAATCAGCCAGAGCGCCTGCCTCTCCAGATACGGCCGCGTTTAGCGCCTCGTACAGCTCGCGGCCTCCAAACATCGCAATCGCCGCGATAATAAGCGCGGAAAAAACGAGCGGCAGGATAGAGAGCGCGATAAATTTGGGCGTGAAAAGGTCCTTTAACGAAAGGCGTAAAATATCAGCGAACAACGAATCTCCATTTGTTTAAATTTATAGCCCTCATGCGGCAAAATGGCGTTTGGATGCGACAGATTTTCTAAATTTGGCGCGCATTTTTTGCCAGCAAAAGTGACACAGCAAATGCTTTTAACAGCACATAAAATTTAATGCGAGCATAGACTTCGCGATTAAATTTGACCGACTTAAATTCAGTCATAAATTTAGCTAAATTTATCAAATTTGGCCCGCTTTTACTAGTTTGGGCTATCGGCGCGAGAGCTTGCTAGCGGCGCAAATTTTACTGACTAAAGGGCGGCGTTTTTGCCGGCAGAGCGAAACCGCGCTTAAATTTAAACGCCCGCCCGCAATTGCCGCTTAAACTGCTAAATTTAAGCCTCGCCGAGCGGCAAGCTAAACACATAAACGTCGCGGCTAGGCTTTGGCTAAATTTATCAAATTTAGCGAGCTACGCCGCAAATTTTATTTTACCGCTTTGTACTCGGCCTCTAGCGCGGCGTAGATCTCGTCCACGCTTTTTAGTCCACGAGCGAGGATCTCGTTCATCACGGCGTTATCTTCTTTGCCGTTCCATACCTTTTTATACGCGCCCTCTTTGTAGCCGTGGTCTTGGCGGAAGCGATTTAGGACGTTTTTGCCGACGTAGCACTCGTAAAGTGAGCCGAGATTTACGCCGCATTTTAGGCTCATAGAAAAGTAAATTTTAAGCAGGTCAAAGAGCGAATACTCAAAGCCCGAGCATTTATTTATGAGCATTTCGACGTCGTTTATGATCTCGTAGATGTTCTCATCAGCGACGTTAAACGGCTCGCGGCAAAACGCCTCAAAGCCGCTGCTAGCGCAGATGTCGCTTGAGAGCTTTGCGATGTCGCCGAGGTTATTTAGCTTGTACTGCTCAAGCATCAAACTCATCAAAAAGTGCCAGATATCCACGACTTCGACGCGCAGATTGTCTTCATTTGTCGGTGCGTTTATGCTTTTCCAGTGTTTCCAGGCAAAGCTGTCTATGAGCTCGGCGCACTCCATATATATGCAGCGTTTCCAGCTGATGAGTTTGCCGTTTTTGTTTATGCCGTTTTCCCAGCCGATGCCGTTGGTGTCGTCGTTTAGGCTCTGCTGGAGATTTAGCATTTGGGTGATTTTTTCATTCGCGTTCATAAATTTTCCTATTTTTAAAATTTATGAATTATAGCGAAATTTTTAAACCGCGAACTAAACGTAAAATTTAAAGCTATCCAGCTGAGAAATGAGCTCGTCAAAGAGCTTTTTGGAGTTTTGCAGTAGCCTGCTACCCGCTTTGTTTTGCTCCATCAGCCTATCAAAAAGCTTTAGCGTGCCGTCCGCGATAAAGTTTTTATGATTTGCGTCTTTTACCTCGGGAAGCTCTTTGCGAAGGGAGTTTGCGAGATTCGTCACGCGCGAAAATATAGGATCCTCGCCCTCTTTGACGTTTTTCATAAATTTATCGATGCTAGGCGCTATCTTTTCTAGAGCGGCTGCCAGCTCCTCTTTATCGCGAGCGTCTAGCCCGTCGCCTTTATAGGAGAAACTATAGCCGTACTCGTGCGTGAGAGTGAGCGCGGATGCCGATGCGCCGGCTGTTTTGGCGCTAGCGTAGTCTACTGTTTTGTTGTCGTACATTTTTAGATTTATCTCGTCGCCGCTGCTGGTTTTAAAGCTAAAATCAAAGCTGTTTAGGCTCGCGCTTTGGTAGTTTTGTAGTTTCATATTTTGCCGTCCTTTTGGCTTTATATCGGTTAAATTTCTTTTTTCTTAATACCCCTTGCGCTAAAATCGCTCAAAAAAAGGATGAAAATGTGCTGTTTTGCCGCGCGCGTATTTTTGCTCATTAGCGCGACCGTTTTGAGCTTCGTTTTGCACGGATTTTTCCCGCAAATTCCCGTCGTAGCGTTTTATTTTTTACTGGCAAATTTGATCTCGCTTACGATATTTTCGCTATTTTTCGCGGGCAAACTGCCAAGCTTCGTTAAGCCCGCGGCGGTACACTATTTTAGCTTTATCGGCGGCTTTGCGGCGGGGCTTGTAGCGACTTTGCTTAGACGCGAAAAAGCGGGGGCTAAATTTATCAGAACCGAGCTTTTTATCTTTTCTTTTTGGCTGATTGTGGCTTGCTTTATTGCGCTAAATTTTAGCCGGCTGTCGGCAAATTTGGCTCAAATTTTTAGCGCTTAAGGCGGACGAAATGGACGAAAAAATTTTAAAATTTATCCGCAAAATGCACTTGCTTAGCCTTGCCGTTTTAGACGAGGGCAAGCTATACTGCGCAAGCTGCTTTTACGCCTTTGACGAGGCAAATTTGGCTTTTATCGTTGCAGGCGGCAAGGAGAGCGCTCACGTGAAGGCGTTTTTAGCAGAGCCTGGCGTAGCCGGCACGGTAGCGCTTGATACCAAAATAGTCGGCAAGATAGAGGGCGTGCAGTTTCGCGCTCTAGCCGCTCCCGCGACCGCGCAGCAAAGCAAAATCTACTTCGCGCGCTTTCCTTACGCTTTGGCGATGAACCCGAGCCTTTATAGTTTGAGTCTGGGTTGGGTTAAATTTACGCATAATGCGCTGGGGTTTGGAAAAAAAATAATCTGGCAAAGAGATTGATTTTGGCTATTTGCGGCTCGTCTCGCGAGTGCTTTTCCGAGATTTCGCAAAATTTTCGCTCCGCAGG
>CAURYE010000035.1:0-19267 GCA_963529235.1 uncultured Campylobacter sp.
ACATCGATTTAAACGGGTTAAAATTAATATCTAGTTTTAACGCAAAAGGGTATTAAACAGACTAAATATAAAAATCCTGCGTAAATTATAAATAAAATTTACGCTAGAAAAATATAAAATAAATAAGTATAAAATATAAAATTCATCCGCCTAGCCCAACCAAGCTAAGCGGATGAAATCTGCTAGCCTACGAGTGAGGGACGGCAGCTCTAGTGAGTTTTGCAAATTTAACCCCTTTTAGTCCGCCCATTTTTTCTGAAAATTTCTCGATAGACCCTGCTTTGCCGCGCAGTATCAGAGTCTCTAGGCAGTTATCGTGATCCACGTGGACGTGAGTCGTGCAGGCGATATGCAGGTTCGCCTTGTGCTCGATGTCCATCATTTTCACGACGAGGTCGTTTTGGTGATGTAGGTAAATGAGCGTCAAAACGCCGATAAGATCCTCATCCGAGTCCTTCCAGCTGTCATTTACTATTTTTTCCCTAATCAGATCGCGAGTAAATTCGCTTCTTGAAGCATAGCCCTGAGCGCCTATCTTGCTATCTAGCTCATCTAGAAGTTGTTTTGGCAACGATACGCTAAACCTGATGATGTTTTCCACTATCGCCTCCTTAAAGAAAATATTACATATTATACATCAGGAAACTTTAATTTATATTAATGCGAATGCGATTTGACCGATAGCTATACTCGAATCATTGGCAGTAAAATTTTTATTTATGTAATATTTCTTACCTTTTTGCTTAAGAATTAAAATTACATTTTCAAGCAGGGCTTTATTTTGAAAAACGCCGCCTGCAAGCAAGACGTTGTTAGGCTGCGCACAAGCTATGTCTGCTACGAGCTTTGCAAGCCCTTTTATAAAGCCCGTCGCTGCCATTTTAGCATCGTCTTTTAAAGCTCTTTTAAAAGCCTCTTTAAAGCAAATTTTGTCACTCCTGATTTCAAACTCGTAGCAGGCGTCCAAATTTGCGTCAAAAAGTGCCTCCAGGCTCATCCCCGCCTCGCCCTCGTAGCTAATGCTATCAAGCCCCAAGATCACCGCCGCAAACGCGTCGAAAATGCGTCCAAGCGAGCTGGTTTTGACGCAGTTTATTTGCTTTTCGTGCAGGATTTTTAGATTTTTTAGCTTAGCGGGCTCAAATTTGGCCAAAAATGCCTCCGCCTCGCGCTCTAGATCGTATTTTAAAATCGCGGCATAAGCGATCTGCCAGATATTTTTCACGCTAGCTTCGCCGCCGATTAGCAAAATTTCGTCAAATCTGCAAACTCGCTCATACTCTTTGCCGCGCACTTTTAGTATCTCTCCGCCCCAGACGCTCCCGTCTGCGCCGTATCCCGTACCGTCAAAGCAAAAACCCAAATACTCGCGCTTTGCGTCCAGATCGTTTTCTAAAATCACCGATAGCAAATGCGCGTGATGGTGCTGGATTTGCGTGATATTTGGGCCCAAATTCGCAGCGTATTCGCGCGCCCATTTTAGGTTTAAAAAATGCGGGTGCAAATCGGCTACGATCTCGTCAAATTTGAGCTCGTAAATCTCGCTAAAAAGATTGATTAGCGCGCAAAACCGCTCATAAGTCGCGACGTTTTTTAGATCGCCGATATACGGGCTTATCATCAGCTCGCCGTCCTTAAAGATCGCAAACTGATTTTTTAGCTCCGCTCCGACGGCCAAAACGGTCTTTTCGCTCTTAAATTTCGTGAGGATAAACTTAGGATGCACGCCGCGGCTGGTGCGGATAAAGATAGGCTCGCCGCCCGCTACAAATGCGATACTATCGTCGCTTGGCGAGTGGATCTCTCGGTCGTTATCTAGGTAAAAATCTATCACGCCGCCAAGCTTTTCTCGTAGGTCTTTTTCGTCGTAGATTATCGGCTCGCCCGAGACGTTGGCCGAGGTGGCGATGACGTCGCCCTCCAGGTACTCAAAAAGCAAAAGATGAACGCCCGTGTATGGCAAAAATATGCCGATTTTATTAAGCCCCGGCGCCAAATTTGAGGGAACCGGCGCATTAGACAAGCTTTGCAAAACTACGATCGGTTTTAAATTTGAGCTTAAAAGCCGCTCTTCTTCAGGCGAAATTCGTGCGTATTTTTTAGCGCGCGAAATATCCTTGCACATCACGGCAAAGGGCTTTTTAGGGCGCTTTTTTCGCTCTCTTAAAAGTCCCACCGTATCATCCTTTAAGCGGCACATCAGATGAAATCCGCCAAGCCCTTTTACGGCTAAAATTTTACCCTCGTTTATGAGCCGAGCGGCCTGCTTTGCGCTTTCGTTATCCCGCGCTAAAACCCGTCCGAATTTATCTTTTAGAGCAAGCCTAGGCCCGCAGTTTGGGCAGGAGACGGGCTGGGCGTGATAGCGGCGATTTAGCGGATTTTTGTATTCGCCGCCGCAAAATTCGCACATCTTAAACGCGTTCATCGTCGTGTTTGCGCGGTCGTAAGGCAGCGACTCGATAATAGAAAACCTCGGGCCGCAGTTGGTGCAGTTGATAAAAGGATAATGATACCTCGGGTCTGCAGGGTCGTAAAACTCGCGCTCGCAGTCTTGGCAGAGGGCAAAATCTGGCAAGATGGGCGCGTGTTTTTTGGCTGATTTTGAGGCGACTATTTTAAACTCGTCAAATTTCGCGCTCTCTAGCCCGGTTTTTCTCATCTCGTCGATACGAGCGAGGCTTGGTAGCTCCTCATGCAGCGCTTTTTCAAATTTTTCTATCTGCTCGTCTCGCCCGCAAAGCGTCAGCTTCACGCCCTCGTCGTCGTTATAAATTTCGCCCGTAAGGCCGAATTTAAGGGCTAGATTATAAACAAAGGGGCGAAAACCCACACCTTGGACTAAGCCTGAAATTTCATATTTAAAACATCTCTTCAATCAAAAACTCTTTGCTAAATTTGGCGTTTAAGCCTGTTTTTAGATGCTTTAACGTCAAATTCGCAAGCGTTTTGTTCTCAAAAAGCGAGCCGCAAAGCAGCGCGTTTCGTACGCCAAAATCCTGCTTTAGCGCGTCTGAAAAATCGCTCAAAAAATACGCTAACGACTCGGCGTATCCGTAGCTAAGTAGCCTAGCATCGACGCCTGCGAGCCTAAAGCTCATGCCGCTTCTAGCAAATTTAACGACGTCAAAATGCGTTTTATTTAGCATTTTAAAATCAAGCCTAGGCCCTTTTGCGCCGTTAAAATCGCTCGCGTTTTGCAGTAAAATTTTGCCCGCTTTTTGCGCATCGCTATCAAATCCAAGCAGCACTCCGACCATGCAAAATAGCCCGAAAAAGCCGTTTTGTACGTTTAGCTCACCGCGCGGCAGGCTAAAGCTTTCGCCATAATTTTGAAGCAAACTCTCGCCGCCCTCCTCGCGCTTTATCTGAGCGTAAAGCTCGTCAAAGCTTGCCGGCAAGGCGAAATTTAAGACGTTAAAATCATCAAATTTGGGATAAATTTTAACTTCATCGTCTTTAAACCTGCTTAAAAATATCCTAACTATCCCGCCCTCTTCGTCAAATTCTTTTTTTGCGAGATTAAAATTAGCTAGATTTTTATCCGCGGCGCCCTCTACCTTGCTCAAATTTGCGCGCGAATAATAAATATTTGAGCCGCTAAAAATATATCCGTTTTCAAGCGCGGTAGCCTTAAACGGCGGTTTTTGCGCCAAAAAAGCGATAAAATTTACGCCCGCTTTAAAAAGCTTGTCGCAAAGCGCGTAGATGAAAATATCTCTAGGGGCGCAGACGTCAAAAAACCTTGGCGAGTTTGGGTGATTGCCACGGTAAATAGCTGTCGTTTTTAGCGTAACGGCGGGCTTTTCGTAGCTTACTAGGGCTACTTGTTCGGCTTCGTTTGCAATAAAAATTTTGGGTAAATTTTTAAGATTTGTAGGCATTAAAAGATTAAAATTTGCATTTAGCTCGGTGAAATTTGACGCTTCAAATTCGCCGCTAATATCTTTAAATTTGACGCTTACGCCCGCGATTAAATTTTTAAAAGCAAAATCCAAAAGCTCGTTAAAATTCGCCTTCGCTACCGGCGTAAATTTGCCGTCCGTAAAAACGCAAACATCGCTAAAAATGCCGTTTTCGCACTCTTTTAGCTCGCCTTTAAAATACGCGTTAACGACGCGCGGCGTGATGTTTGAGAGGGCATTTTGCGGTTCGCTCGTTTGGCCTTGTGGTAAATTTTGGCTCGCGTAGACCTTTGAGCCGCGCAAAAACACGCTGTGAGGCAGCGAGCTAGCAAGCATATCCGAAAATGCCAAAAGCTCCTCTTGCGCGCCCTCGGCGTAAAGCGTAGTTAAACTCCGCTGTTTTTTAATGCTAAAATTTAGTCCGCTTTTTTGCGCGTAAAATTTAAGAAAAAAGGCGAAATTTTCGCTCGCGCAGTCAAACTCGTAAGCTAAAATCATATCGCGCCTTTTTTTGAAAACTCTAAAGCAATGTCGCAGACGCTAAAATTTGCGATCTTTTCGTAGCTAAATCCAAGCCGCGAAAGCTCGTTTAAAAGCGTCTTTTCCATCAAATTTACGCCCTCTTGCGCCTGAGCCGAGATCTCAAAGCTCATAGGCTCGATGCGCTTTGGCACGATACCTAAAATTTTAGTCCGCGGCAAATCGCCCGCAAGCTCCATCAGCCGCAATGTTTCTAACATCTCGACCTCGTGCGCGGAGCCGTTCCAGGAAATTGTGGGCGGCATCTGCTCGTAACCGAAAAAATACACGTCCCCCGTCTCGCCGCCATCTGCGCTGATGCAGTCGACTACTATCAAAACGTCCGAGTTAGCTATAAGGGGCGTTAACGCCATAGCTAGCGTACCGCCATCGATGAATCTTAGCTCCAAATTTGCGTCGTCTGCGTTAAATTTAAAGCCGCCTCGACTAGCGATATCGCCGCTTAAATTTAAGTTTGCGCCGTCCAAATTTGACGCGTCAAATTTATCGTCCAAATTTAAAGCGGAGTCAAATTTAGTCCTGATTTTAGGGCTAAATTTATAGTTTCGCTCCATCATTTTGACAAAATGCACCCCCACGCCCTCGTCGCCGAACATCACGTTGCCGATACCAAGCACCAAAACGCGCATCAGTGCTCGTCTTTTACGTATTTGTAGCCGCTAATAATCGCGTCCATAGCTCCGTTTTTGCCTTTTACGGCGTTAAAGACGGCCATATACACGTGAATGACTACAAAAACGATGATGATCCACATGCAAACGCGGTGTATCGTGCGGACGTTTGCTAGCCCGCCCATTAGCTCCTCGCACCACCTCATCGGCTCGTAAAGCAGCCCGCCAAGCCCCTCGTGATAGACGTGAACGTAGAGCATGAGACCCGTTAGGCAGATCAGAAAAAGCACTAGATAAAAGAAAAAATACGACGCAAACTGAAGCGGGTTATAAACGCCCTTTAGATGCGGGTGCGGGCCTAAAAACAGATAGTATTTTATCTGCGCTATCCAGACTTTTGGGCTAAAAAAATCAACTATGCTCACGACCTCTTTGCGGCTGTGTTTGTCGAATATAAATAGATAAAGCTTGAAAATAAAGCACGCTATCAGGATAAATCCCGCGATTTGGTGCGCCATACGCCATTTAGCGTTCATAAAATTCGTCGGTTCGCTCGTGATTTCGGGACTAACGAAAACATAAGAGATATAGTAGCCGCTCACGACTAAAAATGTGATGGCAAAAAACCTGATCCAGTGCGTCGCCCTAAGTCCGATGGAAAATTCATACTCGCTTTTGCGGTCAAA
The DNA here is from genome assembly GCA_963529235.1 of uncultured Campylobacter sp. GTDB lineage: Bacteria > Campylobacterota > Campylobacteria > Campylobacterales > Campylobacteraceae > Campylobacter_A. The sequence continues at coordinate 5,743 of CAURYE010000035.1, forward strand.
TTTATGCTCGCTCATAGCCGCTCCTTTCACAAATTCGGGTTGATTTTGTATTCGCCCAGCTGCGTGCCGCGCGCATCCATCACGTGTACGGCGCATGCGATACAAGGATCGTACGAGTGGATCTTGCGTATGATCTCAAGCGGCTTGGTTAGATCGGCGATCTTTAGCCCGATGAGGCACTCCTCGTAGCTTCCGCGCGCGTTTGCGGCGTCTTTTGGCGAGGCGTTCCACGTGCTAGGCACGACTGCTTGCCAGTTGGTTATCACGCCGTCTTTTATGCGGCACCAGTGGCTAAGCGCGCCGCGAGGGGCGTTGCCTTGGAAATTTCCTTTATACTCTTTACCGTTATCTATGACGTACTTAGCGCAGGTTTCTTGATCGGTTTTTAGATTTTCTACTAAGCTATTAAAGGCCGTTAATCCATGATCGGCTACTAGTTTAGCCTCTAGCATCCTGGTTGCGGTTCTGCCTAGAGTAGAAAATACCGCCTCAAGCGGAAGTCCCGTATCTTTTAAAAATTTATCTACGATCTTTACCACGCGCTCGTTGCCTTTGGCGTAGTTTATGACGATGCTGGCAAGAGGTCCTACCTGCATCGGTTTGCCGTCGTAGCGAGGGGCTTTGATCCAGCTATATTTGCCCTTTTCGTCAAAGACCTTGGTATCTACCTCTTTGCCGTGGCCGCCCAATGTTTTCATATCTTTTAAGCCGGTGTAGTTTGGCTCGGTCTCGCCGTCATACGGATGCAGCGGAGCCGGGTTTTTATACCATGCGCGAGTGGCTTCCTCGGTGATCTTGTCGCCGTTTACTTCGTAAACCTTACTGATGTCGCCGTTTAGGATAACTCCGCCTTGGATCAGGTACTCGTTTTTGCCGACTAAAAACTCGTCGTAAGCGAATAAATTTGACACGCCGACGTCTTTTAGTACGCTTGGCTCGCTCGCGTAGGCTTTAGCGGCCATAACTAGATCTGAGTAATACGCTCGGTTGATAAAATCGGCCGTTTCTTGAAATTTGGTTAGGTATTCGCCTAGTCTTGCCGGATCTAGCAAGTCCATGACGCAGGTCACGCCGCCCACGGTGAGGCTTTGAGGATGAGGCTGTTTTGCGCCGAATATCGCCATCATCTGCGCTACCGTCCTTTGTATCCTTAGGCACTCTAAGTAGTGAGAAAGTGCGATCAAATTTTGCTCGGGCGTAAATTTATAGGTCGGATGTCCCCAGTAGGCGTTGGCAAAAGGCCCTAAATTTCCCTTTTTTACGAAGGCCTCGACGCGCTCTTTTACCTCTTTTAGCTTATCTGCGCCTGTAGCGTAAGGCGTGTCGCAGTATTTAAACGCCTCGTCGCTAGCCTTGTGCACGTCCGCGCTTAGAGCCGAGACTACGTCTACCCAGTCAAGCCCGTGAAGCTGATAAAAATGCACGGGATGATCGTGCATATAAAGGGCGTTGTTCATCAGGGTGCGCGTTAGCTGCGCGTTTAGCGGAGGCGTGATACCTAGCGCGTCCTCGACGGCCATGATGCCAGCGCGGTAGTGTGAAAACGTACAAACGCCGCAAATCCTCTGCGTGAAAAATCCCGCATCCCTCGGATCGCGCCCCTTTACGATCTGCTCTATACCGCGCCAAAGCGTCGAGCCCGAGTAGGCCTCTTTAACTACGTTATTTTCATCTACGACGACCTCTACGCGCAGGTGGCCTTCTATCCTAGTTATGGGATCAATTACTATTCTTTGCTCGCTCATTTTTACGCCTCCTCTTTGTCTTTAGCAAAAATGCTTATCGCGGCGTGCGCTGCTATGCCGATGCCTGCGAGCGCCAGCACTCCGATGCCGATTTTATCGCTGACGTTATCGGCTCCTAGACCCAAAACGGTGTTAAACAGCCTATCTGCCATCGGCTCCTCAAAAGGCCCCATAGTATCCCAAAAATCAGGCTCCGAGCAGCCTATACAGCCGTGGCCTGCTTGCACCGGCCAGCTAGTGTGCTGATTAAATCTCTCGCGGGAGCAGTTATTAAACGTATATGGGCCTTTGCAGCCGACTTTATAGAGGCAGTAGCCGTTTTTTGCGCCCTCGTCGCCAAAGGTCTGTACGAACTCGCCCGCGTCAAAATGCCCCCTTCTCTCGCAAAGATCGTGAATCCTAAGCCCGTAAGCCCATTTCGGGCGGTTAAATACGTCAAGTGCGGGTAAAGTGCCAAAAAGTATGTAGTGAAGGACGTTGCCCACGATATTTTTCTCGCTGGGAGGACAGCCCGGGACGTTTATAACGGGTTTTGAGGTTACCTTTGATAGACCGACGGAATTTGAGGGATTTGGCCTTGCCGCCTGCACTCCGCCGAAGCTCGAACAGGTGCCGATAGCAAATATCGCCGCGGCATTTTCGCTTGCGTGTTTTGCGTGATGAAGGCCGCTAAGCCCCAAAGGACCGACCGTTAGATAGTTTTCCGTATCGCCCGTAGGTATGCCGCCCTCGACTAACAGGACATATCTGTCTTTGTATTTTTCAATGGCGCTTTCTAAATTTTCTTCAGCCTGCCAGCCTGCCGCCGCCATCACGGTTTCATGATACTCAAGGCTAATGTAGTCAAAAATAAGACTATCGATCGTAGGCGCATCGGTGCGAAGCAAGCTCTCGCTGCATCCGGTGCACTCGGCCATGTGTAGCCATATCACGGGCAGTCTATCGCTAAGCTCGGCGGCTCTAGCCACTGTCGGCGCCATAGACGCAGGCAGCGCCATAAACGCCGTCATCGCGCCCGCCCATTTCATAAAATCGCGCCTGCTAAATCCGCTTTTCTTTAAAGCTTCGCCGATCGATCCGTTTTTTAAAGTCGGAAGCGCGGCAAGCACGTCAAGCCTCTCGTTTATCCTAACTAGGACGTCATCTCTCATGCTCTCTCCTTGGGGGTAAAATGTGTTTTTTTAGCATATTTAATAACGGTATAAATTCGTTTTTAATTATTATCAAATAGCTTTAAATATTGAAATATTACAACTAAAATTTAAAATTCTATATTTAGTAAAAGAATTAGTTTTAATAATTAAGTATATTGTTATTTTGATGATATTTTTGCAAAGAAAGCTCTAAAAATAACTAAAGTATAAAAAGATAAATTTAATAAATCGTTTTTAAATTTTGATATTTTAAAATCAAAATCGCCATATTTCTTAAATTTACGATTTAGTTTCAAGGCATCAAAATTCTACATTTTGAAAATTTGAAATACAAATTTACGGCGTCAAATTTTACCCTGACCGCCTTGCATTTCTAAAATTCGCGCGCTTATTTGCATCATCTGCGCAAACACAGCTCCCTTTTGCGTTTCAAGCGAGGCCGCCATATCTTTTGCGTATGGATTTTTGCTAGCTTTTACTCGCTTTATCGCGGCCTCAAGCTCTTTTAGCCGTTTTTGTAGTTTTTCTAGCTGCTTTTTTAGGACATCGGCGCTGCTTTCGCCCTCGTTTGCGCCACTGAGAGAATTTGATGTGCCGCGCAAGATATCGCCCCTATCGCCGATTTTTAAATTTAGCGCGCCTGCGTTTAAATTTGACGCGCTAGCCGCCGCAGAGCTTTTTCCGACGCTCATCAAATTTGAGTTTAAATTTATGTTTAGTTTTACATCCATCGCCGTGCCTTTAAATTTAAAAGTATATCGGCAAATTTGAGTAAAATTTAAGGCGCAACCGTAAATTTCGCTCTCAAGTTTATGGATTTTAAAGAAGGCTCGGCAAAATCGCCCAAATCCCGCCGAGCCTAGAAATCAAGCAACTAAAATTTACTCCTTCGGCGCGATCATATCCTCAGGCACCACCCACGCGTCAAATTCCTCTGCGGTTAATATGCCAGATTTTATCGCCTCCTCGCGCAGCGTCGTGCCGTTATGATGCGCGGTTTTGGCGATCTTGGCGGCATTTGCGTAGCCGATGTGCGGATTTAGCGCGGTTACGAGCATCAGGCTCTCGTGCAGTAGCTTGTCGATTTTAGCCTCGTTTGCCGTGATACCGCAAGCGCAGTGTTTCTCAAAGCTTACCATAGCGTCGCTTAGCAGGCGGATGCTTTGGATGAGGTTGTATGTGAGCACCGGCTTAAAGACGTTTAGCTCGAAGTTGCCCTGGCTTGCGGCGATGGAGATCGAGACGTGGTTGCCCATTACCTGTGCGGCGACCATCGTGACGGCTTCGCACTGCGTCGGATTTACCTTGCCCGGCATTATCGAGCTTCCGGGCTCATTTTCGGGGATGTTTATCTCGCCTATGCCGCATCTTGGCCCGCTTGCTAGCCAGCGCACGTCGTTTGCGATCTTCATCAAATTTGCCGCCAGGCCGTTTAGCGCGCCGCTTAAAAACACCTCGGCGTCATGGCTGGTTAGGCCGTGAAATTTATTCGGATGAGATTTAAATTTAAATGCCGTGTCCGTTAGCGCGTTTAGCTCGTCGCTTACCATCTCGCTAAATTTCGGGTGCGAGTTTAGCCCCGTGCCTACTGCAGTGCCGCCGATAGCAAGCTCCTGCAAAAACGGCATAGTAGCGAGGATCTGCGCCTTGCTCGCCTTTAGCATATACGCATAGCCGCTAAATTCCTGTCCGAGCGTGAGCGGCGTGGCGTCTTGCAAGTGGGTGCGGCCGATCTTTACGATCTTTGCAAACTCGGCGGTCTTTTTATCCAGCGTCGCTTCAAGCTTTTCGATCGCCGGCAGTAGCTTTTTTTGAAGCTCCAGCACGAAAGCAATACGCATCGCCGTAGGATAGGTGTCGTTTGAGCTCTGGCCTTTATTTACGTGATCGTTTGGGTGCACGAATTTTGCATCTCTCGCGTCCAGCGCCGCCTTATCGCGGAAATTTAGCCCCAAAATCTCCATCGCGCGGTTTGAAACGACCTCGTTTAAATTCATATTCGACTGCGTGCCCGAGCCCGTCTGCCACACAACTAGAGGGAAATTTCCGTCCAGCTTGCCGTTTAAAATTTCATCGCACGCCTGCGCAATCGCCTCGGTGCGAGGTTCGTCTAGACGGCCCAGCTTGCGATTAACCAGCGCGCACGCCTTTTTTAGATAGGCAAAGCCCTCTATGACTTCTCGCGGCATCGTCTCCAGCCCTACTCCGATCTCGAAATTTTCATGGCTGCGCTGCGTCTGCGCTCCCCAATATTTATCGTTTGGCACCTTCACCTCGCCCATCGTGTCTTTTTCGATGCGGTACTCCATTTTTGCTCCTTCACAGAAATTGATATTTGAAATTATATATCAATTCTCATAAATTTAATCTTTCGAGATTTTACGCGCAAATTCGATATAATCGCGAAATGAAAAGAGTTTTAGCTAAATTTATCAAATTTTTTCTCGCCTTTGCCCTGCTTTGCTTCGTAGCTTTTTTGGTGCTTGATTACGCTTATCCGCTTGACGTAAAAGCGCTAAAGCGGGAAAATTCGCTCATACTTTTTGATAAAAACGGCCAAATCATAGCCCTTCGGCCTAGTAGCGACGAGATTTGGAGATTTGAGGCTAAAGACGTCCCGCAGACGCTAAAAGATAGCGTTATTTTGTTTGAAGATAAATTTTTTTACTACCACATCGGCGTAAATCCATTTGCCATGATCCGCGCGGCCGCGCATAATCTCACGCATAAAAACCGCATCGGCGCATCCACGATCACGATGCAAGTCGCGCGCATGATGAAACGGGACGAACGCACCTACGCGAATAAATTTAAAGAAATCTTTACCGCGCTTCAGCTTGAGTGGCATTACAGTAAGGACGAAATTTTAGATTTTTACTTTAATCTAGCTCCATACGGCGGAAATATCGAGGGTGCGGCTGCGGCGGCGAGGTTTTATTTCGGCAAAGACTTGAGCGAGCTTAGTATCGCCGAGTGCGCGCTTTTAAGCACGATCCCCAAAAACCCCAACGCCAACCGCCTAGATAAAAAATCAAACATCAACGCGCTAAAAAACCGCGCCATCAAGCTGCTTTATAAAGCCGGCGCGATAGATCAAAGCGCATTCCAAAGAGCACAAAGAGAACCTTTTAAAAACAAACGCTACGACGCCGTTTATAAGGCCAGGCACTACGCCGCGCAAGCTCTAAAAAACGGAGTTACGCACTCAAATTTAGATCTAAATTTGCAAATTTTACTCGAAAACGCGATAAAAAATACAGCGGCCTCACTAAAATCAAAAGACGCAAATAACGCCGCCGGGATAATAATCGACAACAAAAATATGAGCGTAGCGGCATACGTAGGCTCGCACGACTGGCGCGCTCCGCAGGGGCAAAACGACGGCGTAACGATGAGTAGAAACGTGGGCTCCACGCTAAAGCCGTTTATATTTTCGCTAGGACTCGACGAGGGGTTCATCACGCCAAAAAGCCAGATGATAGATACAGAAATTTTCCTCGGAGAGTACGCGCCCAAAAACTACGACAGCAGGTTTTTTGGCATAATTTCGGCTACCGAGGCGCTAGCGCTCAGTCTAAATATCCCCGCCGTTAGCCTAAACAACAAGCTTGGCGAAAATTCGCTCTACGAACTGCTTTCGCGCGTGCATTTGGTGAGTCGTCCAAAGGAATTTTACGCAGATAGTATTGCGCTTGGAAGCGCGGAGATGAGTTTGCTAAGCTTAGCCCACCTCTACACGATCTACGCAAACGGCGGCGAGCTAAAACCGCTAGAAGTCGCGGGTAAGACGGTACCGGGCTACGGACGGCTAATCAGCCCGCAAAGCGCGTATCTAACCTCAAAAATGCTCTCCTCCGCCTCAAGAAGCTACCTTGGCGTCGCGTGGCAATACGCCGAAAATACGCCTCAAATAGCCTTTAAAACCGGCACTAGCTACGGCTCGCGCGATATCTACACAATCGGCGTAAATAACAACTACACGGTTGCGGTGTGGTTTGGTAACTTTAACGGCAAAAAGACGCAAAATTTAAGCGGATTTAGTGACGCCTCGCGTGCGGTTTTTGACGTATTTAAGCTACTGGCTCAAAAGCAAAAATTATCTTTCATGAACGCGCCAAGCGGCATAGAAAGCAAGAAAACCTGCCTTGACGCGTTTAAATTTAAAGAGTGCAAAGACGAGGAAGACGACTGGCTGATAGAGGGCGTGGAGCTAAAAGACGTTTGCGAAAGTATCAGGAGCGAAGAGGTCGGGTTTTTACTCAAAAACGGCGCGATAACGCAAGCAGACATCAAAGATAGTCCTTGTTATTATAAATTTAAAAGCTATAAACCTCTCGTTGCCATGCCGACGAATAATCAAATTTTGCTAAGCGATGAGAATTTAACTAAAGTTATGCTAAAATGCTACGCTTATATCGGCGACGAGATATATCTTAAGATAGACGAAAACGAGTGGGAAAAAGTAAACAACGCTAGCGAAAATACGTTAAATTTAACGCAAGGCAAACACAAGCTCGGATGTCTGGACGAAAATTCGAATCTAAACGAAATCAATATAGAAATAAGGAGGTTTTAATGAACTATAAACTCATGGGCTTAAGCCTAAGTTGCGTTTTGGCGGCAAATTTAAGCGCCTTTACGCTTGAGGGCGGAAGCAAAATTCTAGAAGGCGGCGCGGTAAGCCTAGGCGTAGAATACGCGCAAAAAGACGAGTCTTTAATCGGCAAGGTAACGCACAAAAAGATAATCGAGTGTTCGCCAGAAATTAGCGGCGCCTTTGAATACGGCTCGGACTCTATCTTGTTTTATCCAAAAAAACCGCTGGCAAAGGGCGTAAGCTACTCGTGCAAAAAGGGCGAAAGCAAGGTTAAAATTTACGGCGGAGATTTTGAGCTCTCGGGCATAACCGAATACGCCAAAGATACCTTTTTAGCGGTATTTAACGACGAGGTTAGCGAGGAAGAATTTACGGCGAATTTTAAAATTTACGATAAGCAAAATTTGGCCAAGCAAAACATCAAATACAAAATCGTAGCCAAAACTCCTAAAAGCTTCCAAATAAAGCTACTTGAAAAAGGCGAAAATTTGGTATTTGCCGTCTCTAAAAAGCTAAAAAGCAAGGCCGGCGCAAACCTAAACGACGACTATGAGGCGACTAACGAATCCGAAGAGCAAGAAAAATTCGTCGATAACGATAGAGCTAAAACTATGTACTTAGACGACGTCAAAGCCGTTAGCCTAGAGGGCGGCAAGCTAGGCATTAGGATATATTTAAACGACTGGCTCGATACTTACAACCTAAACAAATACGTAAAAATAGACGGTATAAAAAATCTACAAGTAGGCGAACTGGAATACACCGATAACAGCGATACTAAATACTACCGCTACATCGATATAACCAGCGACGAACTAAAACCTCAAACCGAGTACAAAGTCACGCTAAAAAAAGGCTTTGGCGATGAGGATAGAATTTTGCGAGAAGATGCGGAGTTTAGCGTCAAAACCGGCGATTATAAGCCGTTTTTGGATTTTACCGATAAAGGCTCTTATTTATCTAGCGCCGGCGAAATCGGCGTAAAAGGCGTAAATTTAAATACCGCTAAAGTCGTCGTAGAAAAGCTAAAAGAGCCGAATTTAAGATATTTTTTAAATTTTACCCAGACTCCGCTTGACGACTACGTAGAAGAAGTCGCAAGCAAAAACTACGACCTAGGCGGCGCTCAAAACGAGATGCAAAAATACAAAATAAAGCTTGACTTTGCCGAGGGCGGCGATGGAGTTTATCTAGTCACGATCTACTACGATAAAGATAAAAGCGCCAAAAAAGCCGTCTATCTAACCGACATCGGCCTAAGCACGAAAATTTCAAAAGACGAGGTGTTTTTATTTGCCAACCGCTTGAGTAAAAACGAAGTCGTCGCAAACGCGGACGTTAAAATTTACTCTGCCAAAAATAGCCTCATCGCAAGCGGTATCACAAACGACGAAGGCGTATTTAAATTTAATAAAAAAGACATCGGCAAAGACGTAGCAAGCGCGGTCGTAACGCTAGGCAAGGAGCAAAGCTTCATCGCTCTATCGCAAAACAAACGCCTAAACGAGGAGTCGAATTTAGACGTTCAAGATAGAAGCGAAATTTACGACGCTTATTTGCATTTTGCCAGCGACATCATCCGCCCGCAGGAAAATATAAAAGGCGAGATCATCATCAAAAACGCGCTGTTTAAAGGGCTAGCAAATATGCCAGTTAAGCTAAAAATCAAAGATCCGCAAAATAAAACGATCCTAGATAAAAGCGTAAATACGACCGAGCTCGGCGTTATAAATTTCGACGAGCCGGTAAACTCGGGGCTAACGGGCTCGTTTAGGCTTGAGATAATCTTTGCTAACAAGCTCATAGATAGCTACGACTTTTCCGTAGAGTCTTTTACCCCGCAACGCATCAAAAACGAGGTTAGTCTCGAAAAAGAAATTTACGCTCTAGGCGACGTTATGGACGTTAAATTGCAAAGCGCGTATCTTTTCGGCGGCGCGGCGGCAAATCTAAAAGGCGACGTAACGATAAATCTATATCAACAAGACTACAAAAACGATAAATTTAAAGAGTATAAATTTAGCAACGACGAATACGCCGCAAACGGCCTAGACCAAAGCGTCAAGCAAGTAGAACTAGACGATGAGGGCAAGGGCGAAACCGTATTTAAGCTGGAAAATAAATCCAAAATTGCAAGCGTTTTAAAAGGCACGGCGGTCTTTAACATAAACGACGACGGCAAAAACGTAAGCGCCAGCAAGAACTTTAGCGTTTATCCGTTTGACGCGATGGTGGGAGTAAAAGCAAACGATACCTACATCGACTCAAACTCTAAACTAACGCTAAATTTGGTAAGTATCGATCCGTTTAAGGACGAGGAGATAAAAGACAGGCAAAAAGCTATCGAGATAAAAAAAGAAATCTGGGACTACAACTACGATAAAGACGGCTATCTAAGATGGCACAGTCGCTACGAAAAGGTCTTTAGCGATACCCTTAGCGGAAACGAGTTCGTCTACGACTTTAAGCAAAGCGGCGATTACGTCGTTACGGTTTCAGACATACTTAGCGGCCATTCGGCAAATTTAAACATTTACGTCAGCGGCTGGGACTACGGCGAGACGCTACAGCCGACAAAAGAGCTGGCAAAAGCCAAAATCAAGCTAAACAAAAAAATCTATAAAAAAGGTGACGAACTAATAGCAGACGTAAGCTCCGTGCTAAAAAGCGGTATCGCTATCGTCACGCTAGAATCGGGCGACGTCAAAAAATACAAAGTCGTAAACGTCCAAAACAACGTCGCAAGCGCTAAATTTAACCTTGATTTCGACTTTGAGGGACTTTACGTCACGGCCTCGGTCGTGCGCGTAGCAGACAACGATACTCTGCCTTTTAGAACCTACGATAAAATCTACGTAAAGGCCGACAAATCCTACCGCAGAGCAAATACGCTCATAGAGGCGCCAAAAACCGTAAGGTCAAACTCCAAATTTAAAGCTAGCGTAAAAACCGAGCCAAACGCCGAGGTTACGATATTTGCCGTCGATGAGGGCGTACTACAAATCACTAACCAAAAGCTAAAAAGCCCGCTGGAGTTTTTCGATACGATTTTAAGCGACGGAGTGCTTGATTACGATTTTTACGCAAATTTAAGCGGATTTAAAAAAGACGGCAAGGTGCTAAGCTTCGGCGGCGACGCGGCGGCTGCTCTTTTAGAGATGAGGATGGCTAAATTTGCTAGCCCGGTAGATAAGAAAAATATACAAACCTATATCAAAATGCAAACGGCAAAAGCCGGTGCCGACGGCGTAGCAAATTTCGAGATAGAAGTACCTAGCGACTTTAACTCCGAGATAAATTTAGCCGCGCTTAGCGTCGTAGGCGATAAGCTGGGCTTTAGCGTAAATGCCATAAAGGTAAAAGACGACGTCATCCTAAAACCTACTCAAACGGCGTATCTTATCGAAGGCGATAAGATAAACTACTCGCTAAGAGTGATAAACACGACTAAAGAGCCAAAAAAAGTAGCCCTAAGCCTAGATACCAACCTAAATGCGAAACTAGGCGTAGATAGTATCGAGCTAAAACCCGAGGAAAACGCTAAGCTAAATTTCACGATCGATGCTAACGCTACGGGCAAAGCGTATATAAATTTCACCGCAAACGACGGCAAAGAGGGCTACTCCTACTCGCAAAAACTAGACGTCATACACGCCTATCCGCTAAGCACTTACGCTAAGACGTTTTACGCGAGCGAGAAAAAGACCTTTAAACTGGACGAAGAGTTAAACGATATCACGATAGACGCTTCAAGCTCTATCAAAGGCGTGCTAAGCGCAAATAGCGATAAACTCGTAAATTACCCTTACGGATGCGCCGAACAGCGCTCTAGTAAGCTTTTTGAACTAAATTTCCTAGTGCTTGGAGGCGGCGACTCCAAAGAGGCTAAAGCAAGAGAAGCCGACAGAAAAAGATTCGTCCTTTCAGGCATGCAAGACGTAATCAAAATGCAAAAAACAGACGGTAGCATCGGCTACTGGAATCAGCTAAGCTATACGAACAACTTCGCTTCCGTCTACGCTATCGATATGCTACTGATGCTTGAAAAATCGGGCTTTGCGCTAGATAGCGGAGTAAAAAGCAAGGCTCTTGGCTGGCTTAGGGATTTTGATCCGGTAAATAATTTCCAAGCGCTATACGCCGCATACATACTAAGTACGCAAGGCAAGCTAGATAGATCAAAACTAAACGCGCTTTACGATCAAAAACGATACGAAGGCGGCGCGCTAGAGGGTTACTTGATGGCCGCTACGCTTAAAAACGAAGGACTAAACGAAGAGAGCAAGAAGGTGCTAAAAGGGGTCGGCAATAATTTCTTTAACGAGCAGTCAGACGATCCTTCGGATTTTGGCTCAAGCGTGAGAAATAAAGCCTTTATCCTGCTTCTTCACGCTAATCACTTCGAGAAAAACGAATTTAGCGACTCTTTGGCCGATTTTTTGATAAAAAACGTAGACAAGCTTTACTCCACTCAAGAGCGCGCGTTTACGCTAAGGGCGCTAAGAGCCTATATCAAGGACGTCTCAAGCGAGAATAAATTTAAGCTCATAGCAGACGGCCGCGAGCTAGACTTTAGCGGCAGAGGCGCTATCAACGTCACTCCTAAAAAGCCTGAAATCACCATCGTACCGGAGGGTAACGCTAGCGTGTATCTAGGCGTTAGCGCATCAGGCTATAAAAAGCTAGCCGTAAATCATAAATTTGACAAAAGAGGGCTTGATATCTATAGAACTTTCGTCGATAAAGACGGCAAAGAGATAGATATTAACGCGCTTAAAGTAAACGACGTCATCTACTCTAAACTTACGCTAAGAACGAATAAATTTATTAGAAACGGCGTGATAAACGAGACGATTAGCCCTTGCTTTGAGGTGATAAACGAAAACATCGTACCAAACGCAAGAACGGAGGATACGAAAAGCTCTTTAACGCTTGAGCACCAAAATATCGAGGACGATAGGGTTTTGAGCTTTTACAGTCTTTACTATAAAGACGATAAAAATACGCTTTATACGCCTCTTCGCGTCGTTATGAGCGGTAAGTGCATGCTGCCTGCGGTCATCACGGAAAACATGTACGATGAAAGCATGAGCGACTACGATCTATCTCAGCACGAATTTATCGTCAAATAATCCTTTGCGAAGCGGTTTTTTAGCCGCTTCGCTTTCTTTGTCTAATCTTAAAAATAACCCGTCTTAAACATCTTATTAGCAAATTTGTAGTAAAATCAAGCATTTTTTAAACGATTATTAAGGATAAAATATGGCGGAATTTTACGACGCAAAAGAGATAGAAGATAAATTTTATAAAATTTGGGAAGAGCGCGGATATTTCGAGATAGACGCGAACAAAAACATCCGCAAAGACGGCCGTAAATTTTGCATCATGATGCCGCCTCCAAACGTAACGGGCTCGCTTCACATCGGGCACGCGCTAACCTTTACGCTACAAGACATAATGACGCGCTACAAAAGAATGGACGGCTACAAAACGCTGTGGCAGCCGGGCCTTGATCATGCAGGTATCGCCACGCAAAACGTCGTTGAAAAGCAGCTCCTAGCACAAGGCATCAAAAAAGAAGAACTCGGACGCGAAAATTTCGTCCAAAAAGTCTGGGAATGGAAAGAAAAAAGCGGCGGCATGATCGTGCATCAGATGCGAAAACTAGGCATCTCTCCGGCATGGTCGCGCCAAAGATTTACTATGGATGAGGGGCTAAGAAAAGCGGTCAAAAAAGCCTTCGTAAATCTCTACGAAAAAGGTCTCATCGTGCGCGAAAACTACATGATAAACTGGTGTACGCACGACGGCGCGCTCAGCGACATCGAGGTAGAACATAAGGAAAACAAGGGCAAGCTTTATCATTTGAGATACTATTTTGCAGATAAGCCAAGCGAATATGTTGTAGTCGCTACCACTAGGCCTGAAACATATTTCGGCGATACCGCCGTCATGGTAAATCCAAACGACGAACGCTATAAAAATTTGATCGGCAAAAAAGTCGTCCTGCCGATAATCGGTCGCGAGAT
>CAURYE010000036.1:0-18872 GCA_963529235.1 uncultured Campylobacter sp.
AAGGCGGCTACGGCGGCGGTATCGCAGGCTACGAGACTATCCCGAACGGCACGAGACTTTATGAGCCAGGCAGAAGCTTTTGGGCGAAATTTAAGGTGCATTTTTAAGGCGTAGCTCGGTTAAATTCGGCGCGGCTTTAGCTTTATGCTTTGTTTTTAAGCCGCTCCGATTTTACGCTGACGTCAAATTTGACGCGCCAGGTTTTTATGGATCTTGCCAGTTTTGGGTTTGTAAATTTGAGTACGCTTTTGACGCTTGGCGTTTAAATTTGAAGTCAAATTTAAACAAGGCGAGCTTGCCGCGCGGTACTTATCGCAAAATAGTCTAAAATTGACGGCTATAAACGACGACGCGGATGTAAATTTGAAAACGAAAGAATAGCAGATATATTTGGAAAAGCGGGAAATTTGGATAGAAATTTCGGGGAAAGCCCCCGAAATTTAAGCTCTTTTATTCTCCAAGCGACTTAAAACGGGTTTTAAAAACTCGTCAAATTCATCTTGCGTTAGCACTCTTTTGCCTAGTTTTTCCTTGCACTCTTTACCGAGCTCGCAAAGCACCTCGCGGTTTGCGATGCTTTGAGCCTTGCCGTGTCTTGCTAGCACCGTGTTTAGCTCGTGTTCCTCTGAGAAATTAACCAACTCGCGATCTGTTGCCATTTTAGCTCCTTTGCTAAGAATTTGTATGATGATTATACAGTTTTAGGTTTAACGTATGGCTAAATTTCGCGGCGAGCGGGTTTGCGTAGTCAAATTTAAAAGCCGCACTCATAAAATAACGGCGTCAAATTTGCCGCTCCGCGCTACTCTATCCCGCCCAAAAGCGGCACAAATAAGCACTCATCAAGCGCTTTTTGCGTTATCTCGCCGCGAGCGTCCTTTGTAAATTTGACGATAAACTGTTTGCCGTCTTTTTTGATAGGAGCTACTAAAATGCCGCCGTTTAAAAATATCTCGCGCGGAGTCATGATTTTCCTTTAAATTTCTCGTTTAAATTCGGGCGTTTTACTATCTGCTACAGAGTTTAGCCTAGCTTGCACGACCTTTTGCATCGCTTGATTTTTCTTGTTTTTGGCTAAAATTTGCAGCCTCCTTTTGCCGATGCGTTTGTCGGCGGCCTTTAGGATATTTGCAAGCCCCCATTCATCGGCGTCAAAATGCTTTTTAAACAGCTCATCTTTGGGCGTGTCGATATATTCGCGGATAAGCTCGCCGATGCCGCTTATGCCGCTATCGTAAGGATAAAATTTCACTAGAGGAGTGCCGCCCTGCGCTAGGCTTTTTATGCGGCCGTCTTTTAGCGCGAAATCCTTCGGGTAATCAAAAATAATCTCGCCCGCAAGCGTGATAAAATATCGCGGCAAATCAGTACCGCCGCGCCTGCTTTGCATCCTATAAACCGCGCAGTGTATCTGAAAATCGATGCTCTCGTCCACGAGTTCGTAAAACCGTTTTTGAAGCTTACTCCAGCGTTTCATTTTTGCCCTTTATTTCGTTTTTTATGTTGATTAGCGCGTCGGAGCGTATGATAGCATGCGGCTATAAAATACATCTTAATCTAAATATAAATTTTAACTAAATATTTTTAAAATACGACCGAGCGGACGGCGACGCTAATTTTTAGCCCTGTTTAGCGGCTAAACGTACGCTAGCTCTATTCGTCTAAACCGACCGCTTTTAAAGCATAAATTTGTCCTAGCTTTTTTAATGGCTTTTGCAAGATTTTGGGCAAGGTGGCTAAATTTACCCACAATCTTTGCTTTCAAGCTTTACCCGAATCAGCTCTTTAGCGCCCAAAAAATAGACGAAATCCACGCCCTCGGCTATCTCGCGCACGGCCTTTAATCGCGTATCCTCGCAAAATTCTTTTTTGAGTTCCTTTGTTTGCTCCTCTTTTAGCTCGGCGATATCTTTATCATTTAACGCGTTTTCATCCATTTCTAGCCCTTTACCAAGCGCATAATGATAAACAAAGCGGCGGTTTTCGCAGACGATTTTTTCTAGCGTATTTATCTCGTCGAGTTTGCTTGGAAGGCTTGAATTTAGTCGCGCCAGCATCTCTTTTACGTTTGACGCTTCGCATAGGTTTTCTTTCATCTGCTCTTTTGCGTATTCTACCTTGCTACCTATAAAAACCTCTACGCCGATCCAGACCGCGGCGGCAATGCCTAAAACAATAAATAAAATTTTGTTGAGTTTGTTTAGGTTTTGATTTAGTTTTTGCATGTCCATTTTTACTCCTTAAATTTAGGGCGTTATCTTATCAAAAAAAATGAAAAATAAAAATTAAGATTTTGAGCGAAATTTGTTTTATTGCGATTTGGTAGAAACGACAAAATTTAATTAAAGTAAAGAATAAAGAAAAAGGAGCGGGAAACCGCCCCTGGGTATTATAAAGCAGCCTTTGCTTTTGAAGCTAGCTCGCTGAAAGCTTTTGCGTCATTCATAGCTAGATCGGCTAAGATTTTCCTATCAAGCTCGATATTTGCTTTTTTAAGTCCCGCGATAAAGCGCGAATAGCTAATGTCGTTTAGGCGGCACGCAGCATTGATGCGCACTATCCACAAGCGGCGGAAGTCGCGTTTCTTGCGGCGTCTGTCGCGGTAAGCATAGACCAAACTTCTTTCTAATTGCTCTTTAGCTTTTCTAAAGTGTTTGTGTCTAGCGCTAAAAAAACCTCTAGCTAGTTTTAAAACTTTTTTATGGCGTCTTCTTCTAACTACGCCTGTTTTTACTCTTGCCATATTTATCCTTTACAAATCGGCGCTCACTGAGTGAGTCTTGCCCCAAATTCGGGGGAGTTTGGAATGACTTTTCGTCAAAAACTTAAATTCCGAGCATCGCTTTGACGCTTGCGACGTTTGTGCCGTCTACGTATTGAGGCGAGCGTAAATCTCTCTTGCGGTTGCGAGATTTTTTAGTCAAAATGTGGCTTCTAAAAGCAGAGCCTCTTTTGATCTTGTTTTTGCCCACTTTAAAACGTTTAGCAGCGCCGCGAACTGTCTTCATCTTAGGCATACTAATCCTTTTAAAATTTCTTTTACGCCTTACGCGTAAGAGTGGGATTATACCCAAAATTCCTTTAATAAATTTAAATTTGAAAGTGCGCGCGTCAAAATACAAAACAAATTTACAATACAATCTTGAAAATAGCTTAAATTTTATATTTAATTAATATTTTTAGTCCTATAATTTCACTTAGATTTATTATCTCAAATCAAGGAGTAACGATGAAGATAAAGTTTCTCGCCTCTGCGGCGGTAATAAGCGCGATGTTTTGCGCAAACGCGCTAGCTTGCACGACTATTTTGGTTGGAGATGGGGCCTCCGACGACGGCTCGATGTTGATAGCTAGGAGTGCCGATAGCAAGGCGATAAAGGCGCAGGTATTTTTGATACATCCCAAAAAAACCAATCAAAAAGGCGTCCACAGCTCAAAGGCGCATGACGGAGCAAATGATTTTACCTATCCGCTGCCAAAAGAGGGAATGAGATACACGACGATAGCAAACTCCCACACCAAGCTTCACGGCGCGGTCGGCTACAATGACGCTGGCGTTGGCATCAGCGGCACCGAGACCATATATGCTAAAGACGAACTGCTAAAAATCGATCCGTATAACGAAGCAACCGGCATCACGGAGGACGATATCCCCGACGTCTTGCTGCCTCGTATGAAAAGCGCGGCGCAGGGCGTGAAGCTGCTCGGCGAGATCGTAGAAACTACGGGTGCGGGAGAGGGTTTTGGCGTAGTGTTCGTGGATAAAAACGAGCTTTGGTACTTTGAAACTGGCACCGGTCATCACTGGATGGCGGTTAAACTACCAAAAGACGAATACTTCGTCTCCGCAAATCAGGGCAGACTGCAAAACTACAAAGAAAACGATCCAAATTTCATGGGGTCAAAAAATTTAATCAAATTTGCCCAAGATAACGGCGCCTACGATCCGGCAAAAGACGGCGAATTTCAGTTTACGAAAGCCTACACCAGAGACGACGAGAGGGATATGACCTACAACTATCCGCGCGTTTGCTGGGTGCAGCAGATGTTTAACCCCGAGCTAAAAGACAAGCAGACCCTTGAGGGCGGCAACTATCCGGTATTTTTAAAACCGGCTAAAAAACTAAGCGTACAGGATCTAAAAAATGCTCTTAGATCCCACTACGACGGCACTGCCTACGATAACTACGCAAGCAAAGACGAAAACCAAAAAAACATCTACCGCGCCGTGAGCGTCTTTAGAACCTACGAGTCGCACGTAATGCAGGTGCGCCCGTGGCTACCGCAAGAAATCGGCAGAGTGACCTACGTGGCGCTTGGCATGTCTGATCTTAGCGTTTATTTGCCGTATTACTACGGACTGGATAAATTCATAGGCGGCTACGACAAGGGCTCGTATAAGGCCGACGACGAGTCGATCTACTGGACGTATAGAAAGCTGCAAACTCTAGTGATGATGGACTACGATAAGTATTCGCCGGTCGTGAAAAAGGCCTACAAGGAGTTTGAGGACGCGCTCGCGGTCAAACAGGCTAAATTTGAAGACGAATACGTCAAGCTCTATAAAAAAGACAAAGCCAAAGCAAACAAGCTGCTAAACGAATTTTCGATAAATATGATGAAGGAAGCCAAGGCTTTAACGCAAAATTTGACGAACGAAATCTTTACGATGCTAACTGACGACACCGACGCCAAGCTAAAATCGCTAAACAAAGGCAAAAAAGACTAGGCAAATTTACGGGGCGGCCTGCCTCGTAAGTTTTGCGATAGGCGCAACTACCGGCAAGCTAGGCTAAATTTAGCGGCTAATTTTATTCGCGTAAATTTAGCCGCAGATTTTAGGCATTAAATTTAATCCAAAATTTAGCCGAAATTTCCGGCTCCTTTACCGATTTATTACGATTTCTAGCTAAAATCACAGTGAAAAAAATCAAAAGGAAATCCAATGGAAAACAAAATCATGGATAGCGTCAGAGGCGGATTTTGGACGAAGCCAGTCATCATTTTCGTCTTGCTTTTGCTGCTACTTATCCCGCTAGGTTTCATCAGCTCGATGATCTCTGACCGCGCCTACGTCAAGCGTACCGCCGAGGAGTCCATCATGCAGCCAGTCGGCGGCGAGCTTAGGATCGAGGGCGTTTTGATCTCGGTGCCGTACAAAAAGCAGGCGGCCGTCTATAACGAAAACGGCGTACCTACGGTATCGCAGACCACCGAGCAGATCATGATAGCGCCGCAGTCTTACGAGCTATCGACCCAGCTAAATCCGCAGTATCTAAAGCGCGGTATCTTTAGCGTGCCCGTTTTTAACGGCGAAGTAGCGCTGAAAGCCAAATTTGCGCCGCTAAATTTCGAGCAGCTAAATATCGCGGAAAGCGACGTTTTACTAAGCGAGGCGACGCTGATTTTGGGCGTGGGTAACAAAAAGACCTTTACCGCTTTTCCCGCGTTAAAAGCAAACGGACAGGATCTCGCGCAGTCTTTTGCGCCGCCTAAATACTCGCCGTTTGGGCAAAGCGTCCACTACAAGCTACCCGCAAATTTAGCAAACGACGGCTTTGAGCTAGCGGGCACGCTATCTATGCAAGGCGGGCAGAGCGCGAGCTTCGTTCCCGTCGGGCAGGATAATAAATTTGACGTAAAATCATCGTGGAGCTCGCCGTCTTTTAGCGGAGGCTGGCTACCTAAATCGCGCGAAGTTACAAGCAGCGGCTTTAACGCGCAGTGGGAGATCTCGGGTCTTAGCACCAGCGTCCCGCAGGCGTGGATCATGAACGGCGGACGCGATATACGGTTTGAGGGCGTCGAGGCTAGCTTCATCAGCCCCGTAAACAACTACTCGCTCATCGCGCGCTGCGTGACGTACGCGATCTTATTTCTAGCGGTGCCGTTTTTGGCGATATTTTTGTGCGAAATTTACAGCCGCGTCCGCATCCATCCGATCCAGTACCTACTCATCGGAGTCGCCGACGTGCTGTTTTACCTGCTTGTGCTCTCGTTTTCCGAGCATATCAGCTTCCTGGCTAGCTACCTCATCGCGGCCGCAGCCGTGTGCGCGACGATACTTTTTTACGGCTCGGCGATCTTTCGGGCGCGTAAATGGGGCGTATTTATCGCGCTCGTACACGGGGTTAGCTACTGTTTGCTCTACGGTATCTTGCAGTCCGAAGACTACGCGCTTTTGATGGGCAGCGTGATGATATTTGCGGTGATAGCGCTGGTGATGTATTTGACCAGGAAGATAGATTGGTACGAAAACGGGCTGAAAATTTAGCTTTTCGGCTTGTCTTTTTGGTTTATACTTTGTTGGATTTGAAATTACGCTCGGTCACTACCGACGAGGTAGCTCCCGTCGCAAAATTTCAAATCCGCCGCGTCTAAACGCAAAAATACTTCACCCCGACTTCCCTCGCTCAAATTTGCAAATTTGAGCCGCTGAGACCCGCACCCTGAAAATGTCAAATTTAAACTCGCGACGCTTTGCCTCGCAACTGCTAGCAGAGCGCAATTCAAGCCCCGCCCCCCCCTTTTTTTACGCAAAGAAATCTAACTCGCAATACCAAATTTGGCATTTTAAAGGTGCGGGCCTCGATGCGTAAATTTGGATTCAAATTTATTCAAAATCGGGTCCGTCGCAAATTTACGGCAAGCGATTTGTGCGCGTATTTGGCAGCCTTTGCTAGGAAGCGGGCCGAATTTATAACCGCAAAAGCAAAAAGCGGTAAAATGCGCTAAAAAAGGAAAATTTATAAAATGAGCGAAAATTTACGACATAGCAGTGCGGGCGGGTTGATTTTGGGTATAGAAAGCAGCTGCGACGACAGCTCGGTGGCGCTACTCGACATAAAAACGCTGGAGCTAAAATTTCACAAAAAAATCTCGCAAGATGCCGAGCATTGCGCATTCGGCGGAGTGGTACCGGAGCTAGCCGCCAGGCTTCACACCGCCGCGCTTCCTAAAATTTTAGAGCAGATCAAAGCAGAACTACCCCGCGTCAAAGCCGTCGCCGTCACGAACGAGCCGGGGCTATCCGTGAGCCTAGTGGGCGGCGTCGCGATGGCAAAGGCGCTCGCCTCGTCGCTGCGCGTGCCGCTAATCGCCGTAAATCATCTCGCCGGGCACGTGTATTCGCTATTTTTGTCGCAGGAGGCGCGGCTGCCCGCGGGCGTGCTGCTAGTTAGCGGAGGGCACACTATGGTGCTAGATATCGGTGCGGACGGGGCTGTCGGCGTGCTGGCTGCCACGATGGACGATAGCTTCGGCGAGAGCTTTGACAAGGTCGCAAAGATGCTGGGGCTTGGGTATCCGGGCGGCGTAGCGGTCGAAAAGGCGGCAAAGAGCGGGCGCGAGAGGTTTAAATTTACCGTGCCGCTGCTTGGCGACGCGCGCACGGCGTATAGCTTCTCGGGGCTAAAAAATCAGGTTCGCGTCGAAACCGAAAAGCTCGCCGCAAGCGGAAATCTGGGCACGCAGGAGATCGCCGATATCTGCTTTGCCTTTGAAAACACCGCCTGCAAGCATATCCTAAACAAGCTAGAAAAGATATTTGCCCAGCGTAAATTCGAGCGTTTCGGCGTCGTGGGCGGAGCAAGCGCGAATCTAAATCTGCGCTCCCGTCTGCAAGCTCTGTGTGAGAAATTTGACTGCGAGCTCATCTGCGCGCCGCTGGAGTTTTGCTCCGATAATGCCGCGATGATCGCGCGCGCGGGACGCGAAAAATACCTGCGCGGCGAGTTTGCGGGTCTTGATCTGCAGGCGAGTCCTAGAAGCGAGCTAACGAGGATTTAGATTTAGTTTTAAAGCGGCACGGCAAAATTTGAGTTTCGGTCGTAAATTCGGCTGCCATTGTCGTCAAATTTGCATAAATTTAGCCTCTGTGCAGTGTAAAGACGCGGGTTTTGAGCGGACGGTCGGTCGCAGAAAAAGCACGCCTACGAAATCTTCGTAAATTTAAAACCAGACTTTGCACGCCCGGGAGCAAACCGGTTAAAGCCTGATTTGTCGCGACGCCAAAAACTAAATTTATCCACCCAAAAAAAGAAAATAAATCGCAACTGCCGGGTAGCGCCCAAACGCAAATTTGCCTGCCTTGGCGCAAACGGCGGCAAAAATAAATCGCATTAAACTAGGCGCGGCGTTTCGCAAGCAAATTTGGTAGCAAGCGTCAAATTTAAGCCACAAAACCTCAAAATCGCTTTATCAAAAACGCTACCGCGACGATCGCCGCAAACGCTAAGACTGAATAAATTAAGATTTTGTCTATGCTTATTTTTGCGCCGACTTTTCGCTCGTAAAATACGCTTAATTTGTATTCCGAGCTCTTAAGCGTGCGCCATGCCGCAAAAATCGCCGTAACTAAAAGCAGCGAGCAAAATTCTCGTGGCGGCAAGCCTCTAAAATCCTCCAAAAATAAAACGGTCGCAAAAAACGCCGCCAAGCAAAACAGCATAAAAAATATCCAGCTCAAAGCGATGAAAAATACAGCGTCCATTTTGCAATCTATGCCGTGATTTTTATATGCTGCGACCCTAAAGCCGATATAAACGGCAAGCAATGCGCAAGATAGTATCATAAGCGGGTTAAATAGCACAGAAAGCTCATCTCCGCGCCCAAGATAGACGCCATGGGCGCAAAAGTAACGAAGGCGCAAAAGTAAAAAAGGATAAATAAAGCTCTAGCCTGGAAAATGAGACCAAGCAGCATTTTGACGGTTTTTAGCAAAGATTTCCTTTGAACCTCGGGCGGTTTAGAGGTTAAATTCGCCTAATTTTATCCAAAATCAACCTAAATTTATCCGCCTGTGCTTTAACCTAGCCTTAAATCGCGCTATTTAAAACAGACGCGGCATAAGCTTCGTCTCGCGCCAAGCAAATTTAAAATCAAGCCTGTTTGCAAGTTGGTTTATTTACCGCGATAAAAACCGGCTCCCCTGCGCCCAAATTTAGATTTAGCTAAAATTCGGCGGTAAAAATAAATATAAATTTAATCATCCCGTAAATGCGGTCGGCAACGACATAAATTTGCCTAATTTTAGACCCCGATTAAGCAATTTACGCCGAGCGCCGTTTGCGCAGGGGTCGCCTCTATCAAAAACAAGAAAGAGGCTAAGGCGGTTTTGCAACGACGAAATTTGCTTTTTAGCTCAAATTCGGCGACTTCTATCGTCAAATTTTATTTGCGCGAGACGCTTAAATTTGTAATGCGGCGAGTCGTCTTTTGGTTTATAAATTTAGCCCTTTTATCGCTCGTAAAATTTCATCCTCGAGGGCTAGAAAATCCTTTGCGATGACGATAAATTCGTTATTTTTTAGCGAGGCTGCGTCGTAGATCGGCGCTTTTAGCGTCGCTAGATCGATCATCTTCGCTCCCACGCCTGTAGCGATCATCTCGCCCGCGGCGTTGTCCCAGATGGAGCTTGGCGAGTAGCGCATGTATGCGCCCGCTAGATTTTCGGCGATGCGGCAGTATTTGATTGCCGAGCTTAGCCGCGCGATGCCCAAATTTAGGGCGGCTGCGAGCTTGCCGGCCGCTACGTTTTTGCCGCGTTTGCCGCTGATTATCGTTTGCGGCGCTCTCTCGTTTACGGCTAGAGTTTGCGGTATAAACGCGCCGTTTTTATAAAGCTCTTTTTGCGTTCGTCCGCCCTTTTCCGCGCTATAAATTTCGCCGGTAACGGGCAAGTAGATGACGCCAAGAGCTGGGCGACCGTCCTCTATGAGAGCGATACAGACGCAAAACTCGCCGCTGCCGCTGATAAAGTCCTTTGTGCCGTCTAGCGGATCGATGAGCCAAAACGTCCGCGCGGACTCGCCCAAAATCTTTTCCTCCGAGCAAATTTGGATCTGCGAGCTTTTTAGCGTTTCAAATATCGCAGCGTTTGCCGCGAGATCGGCTGAGGTCACGGGCGAATGATCGGTTTTTAAATTTACCTCGAAATCTCGGCGGTTTTGGCTGCACGCGCTTTCGGGCAAAGTCGAACGAGCCGCTAAAATCTCGTCGTCAAAGCCCTTGTGGGCGTAAAATTTCATTATCTCGTCGCCTGCTTTTAGAGCCGCAAGTTTGGCTAGGTTTAATAATTCGTTTAAATTTTGCATTTTAGTTTCTTTTAAAAAGGCTTGTCTTTTGAGCGCCTTTGAATGAGTTTGAAATTTTCGCCCTGCGGCAGACTATTTGTCTAGCCTTGGGACGAAAATTTCCGCACAACATTCAAATTCATCTCAAAATACTTCGCCTTGTCGTTTTGTATTCAAATTTAAAGTCAAATTTGTAAATTTAGGTTTCAAATTCCGCTCGCCCAGACCCGCCCCCGCCTGCTTGCAACTGCTAGCACAGCGACGCAGAAATCCCGCAATCCCCACTGCACGTGAGAGGTGGCGACATAGCTTTGCTGGCGCAAAGCTTAGCGGGTTTTAAATTTGCGTTTTCAAGACACGGGTCTCGGCGGGTAAAATTTGGAGCCAGAATTTAAAAACTCGACTTCAAATTTGAGCGTAAAGCGATAAGGCGAAGTATCGCAAGATGGATTTAAGGGTTGCGACGTAAAAATTTAGCGAAGATAAGACACGTAGTCTATTGAGCTAAATTTTTACTAGCTCCGTTAAAGACGCTCGCGAGACAAGCCGCTTAAATTTTAAAATTACTTCGGCGTCCTGTTCGTCTCGCCCACGTATAGCTGCCTCGGCCTCACGATCTTGATGCTGTCCTGCTCTTTTAGCTCTATCCACTGACTGATCCAGCCTGGGATCCTGCCGATGACGAAAATAACCGCAAACATATCGTTTGGTATGCTAAGCGCCTTTAAAATCAGTCCCGAGTAAAAATCGACGTTCGGGTAGAGGTTGCGCGAGATGAAATACTCGTCGTTTAGCGCGATCTCTTCGATCTTTTTGGCGATTTTTAGAAGCTCGGTGTTTATGCCGATCTCGTCAAATAGCTTATCGCACATAGATTTTAGCACCTTAGCGCGCGGATCGAAGTTTTTATACACGCGGTGGCCAAACCCCATCAGCCTAAACGGATCGTTTTTGTCCTTGGCGCGGGCGATGTATTTATCGACGTTTTCTACTGAGCCGATCTGCTCTAGCTGGCGGATGACGCCTTCGTTTGCGCCGCCGTGAGCCCAGCCCCACAGCGCTCCGATACCCGCGGCGATACACGCATACGGGTGCGCGTGCGTCGAGCCTACGGTGCGCACGGTCGTCGTAGAGGCGTTTTGCTCGTGATCGGCGTGTAGCATAAAGACCGTATCTAGCGCCTTAACCTCGATAGGTTTTAGATCCACGTGCTCGTACGGATAGGCTCTCATCATGTAGAGGAAATTTTCCGTAAAGCCGCGGTCTAAATTCGGATAAATGATCGGCAATCCGCGCGAAAATCTATAAGAAAACGCCGCGATAGTAGGGATCTTTGCGATTATTCGCATCGCCATCTCGTGGTACTCCTCGGGCTTATCCATGTTTAGGTGGTCAAAGTAAAACGCAGAAAGCGCCGAGACCGCCGCCTGCAAGATCGCCATCGGATGCGCCTTGTCCGGGAAAGCATCGAAAATTTTCATCATGCCCTCGTGGATGAAGCTGCGTTTTTTAAGCTCGAGTTTAAATTCGTCGTACTGCTTTTTGTTCGGCAGCTCTTTATTTAGCAGCAGATACGCCACGTCGATGAAGGTTTTGTTTTCCGCTAGATACGCGATGTCGTAGCCGCGGTACATCAGCTCGCCTTTTAGCCCGTCGATATAAGTGATGCTAGAGCGGCACATCGCCGTCGAGGTATATCCGCGGTCAAACGTAAACATCCCCGTATCGCTAAAAAAGGTCGAGATGTCGATGACGTCGGGCCCCATCGTACCGTGCAGTATCGGAAAGTCGTAGCTTTTGCCGTTTCTGTTGTCTGTTAGCGTAACCGTATCGCTCATTTTAGCTCCTTTTGCAGATTTTTATTTTCGTAGCCCATTAGGATTTTGATACAAATCGTTACTATTATAGCCTGAGTTAGGCTCGCTAGTATGAAAGAGAAGTAAAAATTTTCATTTATACCGCCTGATTTGTAGGCTATGGTAGCAACCGCGATTAGAAGCGTTAGGGGCATCGAGTGCGAAAGCGCGTAAAGAAGGGTTTTGCGGAAGCCTAGCAAATTTAAAAACACGCTCGCGCTCACGGCTCTAAATAAAGTCATAACTGTTACGATTAGTAGTGCGTCCCTAACCACTCCGTCTATAAAAATGGCATTTAACTTAAACGTCGAACCGATATGAACGAAAAAAGTCGGTACCAAAAATCCAAAACCGAAACTCGCAAGCTTATGCGGCAGGTCTTTTTTATGATCAAAAAAGGTCGCTATAAAGGTTCCTGCTACAAACGCGCCGAATGCAATCTCTAAATTTAGATAAAGCATAAGCGCGATGATGCTAAAAAACAGCGCCATGCACAAACGGATGTCTTTTTCGGCATTATCGTAGTGAGGCATCAAGATTACGCGCAGCTGCGGGTACCACCAAAATAGTACGTTTAGCGCCTTGAACGCGCCAGCGCTAAGCGCCAAAAATCCGCCCAGATATAGCGTCGTGAGCGCAAGCTCGCTACCGGCGCCAAATTTCATATACGCACCGACGAAAGTAAGCGCGGCGATGCTAACGACCTCTCCGATGGAGCCTACGAGCATGCCTAAATTTAGCCAATCTTTATCCTTGCCGTACTCTTTAAAAAGCGTAAAAATCATCCCCACGCTCATCAAAGGAATTATCAAAATAAACAGCTTGTCGATATTAAACGCAAAGGTAGTAAATGCCGAAAGCGCGTAAAGTATGGCTATATATAAGAGTCCGAGCTTTAAAATTTTCTTATCGGTTGTAAAAAATATCTTTAAATCAACCTCGGTACCCGCCAAAAACATCAGATAAAAAAATCCCACTTCGCTCACGATTTTAAACATTTCATTGTGGCCTATGAGCCCTAGGTATCCTGCGAGCGCGCCTAAAATAATCTCCACGGGCGCGATAGGGATGCGTAAAATTTTAGAAAAATACGGCGATGAAAAAACGATAAGAGCTAGAACGATAAGAATACTTAGTCCGTCGGTTTGCAAATTTATCCTTTCTAAAAATGCGCGATTATAGCTTAAGCTTCGTTACGGTTTGATAAATTTGCACTAATTAAGAAGACTGCTTTGGATTAAATTTTAGGATTTGGACTTTGAAATTTACGGCAAATACCAAGAGTAAAATAGCCGAGCGCACACTCGGCTAAAATTCACTTTTAAAAAAGGCTCTCACCTTTAAACAAACTTATTTGAAGAGATTCGATTAAGGCTATCTTAACCCAAAATCGCAAGCAAAGTCCCTAGCCGTAAGCAAATTTGTCAGGCTAGGAACTCGTATAAATTTATGCTACGCGGGATAAATCCCGCTAAAAGCTGAAATTTACGTTTTCCAGTTACGCGGGGTTGCCCCCGCTTCGCGTAGAAATTTTACGTTTTTCCGGTTTCGTAAAGCCTAAACGGCTTTACTTCACCTAGAAACGTTTTAATACTACTGAAGTAGTCTTAGGACATTTTTCCAGCTATGCGGGATAAATCCCGCTCCGCGTAGAAATGCTTTCGACTACTGTAGTAGTCTCAAGACATTTTGCTGAACGGAGTTAGCTTGGCTCATAGCGTAACTTCCTGATTGAGCAAGGATGTTAAACTTAGAGAAGTTTGCGCTCTCGCTAGCAAAGTCAACGTCTCTGATTTGAGATTCGGCTGATTTTACGTTTACTTGAGTGACCGTGATGTTGTTTACGGTTGCGACAAGCTGATTTTGAACAGAACCTAGGTCAGAGCGGATCTGATCAAGAGTTTTTTGAGCTGACTCTGCGATATCCATAACAGCCATAGCGCCGCGCAAGGTCATAACGCCCGCTGATTGATTTACGCTTAGCTCTTTACTCATTCTTGAAAAGCCCATAGCAGTAGCTACTTTTTTATCTATTTGGCCGCGAACGTCTCTTAGAGAAACAGACTGTTGCTGACCGCCGTCTGCAGAAAATGCATCCTTACTTAGATTAAGTTTAGTAGTTCCGCCGATTTTTATATCGCGTCCGTCCAAGCGAACTAGATTCAAACGACCTACGAAACCTTTGGTTAACGCAGCCGTTCCCTTACCTAGACCTTTTGAAAGGTCGCCGCCTTTTACTTGTATGCCTCGACCGTCTCGGCTAGTTAAGACCATAGTTCCAGTTTCTGCGTCTACCGAAGCCTCTACGCCGGTTTGGTCTTTTACTTTATTGATAGCATTTACTAAAGCGCCGTTGCTGTCGTTTGCTTTTACGTCAAGGTCGCCTATTTTTACGCCGTTGATAGAAAGGCTCTTGATAAGTCCTCCTGGTATCGCTACTGATGCCGTACCTCTCCAAGTTACGTCAAACGTGGCTCTAACGCCCGTTTTATTCGCTACTTTATTGATATTTTCAGCTAACGCGCCTACACCTTGACCTAAACCGGTTCCTATAGTAGCTTTAGCAACACGAACATCATTTACGCCGTCTACGTTTAAAAATTTCATATCGACAACGTTTAAAGAAGCTTTAGAAAAAGCATTCGCAAGCGTTAATAGTTTTGAACTCTCAAATCTAGTTAGACCGATCTTATCTGACGTAGTAGCGCCGATAGAAGCCTTAACAGTTTGGTTTGAGTAAGCGCCGATTTGGAATTCTTTGTTAGAGAATGTTCCGTTTAGTAGCTGCTGACCGTTGAAAGACGTAGTATTACCGATGTTGTCTAGCTCTTCCATTAGGCGAACGATATCGGCTTGCAAAGCTTGACGAGAATCGCTTGTTTGACCGTCTTGAGCTGACTGGGTAGCTTTTACCTTGATAGTATCAAGAATTTTTAGCTGCTCATCCATAGCTTTATCGGCTACTTGGATGATACCGATAGCGTCGTTACCGTTGTTGATAGCTTGACCAAGCGCGCTAGCTTGGCTTCTTAGGCTATCAGCGATAGCAAGACCGGAAGCGTCGTCTGCTGCAGTTTGGATTCTCAAACCTGAGCTAAGTTTACCCAAAGAAAGAGAAAGGTTGCGGTTGTTACCGACTGCGTTTGCGTGTGTGTTTAGAGCGTTTACATTCGTGTTAATACGAAAACTCATTGTAAATCCTTTTAAGTTTAATTACGACTTCTTGTCGTTCAAAAACTATATCGGACGAAATCAAAAAAACTTTAGAGAAAAAGAAAAAAAATTGTAAAAATTTTAAATTTGACGAGAAAACCCTCGAAAAATCGGGTGCGGCGCGGATTAAACGAGCCAAAACGCTCGCAACCGTATGCGCAGCGCGATTTAAATCCCAAGCCCTTTATAATATTGCAACGTCAAATTTAACACCTCAAAGGTACGGGTCTAGGTGCGTAAAATTTAGATTTTCAGCGAATAACGGTGCCTAGATAACAAAACCCGAGGCAAACAGAAACGCTAAAAAACGCGTTTAAAAATGCGGCTAAATTTTGTCCCGAGCTAAAAAGGCGCACCGTCTCATAGCTAAACGTCGAAAACGTCGTAAAACCGCCGAGCGCGCCGACGACTAGAAATAGCCTTAAATTTTCGCTCAAATTTAACGAGAGTAGTACGCCGATCAAAAAGCTACCAAGAGCATTGACGCAAAGAGTAGCAAGCGGAAAATCGGGGCAAAATTTAGCGACCGCGCCGCTTAAAACAGCTCTACAAACCGACCCCAAAAATCCGCCGCACCCGATTAAGAGCAAATTTTGCATCAGTGGCAAAGCGTCGCGAAGCTAAATCCGCGCGCCTTAAACTCGGCGATATCGCGGCTAGCGACCTCGCCCTTGGTCGTGAGGTAGTCGCCGATGACGACGGCGGAGACGCCGTGATCGAAGATCTCGTATTGGCGTCCGCCTAAAATTTTCTCGCGACCGCCTGCGATCATCACGCGAGCGTTAGGCAGCGCGCGGACGGTATCGTCGATGATTTTTAGCGCTTCGTCCGCTCCCATAGGCGGCCGTTTGACGCGTAGCGCGTCGTTTGGGATAAAGAAATTTATCGGGCTAGAAAAGGGATCAAGCTCTTTTAGGCTAGCTTGCAGGCTCGCGCGGTCGGCCTCACTCTCGCCAAGGCCGTAAATGCCGCCCGTACAGAGCATTAGACCTGCTTCTTTGGCGTCGATGTTGGTTTGCCAGCGCTCGTCCCAGCTATGCGTCGAGCAAATTTGCGAGAAAAACTCGCTCGAGGTCTCGAGGTTGTGGTTGTAGCTAAACACGCCTGCGCTTTTAAGCTCTTTTAACTGCGGTAGCGTCGCCATGCCGTTGCAAGCGATCAGCATGAGGTTTGGGACTTCTTTATTTACGGCGCGCGCGAGGCGGGCGATCTCCTCGGTCTTTTTGTCCGTGAGTCTTGCGCCGCTGGTGACTAGGCAAAAGCCAAGCGCGTGGTTCGCCGCCGCGATCCTAGCTTCGGCGACTACTTGCTCGGCGGTTTTCATTTTGTATTTTTCGATGTCGGCGTTTATTTTCGCGCTTTGCGTGCAGTAGCCGCAGTCCTCGGAGCAGTTGCCGGAGCTCACCGAGCAGATGGCGCATAATATAATAGTTTTCATTGATTTATTCCTTTTTTAGCGGCTTGTCTCGCGAGCGCTTTTAAATGATTTCGTAAATTTCGCCCTACGACAGACTATATGTCTAGTCTTGGGACGAAATTTACTTCAAAACATTTAAAATCATCTCACGATACTTCGCCTTATCGTTTTTATGTTTAAATTTAAAATTTCTGAGTTGCAATCTATAAGGCGACGTATTTTTGCGTTTAGACGAGGCGCTTTGAAATTTGGCGACGGGAGTTACCGTGCGGGTAATGACCGAGCCGAATTTTAAAGCAACGAAGTATAAACCAAAAAGACAAGCCGCCGCTATTGCTCCGCGATTTGTACCTTTTTCTTACACTTCACGCACTCGTGAAACGTCCCTTTTTTGAGCTCTTTTTTGATCATATCGCCGCCGCATTCGTCGCATTTTTCGTCGACCGGCTCATAGTTTGAGACGAAGTCGCATTTTGGGTAGTTTGCGCAGCCGTAAAATTTACCCCTGCGGCTGATGCGCTCGACGATATCGCCGCCGCATTTTGGACACGGTACGTCGATCTTTTTGAGCTCTTTTTTCGGCTTTGCCGCAGCTTCGCCTTCCTGTGCGCCTTGCTCAGCTTTGGCGATATTGCGCGAGTATTTGCATTTTGGGAAATTTCCGCACGCGATAAACTCGCCGTAGCGTCCTTTTCGCAGTAGTAGCTCGCCGCCGCACTCAGGGCACTTTTCTCCGATCGGAGTGGCCACCTTTTGGCTTTTTATGCCCGTTTTGCCGGCTGAAATTTTATCCATAAACGGATGATAAAAATCGCTCAAAAGCTTTTGCCAGTCGGCTTTGTCTTCTGCGACGTGGTCGAGCTTTTCTTCCATATTTGACGTAAATTCGCTATCGACGATGTCGCTAAAATGCTCCTCCAAAACGCCCATCATCGTAAAGGCGATCTCGTTTGGTACGAGCTGCTTTTTCTCGACTTTGACGTAGTCGCGAGAGGTTAGCAGCGAGATGGTCGGCGCGTAGGTGCTAGGGCGTCCGATGCCTAGGCTTTCTAGCTTTTTAACGAGCCCTGCCTCCGAGTAGCGAGACGGCGGTTCGGTAAAGTGCTGCGAGCTTTTGATGCTTTGCAGACTCATTTCGTCGCCGATTTTTAGGTCGGGCAAAATTTTATCCTTATCCATATCGCCGTAAACGCGGTAAAATCCGTCAAACAGCACCTTGCGGCCGCTGATTTTAAACTCGCCCTTTTCGCCCGCGACGAATACGTTTTGCGTTTGGCTAATGCTAGCGCTCATCTGGCAGGCTAAAAAGCGGTTGTAGATGAGCGTGTAGAGGCGTAGCGCGTCTTTTTCTAGATATTGCGCGGCAATAGCGGGCGTGAAGCTAAGATTTGTCGGGCGGATCGCTTCGTGGGCTTCTTGCGCGCCTTTGCTCTTGGTTGCGTAAATTTTAGCCTTCGCCGGCAAGTAACGTTCGCCGTACTCTTTCTCGATCGTCTCGCGCGCGGCAGCGACGGCTTCTTTGGCGAGATTTAGGCTGTCCGTTCTCATATACGTTATAGCGCCCATGAAGCCCTGATGCGTCTGCACGCCCTCATATAAATTTTGCGCGATCATCATCGTTTTTTTCGGGCTAAAGCCTAGTCGGTTGCTCGCGCTTTGCTGTAGCGTCGAGGTCATAAACGGCGGCGCGGGCTCGGTTTTGCGCTCTTTGGCTTCGATCTCGCGGACGCTAAATTTATCGCTTTTTAGATTTTCTACGATAAATTTGGCTCGGTCGGCGTTTGTGATAGTTAGCTTTTCTATCTTTTGCGCTTCAAATTTAACCAGCTCGGCGTCAAGGTCTTTTTTGAAAACCGCGTCGATGCTGTGGTATTCGATCGGTTTAAAGTCGCGAATCTCGCGCTCGCGGTCTACGATGATTTTTAGAGCCGCGCTTTGCACGCGTCCCGCACTTAGTCCTTTTTGGATTTTTAAATTTAACAGCGGCGAGAGCTTGTAGCCAACGATGCGATCTAGCAGGCGGCGTGCTTGCTGCGCGTTTACGCTATCCATATTTATAGTGCGCGGGTTTTTTAAAGCGGCCTCGATGGCGCTTTTGGTGATCTCGTGAAACACGATACGGGGCAAGCTCTCTGGCTTTTTGCCGATGGCTGCGGCGATGTGGTAGGCGATGGCCTCTCCTTCGCGGTCCTCATCGGTCGCGAGGTAGATTTGGTCGGCATTCTTGGCGAGTTCTTTGATCTCTTTTACGATCGCGGAGTGATCGGCGCTGATCCTATACTCGGGCGTAAATTTTTCGCCCTCGATCTTGAT
>CAURYE010000037.1:0-17823 GCA_963529235.1 uncultured Campylobacter sp.
GGTTAGGTCTAGCTCGTCGGCTATGTCAAATGTTAATTGCATTGGGGTCTCCTTTTGGTTGATATTTTTTCATTATTGATTAAATAACTAGCGTAATAATATCATCTTTGGTTTAATAAGTCAAGTGCTTTTACAATCTTTTATGAAGTATTTTCATAATATTTTACATTTTTGATTAAAAATGTTACAATTAGCCAAATTTTACAAAGGGGCGGAAATGCTAAAAAGCGATTTTTTAAAGAGATTGAGCGATTTAGGCTTATCGGTCAATGATTTTGCAAATTTAACAAAACTAAGCGCAGGTAGTATTTACAATTGGAATGACGAAAAAAAACCTATTCCGTCTTGGGTTGAGCCGTTTTTAGTGTGCTATGAAAAATCCACTCGCTACGAAAAAATCAAAGAATTGACTAAAGACCTTTAACCTCATCGCCTCTAATCCAATTTTTCCACCGCTTTAAATCCCTCTCTGGTAGCTACCTAAGTTAAATTTACCCAGCTACCTACGTTTAACGTAGCTAGCTTACTCAACCCAAAAATGCGTTTAGCTACCTATGTTAAATATACCTAGCTTTCAGCCTTGATTGTCTCTCGTCTAGCTCTATGAATTAAACTCACCTAGCTTTTAGGGTTTCCCTTTTTTTGTGGTAAACCTCTCACGCCTAGCTTTAACGGGTCAAATATTCGGCCGGTTGGTTTTCCTCTTTTTTGTGGATAACTCCTTTTTCAGGATTTTTTGAATAAGTCCGTTTTCATTTTTTCGTGAAATCCAAAAGGGGGTGAATTGAATGCCACCCTCTTTAAAATCAGGGGGGTGTCGGTAACGGCTACGTCCTTTTACTTTGCGCCTATGGGCTAAATTTAGCTTAGGGCATAAGTTCGCCTATGACGTCGGCTACTACTACCTCATCGCTTAGGCTATGCGTTCCATTTTTTTGTGGAATGACGATTTAGGCTACTCACTCGACGGCGCAAAATTGCGCTGTCGCACTGGACTAAAAAGCTTTTGATCGTGTATGCTGCCGCCTCCGCCCTTTGAGGGGCGGGGCGTATTCATCTAAAAGGTTAAAATTCTCTCGCTTTTTTAACATATCGCCTTTTATTTGTTAAAAAATACGCCAAAAATTAACAATACGCATTTAAACGTAAAATAAAGCCCGCTATTTGATTTTAACTCTTTTTGATGTCTTTGTATGTCTTTTTATTCAGTATTCAAAATCAAGCCGTTTGAGTTTGACTACGGAGCATTATTCGGACTGGGCTAAATTTTCTTTGTCCGACTGATTTATTTTGATTTATTCTCGCTTTGAAATCGAGGTGTGTTTTTTGCCTTTAAAGGTAGGGATGAGGTCTTAATCTTGTTTTTTTCTTAAAGCTCAGTTTTTTTCAGTTTTTTAAAAAGGTTAAAAAACTCAGAGACACGTATTTTAGGGGCTTAGAGCGTTATTTTTTTTCAGTTTTTTAGTTTTTTAACGTATGCGAAACTCTGTCTAAAAAACTGAAATAAACCGATAAAAAGGATAAAAATGCAAAAAAGACTAAAATTTAAAAAACTGAAATAAAAAGCCTTGCAAAGCCCGTAATAGCAAGTGGTTTGAGTTTTTTAAGTTCGCTAAAAAACTAAAAAAAACTGAAAAAAACTAAAAAACTGAAATATGGAGATAAATACATATAAAAATATGAATAAATATAAAAATTTATTTATTTATGTGTTTGTTCGTCTATGTATTTCTATGAAGGCAGGGCTTTACCTTTTTACAGGTCTAGCCCTTTATCGGTTATTCTTTAAATTCGTATGCTTCCACGGCATTGTAAGGCATAGGGGCTATCGTGTTGGCATTCTCGTCTATGAGTTTGTAGATATTTGAGTTTCTAGCCCCTTTGATGATGATGTATTCTTTTTCGTCATATCGTTTTAGAAACTCCCACAAGGCATTATTCGACAATACCTCTACGGCTTGCGCTTTGGCTAGGCTTTTTATCTCTCTAGCCAGATCGCTTTGGATTATTCCCATGCGGTTATCTTTTATGATTTGTAGAGCAAGCTCGAGCGTGTATCTCTCCTTATCGGTTAGGGCATATTTGTAATAATCGGCCTGCACTAGCTTAAAATTAGCACCGTTGATAATAAAGGCTTTATGCTCAGCGCCGTTTCTTGCTTTGGTGGGCTTTAGAGTTACAGCCAGCTTGCCCTCGCTTTTGTCCTGGTCGGTGGTTTTGTTGGATAGAAAATATGCGGTATCTACACTATCTATAAAGGCTGTCGCGCCTTTGTAAGCTTCGTTGTTCTCATCGGGATTTTTGCTTTGCTTGGGTTGGTGGTGCAAAAATATTACGGTAGCCCCATTGTCTCTAAACGCCTTTAGGCTGTTGAGGTATGGCATTACTACGCTATCGCTTCCTAAGTCTCCTTTGATGAAATCTCGTATGCTATCAATGATAACTAGCGCTCCTTTTAGTTCATTCGGCGTAAGGTTCTCGGCTAGGTCGCTTAATACGCTGTATCGATCTATCGACTGACCCTCGCTATTTTGCTTAAAGAGCGGGTAGTATTCTATCTTTGAGTAGGTTTTTAGTATTTCATCGACACGCCTACGTTTTAGCGTGGTGTAACCGTTGTCGCCGTCTAAATAGATAAGTCTGCTTATTTTTTGAGCATCCAAGAGCCACACGCCTAAAACTAGAGCTAAAAAGCTCTTGCCGCTTCCTCCGGTGGCGTATATCGTCGTTATGCTTTGCTCCATTAAAAAATCGTCTATGAGCCAAACGGGGTTAAAATTTGCTATCTCATCGGGATAAATCCTAAATTCCGATAAAGAGTTAAAATTTAGCTTTATTTTGCCTTTCTTTTTTACCTCATCGCTTTTTCTCATATCCGGCTTTATTGAAGTATTCTCATATACCGGCAGCGCTTTGGGTGCGTTAATGAAGTCGTCGTCTGAAAAATTTAATAATCCGCCGTTCATTTTTAAACCCTCTCTTGTCTTGCTTTGATTTCGTTTTGCAACGCTTTTAAAAGCTCTTTGTGGTTATATTTGCCTGAGAGCTCCACGATTAAATCCCTTAGGTCATACCCTTTGGGCCTGTCTTTAAACCTGACCTGGTAAAGATCGCCCCCCTATGACCGGATAAAGAGCATTAAAGCCGTTTTGACTAGGCTCGTCATTATCTACGAAACAAATTACGCGCTTACCTTTCAGCCCTTCTAAAATTTCGTCTTTTAAAGGGCTATACTCGAATTTGGATATTTCGCCCGCATTTTGAAAACAAACGTAAGAGGCTTTTAGCATCTCAAATAGCCCAACCTCGCCTATACCCTCGGCTATGAATACCACGTCATCGGACCTATTAAAGCGATGAGGCATGAAGCCATTATTTGACCCTTTGGCTCTTATCCACTTTTTGCCCTCGACAATATTACCGGCTTCGTCTCTTAGTCGTCTTGTGGCTATGGCTTGCGTTTTATCGCCGCTTTTTAAAATGATCGCTAGGCTTTGGTGTTTCGTGTTGTAGCCTAGACATTCAATATCTCTTAGCTTCGCGTTGCACGCTCTTAGAAAATTGCACGGATAAAGATCATAAAGCTCGTCGGTTTGTTCCTGCGTGCATAAACTAACCCTCGTATAGGCGTTTAAATACGCCTCTCTTAGCTTTACGGCATATTGATTAAGGTCTATGCTATCCTTTGCCTCGCTCGCTTCTTGGTAGCCCTCGCACGGCGCTAAGTCTGGCTTATTCAAAGCTACGTTTTTAAAATCCTCGATTGATTTCATTTCTCAGCCTTTAGTCTTTTGTAAAGCGGTTCGTAATGAGCTCCTAAAAAATTATTTAGCATTGTTTACGTTAGCTTCAAATTTCCGGTTAATAGCTCTCTGTTGCTCTCTATGTTTTTTAGTTCGTCTTGCGTTAATGGTTGGTAGCTGCTCACGCCTTTTAGCCGGCTATTTTCCTCTATGGTCGCGTCGGTTACCATATCCACTAACTGCTTTTGAGTCTCCAGCTCTTGTAAAAACTCGATACTCTTAAAAATGAAATCTCTAAATATGCCCTCTTTATCGTTCGTAAAAATAAATTTTGCCGTCTCTTTGGCTTTGGCCACGTCTATTTTTACAAGCTCGGTTAATCCGTATTCATTAGCTCCGATATCTATTACCTTTTGTATATCTTTCGTCATTATTCCACTCCTAAAGCATATTTGACTATTTGTAGGGCTTCTGCTTTCGAGTAGCCTACAATCTCGTTTAAAAAGGCGAATACGTCGCCGCCGAATGTTCCGCCGAAGTCTTTAATGTAGCCGTCTTTATCTATCGACGCGCTAGGCGTTCTCTCATCTCTAATCTTAAATTTGTAAGCCCTGTCTATGCTGTAACCGCAATTTATGATTATGCTTGCTACGGCGTCGCGGTTTAGATAAGGTTTTAGCTCCTCATATTTTGACATCTTGCACCTCATCGACATAATCGGCTATCGCTTCGGCTACTTTGTAGGCGTTTAAATACGCCTGCGCCTTTTTGCGATCTTTGATAAACCTCATCTTGCAGTTAGTGCCGTTGGCTCTTTTGTGCGGTCTGCTATCGCTTATGCCTAGCTTCTCGAGTTCTACGAAGTATTGATTAGAGTTGCTTATATGAGCTACGTCTGAGGCTGTTACCTCGCCGCGTTCTAACATTATCCTTACTAGAATTTGTTTATTCGTGCGCGCCTGTCTCATTGTCTCGCTCCGCATTCTTGCCGTTAAAGAATTGATCGCACTCTAAAGCGTCAAATAGGGTTACTCTCTCACCCACCTTTACAGGCTTTAGGTAACCTTTTTTAGTGTAATTCCAGATCGTGCTTTGGCTTACCCCGTAAATCTTTGCCACCTCATAAGCTCTTAGCTTTTTTCTTTCGTGTGTAGTTTGTTGCATTGTATTGACCTTTATTTGTTTTTATTCAAGCTTGATGAGGGTATTGTTGCATAAATTAAATTTTTAGCATAACGATAAAATGGCGTTTTTTGGGTGGGTTTTGAGGTAATTAAAGTATTAAAAAGCTATTGGCTTTTGATGTCAAAATCTATTAAAAAAATAGCTATTTTTTGCTAAAGATTATTTTATTTTAGCTCAAGGTATGTTTGGTAGGCGTCTTTAACGGCATTATGAAATTCATTGCGTTTAATCGGCATTGCTATGCCCAGTCCTAAAATATCGCTTAGAGCCAATAATGCATCCTGTGTATCCCAAAATCCGGTTATCGTCTCGATGTCTCTTTCCGATTGAGCATAACCGCGCAAAAGAGGGATTAGCGATATTATCTCATCAAAAGTTAAGGCACCCTGCGTGAGCGTGTAAAGAGTGGGCATAACATCGTTTTTTATTTCAATATCAAATAAAATTTTAAGGCTTTCTGGGTCTTTATTGTCTGCTTCAAAATAACAATCAAAAAGCAAATCAGCCAATAAGTCGCAAGCGAATTCTGCACTATCTCCGCGCCTAAAAAATTCTTTCTTTACTCCTATTCTTTTTAAAAAATTTGGGATACTGTCTTTAAAAAAATGCTTCTCGATAATTTCTTTTTGGAGTTTATTAAGCCTTTTTAAATCGTTTAAAATTTTCTTGCTTTTCATCTCGCCTCTTTTGCAATTTGTTACCTCATCGCTAATCATATCTATTAAAGCAATAAAAACAACTTCTTTTATATCATTGCGATTATCCGTATCAAAATACGGCGTGCAAATTTCATTTGAGGCGTTGTCTAGCTTCTCTAAAGTGTCCGCGCTTGCCTTTTCTATGTCGGTTTTTTTAATACCTTGTAAAAAAATATTTAGCCTCTTGCACGATATTAAGAATTTTAACATTTCGGCGTTAAATGCAAAGCTACGCCCTAATGAAACGTTTTTAAATTTGTCCGCATCGATAAAATCCAAAAGTTCATCAACGATAGAATTCTCATGTTGCTTTAGCTTTTTTGCCATCTTTATCGCTCCTCATCTCTCAAATTTAGTATAAATTCGCTCCACCACTCAAAAAGCCCCCTAAGCTCGTTTAAAAAGGTCGCTTTTTCGCTGTATGATAGTTCCACTCTGTCGCCGTGCAGGTGGTCTAACGCCTTATTGATTGCTTCCGTGCTGGTGTTGTGTTGCTCTCGGTAGTTGTAAACGGCTGTTTTGAATATGCCTCTAAAGCTATGAGCCGTTATTATCCGCCCGGTATCTCTATCGTAAAATTCAAACTCTTTAATGGTTTTTGTAGGCGTATCTTTGTGGATCGGATTTTTGTAGCTCGTATTCATAAAGATATACGGGTAGGCTTTAAATTCTCGCTCCTGCTCTCTTAGGATACTAATAACCTCATCGCTTAGAGGCAAGATAAAAGCCCCTAGCGATTTATTCTTATTCTTTTGTAGCTCTCTTGGTATTGTTAAAAGCTTCTTGTCAAAATCCACGTATTCCCACTTTAAAAGCGTAAGCGGTGCGACCCTCAAAGGAATATGCAGGGCAAATTTTAAAATATTGCGCGTGCTAAGAAAAAACGGATAATCGTAAATTTTATTAATAAGCGCCCTTAAGTCCTCTATCTCGGTAAGCTTGCCGTAGTGCTCCGTCTCTTTATTTATGATGATCGCCTTTGCCTGGATATTCGAGATGATATTAAAAGGCGTGTAGCCTTTTGTAGTGGCGTAATGAAATATGTTATTTAATAGCTGGTGCAGTATTTGCGCCGTTTGAGGCGTCTCTTTGCCTATCTGTTCTAATATTTGCGCTATCTCACCGTGATTTATGCTTTTGATAGCTCTATCCCCTATAAGAGGCGTAATATGATTATTTATGCGGTTTGCTTTGGTTTGTAGCGTTTTTGGTAGCACTCGCATTTTTTCAAGCTCCAGCCACTCGTTAAACACTTTGCTAAACGTCTGCTTATGGTCGCTTTGTCTTTGCTCTCTTACCTGCTTTTTGTGCTCTTTTGGGCTTATGCCTTGTGATATTAGGTTTTTGTATTCTGCTCTTAGCTCTCTTGCTCTTGCTAAGGTAATATCCGGATAAAGCCCAAAGCCTGCGCTACATTTTTTACCGCTTACCGGGTCTATGTAATAAAATACCCACCTTTTCACGCCTTTAGAGGTAATAAGTATCGCTAAGCCCCCGCCGTCGGTCAATGAGTAGTCTTTTTCTTTCTTGATTGCTTTGCGTATTTGCGTATCTTTTAAAATATCTATTGCCATTTTAGCCCCTAAAATACGATATTTAAAAGCGTTTTGGAACATTTAGGGTTTTTAAAAAACGGCACATTTTGGAACATTGGGGATTTTTTGGCTCATAAAAATGCTCTCAATGTTCCGTGAGTGTTCCAAAAATCTTTGGATTGCATTATATTTCATTGTAGCTTATTGGATTATAAATAGCTTAGAAATGCCGTATTTTAGGGCTTCTTTTGGTGTTGTTTGGATTGTATTATAGGGGATTAAATAATAGAATGGTGGTTAGAGGCAGAATCGAACTGCCGACACGCAGATTTTCAGTCTGCTGCTCTACCGACTGAGCTATCCAACCACGCCGTAAATAAAGAAATGTGATTTTAGCTATTTGATACTTAAATTTCGGTTAAAGACGCAAAATTCGGCGCATTTTTAAAATACAAAATTTATTTTTAAAGGCAGTCATTTAAATTTGGCGGCTTTACGGCGCAAATATCGCGTCAAATTTGCAAATTTAAGATCGCTTTTTTAAATTCATTCCCGCGCTCCGCGTAGCTGCTAAACTGATCGAGGCTCGCCGCGGCAGGGCTTAAGAGCGCTATCTCGTCCAAATTTTCATCATTTGTGCTAGTTTTAGCAACTCCGTCAAATTTGAAATTTTTATTTATCTTGCCGACTGCGACATTTAAAAATTCGCATTTCACGGCCGGGATTTTAAACTCAGCCGCAAGATTCATCAGCTTGTCCGTATTTGAGCCGATAGCGTAAATTTGCGCCTTGGCGCCGCGCAAGGCTTCAAAAAGCGGCCGCATATCCACGCCCTTGTCGTCGCCGCCTAAAATCAAATGCAAAAATTTGCCCTCATATCGCTTTACGGCTTGGATGCTCGCATCGATGTTGGTCGCCTTCGTGTCGTTGACCCACGTCCTGCCGCGCGCATCGCGAAACTCCTCTAGCTTGTTGCCCTCTATGACAAAGCCGTTTAAAAGCTCTACGTCGCACCTGTCAAGCAAAATTTTCTGGATAGCAAGCGCTAAAAGAGCGTCCGTTAAAAACGGCGTTTTAAAGGCGATATCGCTTAAATTTACCCCGCAAAACCGGGCCAAATCCGCCTCGTTTTCGTAGCTTATCACCTTTGCTTTAGTCGGCGTCTGGGCGTAAATTTTAGGCAGGATCGCGACCGTGTTTTCGCCCATCATCGCTAGCGGTTTTAGCTTGGCACGCTCATACTGCGCAAAGTCGCCGTGCCAACTGAGGTGATCTGGCGTGATAGGCAAAAGCGCGTATATGCCGGGTGCCGCGGCGTTTGTGTAGTGCATCGTAAAGGAGCTGGTCTCTAGCACCCAAATTTTGGCGTTTACGTCAAGGTCTGCGAGCGGAACTCCGACGTTGCCGCCCATTGCCGAGCCGTAGCGCGCCAGCAGGTGCTGCGTCATCTTCGTCGTCGTGGTTTTGCCGTTCGTGCCGCTGATCCAGACGGTAAAGGGCATTTTGCCGCCGTAAATTTTATAAAAATAGTCGTATTCGCTAATTAGATTTTGCGCTTTTTTAACCAGCTCGTGGCCGGGCGGAAAGCCCGGGCTCGGGATCTCTAGGTTGCTTTTTTCTGGCACGAAAAGGCTTGGCGGCAGTAGAGTGTTGCCCCATTCGTCGTTTGAGATCTCGCTAAATTTATCGTCGTAGACGTCCCAGCCGCCCTTTTTTGCAAAGTTTTTCGCGATCGCGCGCGTAGTGCCGCCGTAGCCAAATAGCGATTTTCTCATTTTTGCTCCTTTTTACGCCCTTTTTCCCCATAAAATTTGCGTTATTTCCTCCGCGTCCAGCTCGGTCATTACGCCGTTTCGTTTGTGTCTGGTAAAAAGCTTAAAATCATAAGTATCTTTAAAATTTAGCTTTAAAAACTCGGTAAAATATCCGCCGTCACAGGCAAAATTTGGACGATCGTAAAACTCGTCCAAAAACTCGTCTTCGCTCTCTTGCGGCTCGAAACTCGTCATCCGCTCCACGATCTCGCGCAGTTCGTCCTTTGTGATGTCAGGCACGAGGCGAGGCTCTGGAAGCGCGATATCAAAGGCTAAATTTTCAGCTCCGTCGGCCTCCCACCACTCCCACAGGTCAAATTTACTCATATCTTTACCCGTGATTGCGTGCAGCTCGTTTTCTAGCTCGCGGTATTTCTCGCCGCTCTCGTCGCCGTGTTCGTCGCAGTAGTCCGTATAGGCTAAAATTTTCTCCAAAATCCCGTCGTATCTTTTTCTAGCCGTCTCGTAATCCGGCTCTATCTGTGCTCTCATTAAGTTCTCCTTGTTAAATTTACCTGATTTTTAGCGCAGTTAGGGCGATTAAATTCGCCAAAACGGCGAT
This sequence comes from uncultured Campylobacter sp., assembly GCA_963529235.1. GTDB lineage: Bacteria > Campylobacterota > Campylobacteria > Campylobacterales > Campylobacteraceae > Campylobacter_A. Next base: position 9,538 of record CAURYE010000037.1, read on the forward strand.
GAGCCAAAATCTCACGATGATCTTATTTTCCACCCAGCCTTTTATCTCGAAATGATGATGTATCGGCGCCATGAGAAAAATTCTTTTTTTAAAAATCTTAAAGCTTCCCACCTGCAAAATCACGCTCAAGGTCTCCATAACAAAGACGAAACCGATGATGATGAGCAGGATTTCGTTTTTCGTCATCACGCCCATGAGTCCGATATATGCGCCTACGCTCAGGCTTCCGCTATCACCCATGAAAACCTCGGCCGGATGGCAGTTAAACCATAAAAATCCCATCAGAGAGCCGATCAGAGCGGCGGCCACTACGACCGTCTCGCCCACGCCCGCGATCTTGGGTAAAAGTAAATACGAGCTAAACACCGCGTGCCCGCAGATGTAGGCGAACACGCCCAAAGTCAGCAGCGAAAACACCGCAGGCACCGTAGCTAGCCCATCTAGGCCGTCGGTTAAATTTACCGCATTTGAGGCTGCGACGATGACGAGCGTCCAAAACGCTACCGCAAAAATGCCAAGATCAAGCACGGGAAATTTGTAAAACGGTAGGTAAAATTTGCTCCCCAGCTCGCCGTTAAAATATAGCATGGCCGAAACGACCAGAGCGATTAAAATTTGCGCCGCGAGTTTGGCTCTAGGGCTTAGTCCGTCGTGGTTTTTGCCGCCTGAGATTTTGCGATAGTCGTCTTTAAACCCAAGCGCCGTAAAGCCTGCAAGACAGATAAGCGAGGCAAAGACGAAAACGTTATCTAGTCTCGCGCAGATCACGCTCGCCGCAAGTGCCGCTCCGATAAAGACGAGCCCGCCCATCGTCGGCGTTTTGGCCTTTTTTTGGTGCGTTTGCGGAGCTAGCTCGTAGATGGGCTGGGCGGCGTTTTTGGCCTTCGCCCACGCGATAAATTTAGGTAGCGCCCAAACGGTCAAGCAAAATGCGATAAAAAACGAAAAACCCGCACGAACGGTGATGTATTGAAAGATATTAAAATTTAATAGTTCATAAATATAGTAAAACATAAAAGCCTTTATTTTAAAAAAGGCTAATTTTAGTATAATGCCGTTAAAAAATATCTAAATTTAAGGTAAAAAATTAAAAATGGCGCAAAAAACGATATTGGTGATAACAGACGGCATCGGATATAATGAAAGTAGCGAATTTAACGCATTTGCGGCGGCAAAAAAGCCCACATACGACTGGTTGTTTAAAAACGTGCCAAATGCGCTCATAAAAACCTCGGGCCTAGCAGTGGGCCTACCTGACGGACAGATGGGAAACAGCGAGGTCGGGCACATGTGTATCGGCAGCGGGCGTGTTTTGTATCAAAATTTGGTAAAAATTTCGCTCGATTTTGAAAACGGCTCGCTAGCTAAAAGCGAAAAGCTTTTAAATTTATTTAAAGCTTGCAAACGCGTTCACGTCGTCGGACTCTACTCAGACGGCGGCGTGCACTCGCACATGAGCCACTTTGACGCGATGTGTTCTCTTGCGGTCGCAAACGGCTGCGAGGTGTTCGCTCATGCTATCACCGACGGGCGCGACGTGGGTCCAAAAAGCGGGCTTGCATTCATAAAATCGCTGCAAGAAAAGGTGCAAAGCGGAGGCTTTAGGCTAGCTAGCGTTAGCGGTAGATTTTACGCGATGGACCGCGACAAGCGCTGGGAGCGGGTAAAAACGGCCTACGACGCGATGACGCGCGGAGAAAATGCGCAAACCGTATCACCGCTAGAATACGTCATGCAAAGCTACGAGGCGGGCGTGACGGACGAGTTTATCGTGCCGGCTAGTTTTGGGGATTTTGGCGGCATCGGCGAGGATGACGGAGTGATATTTATAAATTTTAGAAACGACCGCGTGCGCGAGATCGCGGCGGCTTTGGGCGATGAAAATTTTAGCGAATTCGCGCGCCCGTTCATCGTCAAAAATCTACTCACGATGACCGAATACGACGCAAATTTCGCCTTTCCCGTGCTATTTGAAAACGAAAAGTTAAAAAATACCCTTGCCGAGGTCGTCGCAAACGCGGGCTTAACGCAGCTACACACCGCCGAGACCGAGAAATACGCTCACGTGACGTTTTTCTTTAACGGCGGCGTCGAGGAGCTCGCCCAAAACGAAACTAGGGTACTGGTGCCAAGCCCTAAGGTTAAAACCTACGACGAAAAGCCTGAAATGAGCGCACAGGCGGTGTGCGAAGCGGTGCTAAAAGGTATGGATGACGGACAAGACTTTATCGTGGTAAATTTCGCAAACGGCGATATGGTCGGACACACGGGCGAATTTGACGCGGCGGTAAAGGCGGTCGAGGCCGTGGATGCGGCGCTGGGACGCATCGTGACAAAAGCAAAAGAGAAAAACTACGCGCTAATCATCACGAGCGACCACGGCAACTGCGAGCAGATGAAGGACGCGCAGGGTAATTTGCTAACCAACCACACGACTTTTGACGTATTTTGCTTCGTGATGGGCGAGGGCGTAAAGGCTGTAAAAGCGGGCGGTCTAAACAATATCGCCGCGAGCGTTTTGGCGCTGATGGGTATCGAAAAACCGGCTGAGATGGACGAGGCGCTGTTTTAAATTTTATTAATATTTTGATAAAATGCGATTTTACTTTAACAATAAGGAAGAAAATGAAATTTAGCGGAAAAAACGTGCTAATCACGGGAGCTAGCCGCGGTATAGGCGCGCAGATAGCCAAAACCCTGGCGCAAATGGGACTAAAAGTGTGGATAAACTACCGCTCAAAGCCCGAAATCGCCGATGCTCTGCAAGCTGAAATCGTAGCAAACGGCGGACAGGCTGCGGTGGTTAAATTTGACGCGACGGACGAGGATGAGTTTGTAAAAGCGATAAATTTGATCGCGGACGCAGACGGCGAGCTGGGCTACCTCGTAAATAACGCCGGTATAACAAACGACAAGCTCGCGCTTCGCATGAAGACGGAGGATTTTACCGGCGTGATAAACGCAAATTTAACCTCGGCCTTTATCGGATGCCGCGAGGCGCTAAAAGTAATGAGCAAAAAACGCTTCGGCGCCGTCGTAAACGTAGCCTCGATCGTGGGCGAGATGGGCAATGCCGGACAGGCAAACTACGCTGCGAGCAAGGGCGGAATGATCGCGATGAACAAAAGTTTCGCCAAAGAGGGCGCGGCGAGAAATATCCGCTTTAACTGCGTAACGCCGGGCTTTATCGAGACTGATATGACGAGCGAGCTTGGCGACGAGATCAAAAAAACTTACAGCGATAATATACCGCTAAAGCGATTCGGAAGCGCTAGCGAAGTGGCCGAAGCCGTGGCGTTTTTGCTAAGCGATCACGCCAGCTACGTGACCGGCGAGACGCTAAAAATCAACGGCGGACTATATATGTAGGCGCGTAAATTTTGCATTTTTGCGAAATTTTAAGCTAAAATATACTAAAATCACGAAATTTTTAATTTTTAGGAGAAGAAAATGGCAGTATTTGATGACGTAAGAGACGTAGTGGTTGAGCAACTAAGCGTGGCTCCGGATGCGGTAAAGCGCGAGTCTAAGATTATCGAGGATTTAGGCGCGGACTCGCTTGACGTAGTTGAGCTGGTTATGGCGCTTGAGGAGAAATTTGAAGTAGAGATACCTGATAGCGACGCCGAGAAACTAATCACTATAAACGACGTCGTAACCTACATCGAGAACCTAAATAAATAAGTTTTTGCAAGGAGTAGCCTTGAAAAGAGTCGTAGTAACCGGCATTGGGATGATTAACGCTTTGGGACTTGATAAAGATAGCTCGTTTAAGGCTATCTGCGAAGGTAAAACCGGCGTAAAAAAGATAACCTCTTTTGACGCGAGCGATTTTCCCGTTCAGATCGCTGCCGAGATTACGGACTTTGACCCGCTTACGGTACTGGATGCAAAGGAAGTCAAAAAGGTCGATAGATTTATCCAGCTTGGCCTAAAGGCGGCTAAAGAAGCCATGGCTGATGCAAATTTCGGCGAATTTGACGCTGAGAATTTCGGCGTTAGCTCCGCTGCCGGCATAGGCGGTTTGCCTAATATCGAAAAAAATTCCAACACCTTGCTCGAAAAAGGTTCAAGACGAATTTCTCCGTTTTTTATACCTTCTGCTCTAGTAAATATGCTAGGCGGTATAGTTTCGATAGAGCACGGCTTAAAAGGTCCTAATATCTCTAGTGTAACGGCATGTGCGGCATCTACTCACGCCATAATCGAAGCGGCCAAGACTATAATGATCGGCGAGGCTCAAAAGATGCTAGTCGTAGGCTCCGAGTCTACGGTTTGCGGAGTAGGAATAGGCGGGTTTGCCGCTATGAAGGCTCTTTCTACTAGAAATGATGACCCTCAGCATGCCTCTCGTCCGTTCGATAAGGATAGGGACGGCTTTGTCATGGGAGAAGGAGCAGGCGCGCTCGTGCTTGAAGAATATGATAGCGCAAAGGCAAGAGGGGCTAAAATTTACGCCGAGATTGTGGGATTTGGCGAGAGCGGCGATGCGTATCATATTACTTCGCCTTCGCTTGAAGGGCCGTTATCTGCTATGAAAAAAGCCCTTAAAATGGCTGGAAATTTAAAAATCGACTATATAAATGCGCACGGCACATCGACTCCGACGAACGACAGAAATGAAACGGCCGCCCTTAAGGCTCTTTTCGGAGATAGCGTACCGCCGGTTAGCTCGACCAAGGGTCAAACCGGGCACTGTTTAGGCGCAGCCGGTGCGATAGAGGCTGTCATATCCATAATGGCTATGCAAGAAGGCCTTATACCACCTACTATCAACTACGCAACTAAAGACGAGGAGTGCGATCTAGACTATGTGCCAAACGTAGCTAGAAAAGCTGAGCTAAATGCCGTCATGAGTAACTCTTTCGGGTTTGGCGGCACAAACGGCTCTATAGTATTTAAGAAGATGTAATGGCAAGTTATCTAGACTTTGAGCAAAGTATCAAGCAAATAGACGACGACATCGCAAATGCAAGAATTCGTGGCGATGAGCATGCGGTAGAAATTCTAAATAAAAATCTAGAAAAAGAAACTGCTAAAATTTACAAAAACCTTAACGAGTTTCAACGCCTTGCTTTGGCAAGACACCCCGATCGTCCTTACGCTATTGATTACATAAAAGGCATGATGAGGGATTACTACGAGTTGCACGGTGATAGGGTATATCGCGACGATGCGGCGATAGTTTGTTTTATCGGCTATATAGGCTCTAGAAAAGTCGTCGTAATAGGCGAGCAAAAGGGGCGAGGAACCAAAAATAAACTAAAAAGAAATTTCGGTATGCCTCATCCCGAGGGTTACCGCAAAGCTTTACGAATAGCTAAAATGGCTGAGAAATTCGGACTCCCGATACTATTTTTGATAGATACTCCGGGTGCGTATCCAGGCGTTGCCGCTGAAGAGCGCGGTCAAAGTGAGGCAATAGCTAGAAATTTATTTGAATTTGCAAATTTAAAAACGCCGATGATAGCCGTCGTTATAGGCGAAGGTGGAAGCGGCGGGGCTCTAGCCATAGGCGTTGCCGACAAACTTGCTATGATGAGAAATTCGGTTTTTTCGGTCATCTCTCCAGAGGGTTGCGCAGCGATACTTTGGAATGATCCTCTAAAGCAAGAACAGGCTACCAAAGCTCTAAAGATAACCGCTGACGATTTAAAAAATTTAAATTTGATAGACGATGTTATAGAAGAACCGGTAAACGGTGCACATCGAGATAAAGAAGCCGCCGTTAAAGCTCTCGCAAGCTATTTTATAACCGAGCTTGAAAAGCTCGAAAAGCTAAAAGTAGATCAGCTTTTAAATGCTAGAATTGGTAAAATTTTAGCCGTCGGTGCGTTTGAAGAAGGAAAATAATTAACTATTCCAAGGAATTTTGGAATATGGAGATTCTAGCTTGCATAGCTCTTACCGATGCCTTAAATTTGTATTATTGATCCATGGGGGCCTGTCTTAAGTCCAGATTTATTTGGTAGGTGCCGCTAGCGAGTCATTGTGTCGATAATACCGTCATACTTAAGTTATTTTTTGCGCCATAATAAAAAATCGATCTTAAGATAACAAAAAAACCAATGAACAAATTCATATTATTCATGCTTGTATGCGCATCTATGCTGTTTGCTGCTATAAATTTAAATACGGCAACCAAGGAGAGCTTGTGGGCCTAAACGACATCGGTTCAACGAAAATATATGCTATTATTAAATTCGAACCAACGAAGGTAGATGCCGTCATAGAGTATAGAAAACGAAGAAATTTAAAAGTACCAAAAAATATAAAATAAATGATAAAACCTCTAAAGCCAAAAACCTACCTAAAAATTGAGCAAATCAAAGACTAGGCGACCTTCGAGGTAAGCCAAATAGCCCAAGATAAAGTAGAGCAAAAACCAAAAAAACTAAAGATATAGTAAAACTAGCCGAAAAAACCAAAGAAGGCGCGCGATATAAAACCCAATCCTAAATCCTCAAAAACAAGGACTATAAATAGGTCGCATTTAAAAATTCGTAAATAAAAGGCTCGATAAACTCTAATCCTAGCGGCCCTAGTTAGCTAGGCCATCTTATCAAATCTCTTTACTGTAGTATTACGTCTGTTCTAAAACATTAAATTTATCTTTCGGACGGCAAGGTTTGGATAGATTGCAGAAGAATCGCCGTAGATAGACGTGCTTATCTTTAAAATGCCGTTTTTCTTTACACGATACCGCAGCTTAAATGCCTAGCTTCTTTGGCGTCTAGATACTCCCGGTTTAAAAGCCCTTTTACGCAAGGCTATTGCAAAGCTTACGCGCCGCCTAAAACGAGCCTAACGCGTACGGTTACTAGCGCAAATAGCTACATAACGACTTTGCTTACGCAAGAGTAAGAGCTGGATATAAGAGCGTAGCATACGAGCAAAATCGCTCGCTTTCATAGTAAAGTCACTTAGCGCGCTTTATTAGCGGCGCGTTGGATTTGCGCTAGCTAGATAAATTATTATCGGCGCGGTTTTATTTTTGTAAGGTTTGGTAAATTTAACGTAGTTTGGGCCGTCGTCGGTTAAATTTACTCTTGAGACAAGACTGACGCCTAGTAGAGTCGTTTGGAAATGCGGCTAGTGTAAGAAGCCTTATCGCATAATGGCCGATATTTAAAAAGGCCGCATTTACGCGCTTTTAGTCCTAAGCCGCCGATAAAATACGCGGTATTTGGCAAATTTGCTTTAAGACCAAAAGCCATTTTAAACCCTATTCAAGCGTTTTTACGTCACAATACCCAAATTTTGCATTTGGAGCGTTATGAGTATTTACGAGCTAAAACCCAAGTTTCAAAATCTACTGCGCCCGCTAGTTAGGCGTCTTTATGGCGCGGGCGTCACGGCAAACGAAGTTACCCTAGCAGCCTGCGTCATATCCGTTTTACTCGGCGGAGTCCTAGTAAAATTTGCCGATATTCCAGTGCTATTTTTTCTACTGCCCATTTGGATGTTTTTACGTATGGCGCTAAATGCCATCGACGGTATGCTAGCTCGCGAATTTAATCAAAAAAGTCCGCTTGGAGGCTATCTAAACGAGGCTACGGACGTCATCTCGGATGCTGCGCTTTATCTACCGTTTGCTTTCGTGGCGCCGTTTGGGCGGGACGTTATCGCACTCGTCATTTTTCTAGCTTTTATGAGCGAATTTTTAGGCGTGCTAGGTCAGATCCACGGACGGGGCAGGCGCTACGACGGACCTATGGGTAAAAGCGACCGAGCGTTTTTATTCGGGCTTATAGCTACCGTTTACGCGCTACTTGGACAGCTGCCCGCGTGGAGCGTCTGGGTGCTTTACGTAGTGGTATTTTTACTAGCGCTTACCTGTGTAAACCGCGTGAGGATGGGGTTGGGGGAGTAGGGGTAAACGATATAAATCCAAAATAATCCTGCCGCAAGGATGCCGAATTTAGCATAGTTTGCCGCCGCAATTAAATTTGATATAATTTCAAGGCCCTTCATTTTAGCTAGAGGCTTTGCGGACGGCGCAAAAAGGCAAATGAAGCCAAAGTAGCGACCTAGTGAGCGTAAGACAAAAATCGGCGCCACTCGCCAAATTTGACGCGCAAACAGGGCAAATTTAACAAAAAGGACGAAAGATGAAAGAGTTTTTAGCGGCCGCGCTTGATTTTATCCTTTGCCGCATAACGATATTTATCACGGGCGTAAGGCCGCCGCAGGAGCTTTTAAATATCGGAGACGGCCCTAAAATTTACTATGCAAACCACGCTAGCCACGGCGATTTTTTGCTGATTTTCGTCTCGCTGCCTTACC
>CAURYE010000038.1:0-16003 GCA_963529235.1 uncultured Campylobacter sp.
GCTTCATCTGGGGCGGGCGCTGGGTTAGCTTTGATACGATGCACTTCGAGTATAGGCCGGAATTTGGACATCTAAGATAAATTTGACGGCGGTTTTAACGATAAATTTGGGCAAATTGGGCCCCAATTTATCGTTATTTTTTGGCTGGCAGCTAGGCGTCGTAGACTGTAAATTTAAGCTACAATCAAGAAGGTGCGAATAAATTTTGCTTTGCCCGCTTTTGGCGCAAAATTTAAGCCAAACAATATGAAAAATCTATCGCTTCGGTGGCAAATTTGAGCTAAACCTGGATTAAATTTACCGTCAGGTTCAGCTACGTTTTTAGCAAAACAGGATTAAATTCGGCTATTTGATTTTGGCGAGCGTGGCATTTTCGCGTTTACGTGCTTTTTAATATTTGGCGAAAATTTGCAAGCCATTGCAAGAGGCTTGCTACCCTTTTTGATGTTTGTTAAATTTAGCTTTGGCATAGGCTGGGCGGTTAAATTTGACGCCGAAGCGACGCGGTCTTGGTTTGGCCTACGTTTTATAATTTTTGTAGTTCGTAAATTTTGCGTAAGCATGGCGGATGACGATAAAATTTGACCCGCCGTTTTTTAAATTTAGGGCGGCGATTTGCCGTTTTGTCGTCGTTGCTTTTTACCGTTTCTACAAATTTTTGCCGCTTGCAAATTTGCTTCCATTCTTGCTGTTTGTTTTACGGCTACGTTTTGCTTGCCAAATTTGGCTACGATTTGATTATACCAAGCCTAAAGGCTCCGAAAATCTTACCGAAAAATTTAGATAAAATTTCAAGCGGTAATTTTTCCAAAGTCGCGCTAGAAATTTGATACGCACAAATTTATAACAACTTTTGCGCCACTAGCTAGCAGCATAAACCAAATTTTACTAACAAACTAAAGATGTTAAATTTTACCGCCTTATATTACCGCGATCTCGATGCTTTTACTTATAAACGCCTCTTGCAGCTTGCTTTCAAACATTCGCTTGATCTCGCTTCCAAGCACGCAGTCACCCTCTCGTTCAAGGCGGCAGATCACGTTTCCTTCTTCGCCACGGCTTAGGCAGACGCAGTTAAAATAACTCTTATCTGAAGCATTGTCCGAAACAAGGTAAACAATCCCGCCTTCAGGGATAAAATTTTCCCTCCTCCAGCCCGCTCGGCGTTGGCATTATCTTTGTTGACGCTCAGGCGTAAAATTTCGCGCCGTCCGCTATATCTTTAACGTTTATCCACACGGCCGTTTTACGCCTCTTTTTCTAAATTTAACTCCGCAAGCGCGCTCTCGCCGACGATGCGAACGCCTAGCTTTTTTAGCGCCGCTGCGGTTAGGCCGTCGCCGCTAACGAGCCGCCCGGTAAAGCTTCCATCATATATCTCGCCGCTTCCGCAGCTTGGGCTTCGCTCTTTTAAAATAGCGATTTTACAGCCGTTTTTGCGGACTATATCGGCACAAATTTGTGCACCATAAAGAAACTCTCGCGTAACGTCGCGGCCGCTAAATTTGGTTAACACCTGTCCGTTTGGGCAAATTTCGGCAGGTTCGCGCGGGGTCGGCAGTCCGCCCAGATACTCCGAGCAAACGGCGATTAGCTCGTAAATTTGCCCAAGTTTGACAAGCTCTCCCGCGCAAATCGCGTCTGCGTTATTACCGCCGTTATATTTGCAGTTTTCGCCGAGCAGACAGGCGCTGATTAAAATTTTAGGTTTATTTTCCATCGTTAGTTCCAAATTTAATAGTCCAGCAAGCGTTATTTCAGCTCAAATTTACTAACCGCTTCGGACGGTAAATTTAAATATTTTCATCAAATTTAGCCGAATTTGAGCCGACCCGCACAAATGCAAAGCCGACCCGAAACATCAAATTTTAGCTTAAAGTCCTGCCTCTTTTTTGATCTTATCTATATACATTTGACGCAGTATCGGCACGTATTTGCCGACTTTGCCGCCGTTTATCGGTTTGCCGTCGGCCTTGACGACGGGCAGTAGCGGTAACGTCGCAGCCGAGATAAACACCTCGTCGGCTTCGTAAACGTCCTGCATCGTAAACGGTCGCTGTCTGATCTCTAGCCCCGCCTTTTCGGCAAAACCAAGGATCACTTTGCGGCGGATGCCGGGCAAAATCTCGTTTGAAAGCGGTTTGGTTATCAGGACGTTATCTTTTATGATAAACGCAGACGAGCTAGTCGCCTCGGTCACAAAGCCGTTTTCGACCATAAAACCCTCGTATGCGCCGGCTTTTACAGCTTGTTCTTTAGCGTAGCACTGCGCCAAAAGCGAGATCGATTTGATGTCGCGGCGCTTCCAGCGGATATCCTCGACGCTAACGACCTCAATACCGGTCGCGGCGTCAGGGTTTACAACGATATCTTTTTCGTAGCAAAACACGAAACAAGTCGGCTTTAAACCTTTTATAAACTTAAAATCCCTATCGGCGACGCCGCGGGTGATCTGCATATAAACGCCGCCTTCTTTTAGGTTATTTCGCCAGACGACTTCCTCTAAAACTCCCCCAAAATCGCTCTTTGAAAGCGGCAAACTTAGCTCGATCGCAGCTAGGCTTCTCTCAAATCTCTCCCAAAAATCCTCCCTATCCACGAGCCGTCCGTTTAGCACCGGCACGACCTCGTATATGCCGTCGCCAAAGATAAATCCGCGGTCAAATGCGCTAACTTTAGCCGCCGCAGCGTCTATAAATTCGCCGTTTAGATATACTATCCCGTTCATTTTTTCTCCTTAAAATTTAAGTAATTTTAGCTCAAATACTCTTAAAAAAGCGTTGCCTTAAGTTCAAATTTTAGCTTGGATTACGAAGTTTTTGATATAATTGGGGCTAAATTTAAGGATAATCGGAAAAATGAAAAATAACGCGTTAAAAAAATTAATCCTAGAAAATATCTTCGTTATCTCAAAGCAACCCGTGCTGTTTCGCGATCTACTCGAGGCAAACTGCCTTTTTAACGAAGGCATGTTAGTAGATCCGGCCAAGCTAAATTTTAAATTTCGCTACGCAAGAACTTACCTTGTTTACGGCCTTTTGTGCTTTGCCATTTTTTTTGTTTTGCTGGTTTTGACGCACCGTCTTTTTACCAAACTTGACTTTCACCTCTCGATCGTTAGCGCGGTGGTGGGTACTTCGGCCGTTTTTATCGGCTTTGATATGTTTAAAATTTGGGCGAGAAAAGCCGTTAGCAAAGAGCTCATAAAAAAGGCTTGGAGCGTGCATTTTCCGTATTTTAGCTACGAAAAATACTCCACAAAAGTCGAGATGATCTACAACGAAGCGGTAAAAAACGAAATCCCGCGCAAGGACTTGGAGCAGTATGTCCTGGAGCGCTTAGTCGCGCAGTCTGAGGCCGGAAATTAGCTATTTTAAGGTTAGCGGGTCTAAAATTTGATTTTTGTATTTCATCCTCTCAAGTTTTAGGCGAAGCTCTCTGTTTTCTTCTAGCAAGACGTCGCGTTTGCCGCTTAGATCGCCGATTTCGCGACTGATGTAATAAATTTGATTCGTGATGTAAATTTTAGGCAAAAACAAAGCAAGCGCGATAAAAAGCGCCGCATACGCCAATACTAACGTCCTAAAGTCTAAATTTTGCTCCTTTTTCGGTTTGTCGCCGCCATACTCCGAAATCTCGTTTTTATCTTGCATTTTTACCTCTAGAAATTTTAAAAATCCTCATTTTTGCGCAGCTTGAGCGCGGATTTGCCTTGATCTCAGCAGCGCTTGGCGTTACTGCTTTTTTGCTAACGATTTTACCCAGCGCGTTATCCCCTCCGCATGTGCATTTTAGAGCTTGCGGCGGACAAATACAGTTTTGCGCCCACTGCCTAAATTTATTTTTTACTATGCGATCTTCTAGCGAGTGAAAGCTGATTATCGCCACGACGCACTCGTCGATCTGCGAATCCTCGATGCTTTGGAGCAAATTTTGCAGCTCGCCTAGTTCGTTATTTACCTCTATCCTTATCGCCTGAAAAGCTAACGTCGCCGCGCTAACGCTACGTCCGTTTACGCCCTTTAGCCCGATTATTTGCGCGAGGCGTTCGGCGCTTTTTATCTCGCCGTTTTGCCTGGCTTCTACTATTTTGGCAGCAAATTTGGCAGGACTTGGCAGCTCGCCGTAGTCAGCAAATATACGCTCCAGCTCTTTTGCGCTGTAAGAATTTACTACGTCGTAAGCTGAAAATTTAGCCTGCGCGTCCATGCGCATATCTAAATTTTCGCTTTTTAGGCCAAATCCTCGCTCGTTTTTATCCAGCTGCAGCGACGAAACGCCGATGTCGGCCAGGATACCGCGGATTTGACCTTGTTCCACTTTTCCTAAAATTTCTGAAAATTTACTCTTAAAAATTTGCGCTCTTTGACCGAATTTTTTCAGTCTTTCAAAGCTAAATTTGATCGCTTCTTCGTCTTGATCGCAGGCTATCAAATTTACGTTTTGTTTTTGCTCTAAAATTGCGCCGGAATGCCCGCCGTATCCGAGCGTACAATCGACAATCGCGCCGCTTTTTATATCGGCAAAAGCTCGCAAAACTTCATCAAGTAGCACGGGAACGTGTGGGGAGTTCAAATTTAGCCTTTATTTTTTGTGTATAATAACAAAAAAAGTTTATAAAAGGTTAAAATGGACTTAAAATACTGCGCAAGCGAGATCAGCAACATCGCTCTTTCGATGTTTAGAAAAAACTTTTTCGGAGTCTTTCACGGCTCTATTTCGGCTAGAATTCAGCATGATTCTTTTTTGATAAATAAAAGAACGACGATTTTTGATAACGTTAGAGAAGAAGACTTGATAATGCTAAATTCCAAAAGGGATTACCGCTGGAACGACGCGAGTATAGACGCGGATATTCATCTAAATATATACAAAAACATAAATGAGGCTAAATACGTCTGCTACGCCATGCCGCACTATCTAACCGCGTACACCCTAGGACACGCCTTTATACGGCCGAGGGATTACTTTGGCTACATGAGACGCAGCGAGATACCCATATACGATCCAAAGCAGTTTGAGGACTGGTACGAGCGCGCAGATACCGAGATATACCGCTATATGCTAGAAAATAAAACTAACGTGATGGTTATCAAAGGATACGGCGTATACGTGCATAGCAGGACGCCTTATCAGCTGGCAAAAGACGTCGCGATCCTTGAAAATACTTGCAAACTGCTAAGCATTGCGCATTCTTACGAATCGCAAAATAACTAGGCAAAGTTTAGTTTGTATTATCGCGACTTAAAAATTTTGCCTTCAAACCTCGTTTTTAAGGTGATATTTACGAAATTTAAGTAAAATATTGCATAAAATTTTTATGAAATTTACAAGGGAAATTTAAATGATAACTTGGATGCAAAAACACAGAAAATACCTTGTCGTGACGATATGGATAAGCACGATAGCTTTCGTCGGGGCGGGTTTCGTGGGCTGGGGAGCCTATGACCTCAACGCGAGCCGCTCCGGCTCCGTCGCAAAAGTAGGACACAGAAATATAAGCATCCAAGAGTTTCAAAATAAATACGGACAATTTCACGCATATTATAGCCAGCTTGCCGACGGACATTTAAGCGAAGAAGAAGCCGCTAATCTTAAGCTTGAAAATTTGGCTTTAGAATCGTTAGTAAACGACGCGTTATTCTTAAATTTCGCCGATGATTTGGGTCTTGGAGTAAACGACGAGGATATAGTAAAATATATTATCGCTGATCAAAATTTCCATACTAACGGCAAATTTGACAAAGAGCTATATAAAAATACGCTAAAAAGAGCTAGAATACCTCAGAGCGAATACGAAGAAAGCCTAAAAAACGTAATCCTGCTAGACAAGCTAAGACACGCGCTAAATATCCCGACCAAAAAGCAAGATACCGATATGCTTTTGGCGAGTTATTTAATGCAAGATAGAATCTCCATGCAAGTCGTAGAGGCCAATGCCGATGAGATAAAAGTAGACGAAGATGCCGTAAAAACGCTCTGGGAAGAACATAAAAACGAGTATAAAACCATGACGGAGTTTAAGCTTGATACTAAATTTATCCCAACTATAACCAGCGAAGCAAATGCTACGGAGTTAAGAGCGTTTTATGACGAAAATAAAAACGAGTATAAAGGTAGCGACGACAAAATAAAAGATTTTGAAGCAGTTAAAGACGAGGTTTTAAAGGACTTTAACCTAAAGCAAACTAAAAAAATCGCGTTAGAAGAGTATTTAAAAATTAAAAAGGGCGAAAGCGAAGCAGGCACGACTATCTCGACTCTGGAAGATAACGCAAGTCTACCTATAGATGAACTAAAACTCGTCAAAACCGGCGAAACGCTAAAGCCGTTTGAATACGACGATGGATATATGATAGTAAAGGTAAAAGAGGTAATAGCTCCGAGAATAATGAGTTTTGAAGAAGCTAGGGAGCAAATTTTAGAGCTTTACAAAGAACAAAAAACTAAAGAGGCGGTGGAAGCTAAAGCAAAAGAACTGCTTAAAAACGGCTTTAAAGGCATTGACATAGGCTTTATCGGTAGAGACGCCGTAAAAGCTCAAGGCGGACTAACGGAAGGGGAATTTAACGTATTCGTTAGTAAATTATTTGGCAAAAGCGCTAAAAAAGACTACGTAACGATTGATAATAAAGCCGTGGTTTACGAAATACTAGAGCAAAATTTAATAAATCGCGATAAAGAGAGCGAATATAAAGACATCATCGCCCAGCAATCAAGCTACCTAAAAAATAGCGAACTGATGAGAGATTTGAGTACGGCGCTAGCCAAGAGATATAAAGTAGAATATTACGTTAGTAAAAAATAAAAAGGTATTGATTTGAGTACTAAAATTTTAGGTATTGACGTAGGCTCGGTTCAAATTTGCGCCGTAATAGCGCAACACGACGACACGGGTCTAAAGATAATCGGCATAGGAAATGCCAAAACGCAGGGCATAAAAAAAGGCGTGATAACCAATATCGAACTGGCTTCAAAATCAATAAAAAGCGCCTTAGTCGATGCCCAGAGGATAGCCGGCACTCGATATGAAAAGGTGGTAGTATCGATATCGGGAGCCTACACCAAAAGCGTAGAGAGCAACGGGGTGGTAAATATCCCGACGTATGAAATAGGTATAAAAGAAATACAGCGCTCAATGTCTGAATCCGAGCGAAGAGCGCAAATTCATAGCGACTACGAAAAGCTTCATATACTGCCGTATAATTTTAAAGTAGACGACCAAGAGCACATAGAAGATCCCTTGGGTATGAACGGTAGTAGGCTTGAGGTGCAAACGCATATCATAATGGCGCAAAAATCATCTCTAAGCAATCTTAGAAAAGCGTTAAATTTAGCCGGCGTCGAGCCTGATAATATCGTACTTTCCAGCTACGCTTCGGCTATTGCTACCCTAAATCAGGATGAAAAGGATCTAGGAGTAGCTCTAATCGATATGGGCGGAGCCACTTGCAATATGATAGTACATTCCGGAAATTCGATAAGATACAACGAGTTTTTAGGTATAGGTTCGGCAAATATCACCAACGATCTCTCGGCTGCGCTTCACACGCCGATCTTAAAAGCCGAGGAGATAAAGCTAAACTACGGCGCGCTTCTAGATACTGCCAAAACTAACGAATTAGTAGAGATACCGCCTATCAACGATGATGGCAAAACTCAAGAGGTCTCGCTTGACGTTATCTCAAAAGTTATATACGCAAGGATAGAAGAGACGCTTATGATATTAGCCAAAATGCTAGAAGATAGCGGATACAAATCGTCCATAGCCGCGGGCGTAGTGCTAACCGGGGGTATGACTAAATTTGAAGGCATTAAAGAATTTGCAGATGTTTTTTTTAAAAATATGCCCGTACGTATAGCAAAGCCTAAAGAGATGGAGGGGCTTTACGAGATACTAAGAGATCCGGCAAACTCTTGCGCGATAGGGCTTTGTATGTACGGTGCGGGATATTTTACGCCCTATGAGATAGACTCCGAAAAGAAGATGCGCTATAAAGATGAGGTAGTAGTTAAAAACAAAAACCTTAAAGATATCGCTATACAAAACGATAGCGGTACGAAAAGCGTAGAAGAGCTAGATAAGAAAATTTTTAAAGGGACGACGCTAGATGATAGCTATATAGATGATTTAAGGATAGATGACGATAGAACGCTAAAAGATGAACTAAACGAAGATTTAAACGACAAAAAAGAAAAGAAGCCTAGCTTTTTTTCCGTACTTTGGAACAAAATAACACAACTATTTTAAAGGAGATTTGGGTAAATGGATAAGGGTAACTTCACGGTTGAAGAGAAAAAGTCTTCATACGGCGCAAAGATAAAGGTTATAGGCGTAGGCGGCGGCGGTTGTAATATGATAAATCATATCATAAGGGAAAAAGGCGATGAGATGGATATAGATCTTATCGTCGCAAATACCGATATAAAGGCGCTGGGTAGCTCATCTGCTTTTACTAAGCTACAGCTTGGAGAAAAGATTACCAAAGGGCTTGGCGCAGGCATGGAACCTGACGTAGGCAAAAAAGCTGCATTAGAAAGCGAAGAAGAGATAACCAGCATTTTAGAGTATTCAGATATCGTTTTCATAGCTGCCGGCTTAGGCGGGGGAACCGGTACCGGCGCAGCTCCCGTGATAGCTAGAATAGCCAAAGATATCGGTGCTTTGACGGTCGCCGTCGTGACGATGCCGTTTGATTTCGAGGGTAAAAAGCGCTATAACCTAGCCCAAAAAGGTCTTGATGAGCTCAAAAAAGAGTCTGATTCCATAATAGTAATACCAAATCAAAAGTTAAGAAGTATCATAGATAAAAGAGCCGGCATCAAAGAAAGCTTTAAAATAGTCGACGACGTCTTGGCGCGCGCAGTCAGCGGTATGTGTACTATCGTACTAGAATCCGGCGATAGCGACATAAACTCCGACTTTGCCGACGTAAAAAAAGTCATGGAACATCGCGGTATGGCTTTACTAGGTATAGGCGAATCAAACGGCGACGGCGCAGCTCAAGAAGCCGTTAAAAACGCTATCCAGTCTCCGTTATTAAGCGACGTTACCATAAATGGAGCCGTAGGCATCCTAGTACACTTCAAATTTCACCCGGACTGCCCGTTTGGCGATATAGACGATGCGATGGCTATCATTAGAGCGTGCGTAGATGACGATGCCGATATCATACTAGGCACTACGAGTAGCGAGAGTATGGAGGATAAAGTTCAAGTTACCATCATAGCAACCGGTTTTAAAGGCAAGGAGGAAAAAGCTCCTACTCCGGCACCTACTCCCAGTCAAACGTCTTTAAATTCTAGAAATCCATACCTAGAACAAAGAATAAGTCAGCTAAAAGTAAGCGGCGGCTACAACAGCGAAGAAGCATCTGCAGTATTGGACGCTCCAACCTACATTAGAAATCAGATGGATTAACAAAAGGATTGGTCTTCCAATCCTTTCTAAATTTAATCATGCAGCATTGCATAGCGCAAATCAAAAATAGCTAATCTTCAAATTTAACGCTCCTTTATAAAATTCCGTAATCTGCAAAACCCAAAGCAAAGCGCATGCCAAATGCCTTAAACCAAGAGTCCTACTAACCCCTCCTTGAACAAATGCAAACGCTTTTTGAAAATCAAAATTTTTACGAACATAGCTTTACCTACCTAGACGGCAAATATAAAATCACAAAGGATGCATACAAAAAGCGACTAAAGAGCCGATAAAGTATAGAAGGTCGAGCCAAATTTTAGTCTATTACGCCGCACGAACGATAAAGTTTATCTTATTTTTCGTCAAGGCTTGTGCGGCTATAGCGTGATTGATTTAGATTGCAAGTAGTCTATGCGCTTTATACTGAGCGCGCGGCCAAGCAGCAAAACAGTTTCGTCTGGATGGGCACGCTACCTGCGAGAGTAAAACGCGCTAGCGGTAGTTGGCCGCTACTGGGGCGCTTTGCAAAGCACGCGTTTAGTCCGCTTTGCAAATCCGATGAACGAAAGTAAAAAATACGCCGATGTTTTAGATAGCATAGAAGGCGGATGCGGTATCTATGACAAGGCAGATTTCATGGATTTTAGAGATGACTGGCTAAATTAAAATGCCTTCGCACAGACACGCCGCAGATACACCTCGGTATAAAAATATAAAAAATACAAGCGATATCTTAAACGAATGAACAAAGCCAAAGAGTTACAAGGAGATTTTTAGACCGGCGCAGTCTAGGCGTAACCGAGTCGGTCTACGGCAAGTACGAGTATATCAAATTTAAGCGACGCGTAAATTTATAAATTTAAAACCATAGAGGCATAAACTACTGCGGGGGGGTAGCAAATTTAAATTACATACGTCGTTTTTCAAAAATGATGCTAAGATTTAAAATTTATCGCAAGATAAAGTCCTAAATTTTACGTTCTCGTCCTTAAATTTGGACTGCGATTTGCTTGCATCTTGGAGATTAAATTTGATTGAAAGCGATTTATGAAGCGAATTTTGATTTTTTTGGCGTTTTTGACGGGATTATTTGCAGCGGACATCTATGTAAACGGACAAAAGGTCGGCAGCGACCAAAACTCGACCTATAAGGGCGAGAGTAAAAACGAAATCCTAAAACAAGAGGGCAAAAAACTGCTTTGCGATAAAGGCTACAAGCAGTACTGCTAAGACGGCAAGATGGTTAGTTGCCGTCGCTACTGCTCGGCGATAAATTCGGCATCTTTTGAGCCTTATATCGCTTGGGTCTACTTTTGATTTTATCTTAGCGGCGACTCGGTTTATTTTTAGGCGAGATTTTTATTGATAAATTTCTAAAATTTCGACGAGAGTTTGTAAATTTTTCTCTTTGCAAGCCTTAAAAGATAAAAATGCATCGACGACTGCTAAGACAAAATAAAACATTAAAACAAGCCCGACAATACCTAGAGCGACGATATACTCGCTATCGCTCATCGCTTTGCCCTCATAAACCGCCTCTATGATACCGATTGCCGCAAATATAAAAAATAGCGCAAGCGCCTTTAAAGCGCCGATACCGATAGAGCCGATATAAAATCTATCGGCTCCAATCACTCCTAAAAATAGCCCCAAAGCAAGCGCGACGAACGGATTTTTAAAGTCGGTTAAATTTAACGCCTCTTGCTGTCTCTCGTTTAGCGAGTTAAATTTATCAGTTACCAAATACAAGCTATATTTTGGAAATTTACTAAGTTGTTTAACGGGCATTCTTCTCTAGTATATGCGCTATTTTTTCGTAGTTTTTAGCCGCTATTTTTTTAGATAGCAGCACGCCGTCTATGATCGCTGCTAACAAAATAAGCGTAAATAAATTGTCTATGCCGGAGTCTGGATGAGGAACGGCTGCGGCAAATACCAAAAACGTAAGCACTATAAAAACAATGCCGATTACCGGACTGTTTACGTAAAATCTATGCCCTCCAAAACACCCGAACAACAGAGCAAAAACCCAAACTAAAGTCGGTTTTTTCATATACGACGCATCGGCTACTAGCTGCGAGCTTTGGGCATCGTCTAGTTCCTCGAGCCTTTTACTCATCACGAGCTCGGTATATAAATTTGACGGTAGCCTCGATTTTAATTCATTTATTAGCAGTATATTTTTCATTTTTTACATGATGGCTGAATTTAATAGTTCTAGATTATCTTTTTTGATACCGTTATAGACGAAATATAAATCCGCTAACGCCCAAAAACCGAGGCCTCCTAGCGTTATAAGCTTTAAAGCGCCTAGCAAAATATCGCCTTTATAAAATCTATCCACGCCAAAAGTCCCAAAGCAAAGTCCAAGCGCCAGGCCGACTACCGGGCTTTTTAAATTTAGTATAGATACGGCTCTTGCCTTGTCGTCGCTTAAACCGTCTAGCTTATCCTTCATATAAAAAGCATCGTTTGGAAGCTTATCTTTTAAAGCAAGATATAAACTCATTTTTATCCTTTACGTTAAATTTGTAGGCGTATTTTACCCCCCCCCCAGCTTAAAATAAATTGAAATTTTATTTATTTTATGTTGCAGTATATTAATCCAAACTACTTAAGCAAGGTCAAGACGCCAGCGCGAAAAATAAGAGTATAATTATCCAAATTTAAAACAAGGATAAAAAATGAGCGATTTTTTCAAAGGCGCCGAACAGTTTAACGCCGAGGGCGCGACGGTTCCGTTTTATAGATATAGCCAAGGCGGCGTGGATTTTGTTGGTTTTGATAGCCGTCCGTGCGTACCGCCCGAGCCTATGGTAAACGCGCTAGTAGCAATCAAATTCGCAAACCAAAACACCAAAATCGTGATGGTAAATCATAAATTCCCCGCCGGACTGATCCCTAAAATTGCGGAGCAGTTTGACATCGAGCGCGAGGATTTAGAGGGTGGGGCGGTCAAGATGACCTTTAGCCTAAAGCAGGGCGCGGACGTCAAAAACGTAGACACAAGCCTTTGCCACTAAGATAAGCTATGCTTTTAAACACCTTTGCACCGCCTTTTAAGCTAGTGGGCGGTTATTTTATCGCGGGCATTTGCTTTTTGATTGCGAGCATTCCCGCCTTTTTCGCGGCAGATTTTGAGACGATCGCGGGGCTTGAGACGGCAGGATTTTTACACGTATTTTTCGTCGGCTTTGTTATGAGCGTCATCATCGGCGCGCTTTATCAGCTCACTTCGGTAATTTTAGAAAAGCCGTTTTCGACGATCAAGGGCGCGATGCTAAATTTAGCCGTCTACTGCGTAGGAATCGCTGCGATGGGCTACGGGATGATCAGCGGCAAGACCGGCTTTTTACATGGCGGCGGTATGGCGCTTTTTTTAGCGCTGCTGTTTTTCGGCACGACCTATATCGTTAGCTTTATGGATAATGAAAAAAAGAGCTTCGCAGCCTTTATGCTCTTTGTTTCGGCGATATTTTTACTCGCGGGCATCTCGCTTGGATTTTGCCTTTTGATGATACTTTCTGGCACTTTGCCGATGGATTTTATGTTTGCGCTTAAATTTCACGTCTATTTCGTACTCGGCTTTGTTTTTTTCATCATCGTAGGCGTGGCGACCGTGCTGCTACCGATGTTTGCCTTGGCGCACGATCTAAAATTTACACTTAGCAAATTTGCCTTTGGATTTTATATTTTTGCCGGCATTTTGCTCTTTTTTAGCGAAGTTTATGCGTACTTTGCGTTTGGAGCAGCGATCGTTTGCTTTGTCGCCGAGGCGCTACATATCCTAAAAAAGCGCGTTCGCAAGGCATACGACTACTGGAACGTCAATATCGCTCTTTCGCTCGCGGCCTTCGTGCTGTTTTGTGCATTTATCGCGGCGGATAGATACGATATGGCGGTGTTTATGCTGATTTACGGCTTTTTGTTCGCCTTCATCGCGGCTCATCTTTACAAGATCGCGCCGTTTCTCATCTGGTATCACTATGTGGCGCCCTTTGTCGGTAAAACAAAGGTGCCGCTGCTAGATCAGATGATCCTTAAAAAGCCAGCATATATCGGCATCGGCTTTAACGCCGTTGGGCTTGCGCTCTACGAGATTGGCGTCTGGCTGGAGATAAAATCGCTCGCACACTGCGGCGTGGCCAGTCTGCTAGTTAGTATAGTTTTGGTCGCGATAAATATGATAAATGTTTTTAAATTTACGAAATTTGGAGTAAAGGAAGAAAAATGAAAGAAAAAATCTACGACGCGCTCTCAAACATCGTAGATCCCGAGGTGGGCTTTGATATCGTCTCTTTGGGGCTGATTTACGACGCGGTTTGCGACGAGAACGGTAAAGCAAAAGTCACGATGACGCTATCAACGCGCTCGTGCCCGCTGCATGAGATGATACTAAGCTGGGTAGAGACGGCGGTGCTGAATGTCGACGGCGTAAAAGAGTGCGAGATAGACCTCGTATGGGAGCCTGCATGGAGTATCGAGATGGCTAGCGACGAGGTAAAGGCGCAGCTAGGAGTGTAGTTTTAGTTTGCTTCCCGCACTTGACCCGCTGTGACTAGTTTTTACGCCCTGCCCGTTAGTTTAAGCTTGTTATGTTTAGACTAATGTCGGAGCGTAAAATTTGAGCTAGCGCAAAGACGGCGGCTTTTTAAATGAAAGCTTAAATTTACCTAACTTATTTAGCGTTCTTTGCTTGCTTTTATTTTTCCCAAACTTAGTCTTTAAATTTAATCATCTCGTATTCTTCGTTTAAGCGATATTTTTCTTTGGTTTGTTCGTACCAAGCATCGTGTTCTTCTTGAAAATCATTAGTATCGCAGGGCGTTGCGTCCTGCCAATACATACGCCCTTTGGCTATCTCCATTGCGTAATGATAGGTAAGCTCATGCGTAATGAAAAATAAATTCTCAAGGTCTTTAGGCGGGGCTGCAAACAGGCTATTTTGAGCTAATTTCTCAGTAGCTTCTTCCCAGCTAAGTCCTGCATAGCGCACCATATAGTGCTTAAGCCATTCGCAATGAGAATAGTGGTTGTAAATCCAATAACATTGGTCTTTTGCGTCTTTATATACTATTGCGTCACGCAAACCGTTTTCGTGAGGCTCGGTTCCTATTTCTTCTAATCTTTTTTGTAGTGCGTTCATTTAGTTGCTTTTTCTAAAGGTGATTCCGTAAAATTTATTATACCGAAATGGTTCTATTTTCCAGCAGCTGATGCTGAGGCGCTTAGTGTATATCTCTCATCGTATTTATTTTGTTAGATTATCTTTTTTTAATCAAAACATCTCCTTCGCAAAGCCAAAGGGGTTCATTTTCTATCCTTAACTCCTCCCACCATTGTTTTTCTTCCGTTTCAGCATCATCTACTATGCGAAAACCGGCAAAATCCGTACGAGGCGGAGGCAGCACAACAATCCTCTCTATAGCTACAGGTTCCAAATAATAAGTATCTGAAAGTTTTTTAAGAAACAATAGCTGCTCTAGCTCCTTTTTATAACTTACAAGCGCTTGTTTCTCCTCTTGCAAAAGAGAAACTTCTTTAAGCTGATGAATTATTTTCTGAAGTTCGTCTTCTATAAGTTGTTTTACCGTTTTCATTATTATAGTCCGTATTTGCTCCAGCCCCCATCGTGCCTTTGGCATTCGTCAATTCGCCACTCGCCCTCTTTTCTGATGATAAGAAAGCGAAACTGACAATTATGTCTGTCTTGGGTATAGAGGTATATTTTATTCTTAGTTACTGTCTCGCTATCAATGATTTGATGCGCTCCATAAGTACCGCCTTCATTTAGTGAAAAATGAATTCCTTCAGGGCGATAGCCTGCACGACGCTTGTCGGTACAATACTTTTGGAAGAGGGCTTTGCATTTTTCAGCCGCCAAAAGATCGCCTTCCTCGGTATCGTCATTCTTAGTAGCAAAAGCCTCCCACTCAGTCATTGCCGCAAAGAAATCCAAAAGTAGTTGCTTTACTACGGGCAAATCATCGGTAGGGGTTGCCGCCGGTTTCTTTTTCCCTGCGATACGCTGGGCTTGTTCAAAGGCTTTTATCTGCTCAGCGGTAAAAGGTTTGTCAAGGTAGAAACTCACCTTGTTGTAGTGTGCTACTGCCATTAGCCCCTCAAAAGTAACCCGCGTTCTCTTTAGCGAAAGAGATTTTAAGCGTGGTACTTGCAAGACAATTTTTAGTGTCTCATCAGTTACGGGGCAACCGTCCAGCGAGATATGGTCAATAGGTTTGTCGGCAAAGTACTTAAAGCCTTCGCCTGTAACTTGCTTATTATCCTCTAAGAAAAGGAGTTTTAGCTTGGGTAAAGTCGCTAAGTACTGGAGTGCTTCATCGGTAATCGCGGTATTGATAAAGCCCATATTGACCAACGACTTTACTTGTACGATCTGTACCACCATCTCGTCGGTCAGGGCGACATCCTTGTAATGATGTCCTTTACAAAAACGCTCCTGGGTTACTTCCTTGAGCGCGGCTTCTAAAATAATAGGATACTGCATAATAGTTTTGAGTTTAGGAGTCTAAATTTTAATCATCCCAGATCGGCTTGTTCACTTCGTGTAAGGCTTCCTCT
>CAURYE010000039.1:0-15754 GCA_963529235.1 uncultured Campylobacter sp.
TTTTGGTGCTTTTTATCAGCTCGTTTTACGATAATTTTTTAAAGTAAATTTGATGAAAAATCTCATAAATTTAGCAAGCGGCGACAGATTAAATTTGCGCGTAGAGGGTCAAATTTTAGCTAGCGAGAGCATCAAAAATGGCAAAACGAGACAGACGCAAAAAGAGTTTGCTAGCGCGGGCGAGGCGCAAAAAGCCTGCGTGAAAAAGGAGTGGGAGAGTCTGAAAAAAGGCTACGTCCTGCAAAACGCGGGCGCCAAAGCGGGCGAGGCTAGTTTGCACGTATGTATCGGCGGCGGATACACGGGCGCGCTAGCCTTTGCTGGCGCGGAAGGCGAGCTTTTCGTCTACAAATGCGGCGGCTACAAAGAAGAGGACTCGGTAGATTTTCTAACTAGGCTGAGCGCAGACGGAGCGATAAGAGGCGATATCGTCCTGCCAAAGCCGCTTGCGTGGCACGCGGAGTGCGCGGGCGAAAATTTGCTGCTGGACTTAGATCACGATATTTTTAAATTTAATCCCAAAACGGGCGAATTTACAAACGTCTTTAAAGAGCTAAAAATAAAAAGAAACGGCGATATTACGAGCTTTATCTGCGCGTCCGGCGAAACGGCGGCATTTGCGGCTTACGGCCAAATTTACGTTTTGCGAGACGGGGGTTTTTCGTCTCTTGGCAAATACAAAACGGACTCGGGCTGCGGAGCTGCATTTTGCATAGCGCTTAGCACGGACGGCGCGAAGCTAGCTCTAAGCTGTAAGCAAAACGAGATCAAAATTTTAAGCACGCTAAACGGAGAAATTTTAAACGAGATAAAAGAGGACTTCGGCGCGCTTAGCGACGTTTGCTTTTTAAATGACGGCTCGCTGCTGGGCAGAGAGTATTATGGGGGCGGCCTAGTCTGTTTTGACGCCGCAGGCTCGCGGCAAACTCCCGCGTGGATGCGGGACGAATGCACCGAGGCGGACGAGCTTTGCGTTAGCGCGGACGGTTTGCGGCTGGCGCTAATTAGCTACGACAGGGCTCGCATCGTCGATCTAAAAAGCGGAAATTTGCAGCTTAGCTTTGAGCTCTCGCACGTCGTGAAGCGCTGCGAGACGAAATTCGAGCGCATAAACGGCGAGGAATTTTTGGCCGTGCGCACCGACTACGGCTGCTTTAGCCTTTATAAAATTTAAGGGAAGATATGTTTTATTTTTTACTCGGTATTTACTTTTTTTACGTCGCCGCAAAGGCGATTTTGGCGATTTTGCAGATAAACTTTATACGCGCGGAGGCTAAAAAGCCGGCCATCGTACTAGAACAGAATGAATACGAAACCGCCGCCACCGCAGCGATAAGCAATCAAAAATTTGAGCTAATTAGCCTTCTTTATCACGCCGCGATATTTATGATGTGGGCGTGCTGGGGGCTTGGCGCGATATCGGGGCATGCCTACAAAACGGGAGATATAGGCGATAACGTCTTTATGGTTATGGTATTTTTGCTCGTTTCGTCGCTACTAGAACTACCGCTAAATATCTACGAAACCTTCGTCAAAGATAAAAAGCTCGGCTTTTCAAACGTAACGCCTAAAATTTTTGCGCTTGATCTGCTTAAAACGCTCGCACTAACGCTGGTGTTTGGCACGCTGTTTGTGTGGCTGGTGCTGCTTTGCATTAGATTTTTGGGCGATTTTTGGTGGTTTTGGGCGTTTTTGCTGAGTTTCGCGGTCGCGCTTGTTATAAATCTCATCTACCCGACGCTTATCGCGCCTATCTTTAACAAAATGCAACCGCTAGAAGAGGGCGAGCTAAAAAGCCGTATAGAAGGGCTTTTAGCGCAGTGCGGGTTTAAAAGTAGCGGCGTTTTTACGATAGACGCCAGCAAGCGAGATAACCGCTTAAACGCCTATTTCGGCGGCCTTGGCGCGACTAAACGCGTGGTGCTTTTCGACACGCTCGTTAAAAAACTAAGTTTAGAGGAGATAATCGCCGTTTTGGGGCATGAACTGGGACACTTTAAGCACAAAGATATCCTAAAAATGATCGCTCTAAGCGCGGTTATGCTTTTTGCGATGTTTTTTATATTTGGCAACATCCCTGACGAGGCGTATCAAGCGCTTGGGCTTCATAGTGGAGGCGGCGGAACGATCGTGTTTTTGCTACTTTTTTCGCCGATTTTCGGGTTTTTATTTTCGCCTATTAGCTCGTATTTTAGCCGCGCGAACGAATTTGGCGCCGATAAATTCGCAGGCGACGTCTCAAACAAAGCCGACATGATAAGCGCACTAAAAAAACTAGGCTCCGAAAACAAGGCCTTCCCGAAGGCTCATCCGCTCTATGCGTTTGTCTATCACTCGCACCCGAGCCTCTTTGAGCGTATAAACGAGTTGGAAAATGACGATAAATGACGCGCTAAAGGCCGCCGCCTCGCAGATAGCTCCAGCGTGCGAGATAAGCGGCGCAAATCCCGCGCGCGTAGCCAAGGCGCTTTTGATGCGGCATCTTGGCGTAAAAATCGAATGGATATTTTTAAATTTAAACCGCGAGCTTGATGATGCGGACGGATATTTCGCGCTAGCAAAACGCTTCGCAAATCACGAGCCGCTAGAGTATATAATGGGCGAGGCGGGCTTTTACGGGCTTAGCTTTAATGTAAAAAAGGACGTCTTGATCCCGCGTCCCGAGACTGAAATTTTAGTCGAAAAATCGCTTAAGATTTTATCAAATTTACCCGCGCGAAAGGGGCCGCCCCTAGTTGCCGAGATAGGCGCGGGAAGCGGGATAATCAGCATTTGCCTCGCGCTAAACTCAAACGCTAAAATCATAGCCTCCGATATCAGCGACGAGGCGTTAAATTTAGCTAGCGAGAACGCCGCGAAATTTGGCGTAGAGGATAGGATAGAGTTCGTAAAATGCGCGTATCTGGATCAAATTTACGGGCGATTTGATCTGCTAGTTTCAAATCCGCCATATATCGCGCTAGACTACGAGCTGGATAAATTTGTACTAAACGAGCCACACGAGGCGCTCTTTGGCGGTGCGGCGGGCGACGAGATCTTAAAAAACATTATCCTCGTCGCTAAAAATCGCGGCGTAAAATACCTAGCCTGCGAGATGGGCTACGATCAGCGAGAAAGCATGCAAAGCGCGCTTAAATTTAACGGGTTCGAGGCGGAGTTTTATAAGGATTTAGCTGGATTTGACCGTGGATTCGTCGCGCGAAACGTATTTGCAAATTTCTAAATTTGCGCGCGGTTTGGGCTTTTGCTAGTAAACTAGATTTGCCCCAGCTTGCATCAAATTTTGGGATTGCAAATTCCCGCTCTTCTAACTCAAATTTAGCGGATTTTAAACGCCCTAACCCTAAAATGCGTGCGGTAAATCAAAAAAAGGAAAATCATGAAAAGCGTTTATTTTTTACTTTTGGGCGCGCTCATCGGCACGGAGCTAGCTCTGGGCGCCCTAGTCGCACCCACGATTTTTTATCCGCAGAGCATACTTGGCGAGGGCGTACTCACGCAGTTTCAAAGCGGCAAACTGATGGCTACGATATTTGTTAAATTTAACTACGCCTTGCTAGCCGTTAGCGTCATAGCCGCGCTTTACGAGTTTGCATCGTTTAGATCTAGCGTCAAATTTGCCGCCAAATTTAGCGCAAACATGCTATGCGCGATAAATTTAGCCCTCGCGCTCTCGTTCGTGTTTTACTTCACGCCTTTCGTCATGGATGCGCAGGCTGTGGGTGAGGCGGCGACGCAGACGGCCGAGTTTGCTCAGATGCATGCGGCTAGCGAGTGGACGATGAAGCTGATGCTGTTTGCACAGCTTGCTTTGTTTTTTATCAAATTTAAAACCGCCCAAAAATGAGCGCAAAGCCCGATATCCAAATTTTAACCGATTTTCTATCTGACTATACGACGGCGATGGTGAGTGCGGGCACCTACACCGCGCGCGTCGAAAAGTGCGTAGACCGCGTCGCTAGGCGCTACGGCTACGACGTTAGCGTGACGATTTTCGTAAAGTATTTTACCATTAGCGTGATGGACTCGGCCGACAACTCACTGCGCCGAACCTACGTGAAAAAGATCCCGCTAGGGCAGGTGAGCTTTAACCGCATTTCCGAGCTTTCGTCGCTTAGCTGGCGGATATTGGATGAAAATTTGAGCCTTGATGAAGCCAAAGAGCAGTTTGAGGGCGTCATGCGAATAGGGGCGAATAAATTTACAAGCTCTCTTATTTTGATCAGCCTTGCAAATGCGGCGTTTTGCAGGCTTTTTGGCGGCGATGCCGGCTCGGTAGCTTGCGTATTTTTCGCGACGCTCGTGGGGTATAGCCTTAGATTTGCGCTTGCTAAAATGGGCGTAAATTTAAAAATCCAATACGTCCTAGTCTCGTTCGTCGTCTCTTTTATCGCCTATCTTGGCGTATTTTATGGCTTTACGCACACTAGCGACGTGGCGATCGGCTCGTCGATACTATTTTTGATGCCGGGCGTTTTTCTCATAAACTCGGTCTTTGATATCCTAAACGACAACACGCTAGTAGGCATCAGCAGGGCTGTGAGTACAGGTATCCTGATACTTTGCATCGCGGTGGGCGTCTATATCACGCTCTCGCTTAGCAATGCGGAGATTTTACATGTTTGAGCTTTTGACCGCGACTCTCATAGACGGTGCTTTTGCGGCGGTGGCTGGGCTTGGCTTTGCCTACGCTAGCTCGCCGCCAAAAAGGACTCTCGCATTTTGCGCGCTGCTTGCGGCGTTTGCGCACGCTAGCCGTTTTTGGATCATGCAGATGGGATTTTTTAACATCAGCGTCGCCACTCTCATAGTATCATTTTTAAGCGGGATTTTAGGTATGCTCTTTGCCAAACGGCTAAAAGTGCCCGCCGAGATCATCGCGTTTCCCGCGCTTTTGCCGATGGTGCCGGGAGTCTATGCGTATAAGGGCATTTTGGCGCTGTTTTCGTTTCTAAACGAGCCTGATATCGCTAAGAAAAACGAATATCTAATCATATTTTTCGATAACGCGATCACGACCACGACGGTTTCGCTAGCTCTAGGCGTCGGGGTTTCGGTGGTGCTGATTTTGTTTTACGATCAGTCCTTGATGATTACTCGCGGCGCCAAGTGCGATCTGGCGACGAGAAAGCCCAGCGAAAAGTAAATTTTGTGCGGTGTCTTTTAAGCGTCTTTAAATAAGCTAGAAAATTTGCCCTGCGACAGGCTATATGCCTAGTCTTGGGATAAAATTTTCGTCGCAGCATTTAAATCCATCTTAAAATACTTCCGCTAATTGTTTTGTTAAAATTTGGCAATCCGTCAAATTTGGATCAAATTTAGCTCTCGAAACTGGGGCTAAATTTGATAGCCTTTCTTATCTTTACCCTAATTTTTTTCTCAAATTTGCCGATATAGCTTAAAACTCGTTTTAAAGGATTAAAATGATAAATGGCTCAAATTTAAACATTTCTACGGTAAATTTCAAGTCAAATTTAGCTCCTTTAGATAAAACCGCTAAGACGAATTTGGCGAACGAGCAAACGGAAATTGCAAAAGAACAAGACAAGGCAAAAGAAAAAAGCCAAATCGACGCCCTTATGCATATACCTATTAAAAATGCGGTAGAAAGCATCATAGATATAGACGAGAGCGAAAAAGGCTGGATAACAAAAACCATAGATAAAATAGACGGCATACTCTCTAAGAAATATACTGCGGACGAGAGGCGAGCGCTGTCTATGAAATATCCACCCGAGACCATGGACGAGGCAAAAGATTTGGTGTTACAGCTTTATGCGAATACTCTCAAAAGGTATTCAAAGGATGGCGAGCCGACTATCCAAGGTAAGCTTTTAGGACTAGGCACCAAAGAGGAACGAGAGGAATTAATCGCTTTTAAAGACTCTTTGCCTGAAGACGGTGCGATGAGCAGCGTCGGAGCTGCTTTGCTACAAAGAACCGACATCAGTATAGAGGAATTTAAAAAACTCTATGCGGAAGATATCGAGGAAACTACGAAAGCCCACAAGGAAGCCGTGGCAAAAATCAATCAAGAGATGAGAGAATACAACGAAAATTTAGCTAAGCAAAACAGGGAAAAGAAATTTAAACCCATCCAAGCCACTAGTAAAAGCAAAACATACGTAGATAAAGACATTAGACGCGAGTTTTTCGAGAATTTCCTAAAAGCCGAACGCGAAAAGGGAACGGATATAACTGAAATTTTAAATCAACTAGCAAAGCTAGGCAAATTTGACGTAAAGGCATAAAAGGATTAATATGATAAGCGGCGTAAACGGATTTAACGCAAACGTAAATTATGATTTTAGTAGCTCTAGCGGGCAAAATTTAAAACCGCGCGAGGAAAAAGAGGCTATAAATTTAACCTCAAATCAGGCTTCGAATATGGCGGTCGCGCAGCCGAATTTGACAAATCAAGCGAATCCGAAAGATAACGGAAATGCCCTAAATCAAAAGATAAAATTTAACATTAAAGAGATACAAGCGGCCATCAGGGAGATAAAAAAGCTCCCGCCAGACGTACCGGCTAATATACGAGGCGTTTTTTCTCTGAGCGGATATACTCTGGATGAAAAGATAAGCGTATGGGGTAAGATAAGTGGATTAGACGGCTCTTTTAGTAGGAGCGAAGCGGAAAATCTGAAGAAATTTATAAATAGTAGCGGGGCGTTTGGTTTCGATAAACTTAATCGGGATTTGGCGGGATACGATACGACAAATGTCGATGAATTTGCGAAAAGATACATAAACCGCGATTATCCATTTTTGGGCATAGAATATAATGCAGGGAATAGGGGGATGGAAATCCTCGACTCCGATATGAGCGTGGACGAGTTTAAGGATAGGTGGGCTGAATATACCGTGCTGAAGCGTTTGGGCGAGAGTGGCGCGGAAAGAATATCCGTAGACGGCGAAAATATCGCGATAGTCATGAATAAAAACAAGGCTCCCGTGGAGTTTAGGGAGCTTGAGAGTATCGAGTATAAGGACGAGCAGAGCAAAAAGGCGTTTATAAAATTCGTGCGAGATGCGATAGAAAAGGGGCTGGATATACAAAATCTGCTTGAGGGCAGGGTTGAATTTAAGGAAAATACAAGCGAGGCTACGGCGTTTAAACCCATCCAAGCCACAAGTAAAAGCAAAACCTATGAGGACAAGGATATTAGACGAGAATTCTTTGAAAATTTCCTAAAAGCCGAACGAGAAAAAGGAACGGATATAACTGAAATTTTAAATCAACTAGCAAAGCTAGGCAAATTTGACGTAAAGGCATAAAAGGATTAATATGATAAGCGGCGTAAACGGATTTAACGCAAACGTAAATTATGATTTTAGTAGCTCTAGCGGGCAAAATTTAAAACCGCGCGAGGAAAAAGAGGCTATAAATTTAACCTCAAATTCGGCGCCGTCTCGATTAAATTTGACTGAACCGATCGATTATTATGCTCTCGATCCCGACGAACTGGACGAAAATGAGCTTGCCGTTTGGGCGCAAAACGTAGAGTTTTCAAAACTAAACGACAAGCAGCAAAATAGGCTTCTTGCTATAAAAATGGGCTTTAAAAAACCGATATATAAACCTTATGATCCCGTGGTTGCGCGTAAGGCGTATTCGCTAAGCGGCTATACGGAAGATGATAAAATCAGCGTTTGGGGCAAGATAAACGGGCTTGATCCAAACATGAGCAAGGGCGAGGTCGCAGAGCTAAAGAAATTTATAGATAGCACGAAGGTCTTGCAAAACAATTCAAACATGAAAAACGATGTTTTTAGCGTAGATGGATTTATGAGCGCGTTTAATGTGGATCTAGGAAGCTTTGGCGTTGGTAATACGAAAGGTACCGGACTTAAAATGGCGGTCGATATGGCAAACCTACTAGACTCCGATATGGATTTGGAAAAATTTAAAGATAAATGGCTTGAGGTTGCCGCCGAAAAGATACTAGGAGAGAACGCAAAGGTCAAAATCTCGCTCAAAGACGGCAAGCTAAATTTTGACCGGATATCAGGAAAACGGCCTGCGGTCTTTTGGGGACAAGAGATGGTAAAACAGGTGAGCTACGCAGATGAAGCAACTAAAAAAGAGTTTTTAAGTTTTTTAAAAGATGTATTTAAAAAAGGCGAGAGCATCGCAGACGTGCTACAAAATATAGCTCTAAAAGATGTCACGGCAAGCGATCAAACTCCTAAAGAAACGCCCGAAGAGAATAAATTTAAACCTATCCAAGCCACTAGCAAAAGCCAAACCTATGTTTATAAGGATATAAAGCGCGAATTTTTCGAGAATTTCTTGAAAGCCGAACAGGAAAAGGGGGCGGATATAATGGAGCTTTTAAGAAAACTAGGTAAAATAGGACTTGATCTAAAAGCCTAAGGAGTGGCCGTGAAAATACGAATCTACTACGAAGACACCGACGCGGGCGGCATAGTCTATCACGCAAACTATATAAAATACTGCGAAAGGGCGCGCAGCCAGATGTTTTTTGACTCTGAGGTTAAGCCTTTTAGTAAGGACGGACATTTTGTCGTGAGCGAGATTTGGGCGAAATTTAAAAAACCGGCCGTCCTTGGCGATCTACTTGAGGTAAAAACGAGCGTGGCGAACCTAAAAAAAGCCTCCGCGCTCATAAATCAAAAAATTTATAAAATCGCAAATTTAAGCGGCGAATGTGAACCCGAGCTCGTCTTTGAAGCAGACGTCGAGGTTGCGTTTGTTAGCAACCTAAGACCGGCTAAGATGAGCG
Source organism: uncultured Campylobacter sp. (assembly GCA_963529235.1). Lineage (GTDB taxonomy): Bacteria > Campylobacterota > Campylobacteria > Campylobacterales > Campylobacteraceae > Campylobacter_A. Next base: position 8,748 of record CAURYE010000039.1, read on the forward strand.
AGGAGATAGTGGATTTTCTCTCCTCTTATTGCTCGTAAAAGCCGTATTCACCAGCTTTTAAAACCTTCGTATCATAAATGATCTGCGAGTCCTCGACACTCTCGCTAAAAAGCCTCTGCGCGCCGCGGTTTAGGTAGGTCGCGTAGATGTAGTCAAGCCCGGCGCTAGCGGAGTAGCCCACCCAGTTGAAGTTCAAATTTTGCCCCAAAATTTCGTTGTTTGAGTCCAGTGCGCCGTCGGTTTTAGAAATCGAGTTGGCTATGTAGAGTTTTTCTCTATCTTGCGGTTGCGTGAGTTTAAAGATGCTTGGCGCGTAGTTTATCTGCGTGCTTAAAAGGGCGTTAAATTTAACGTCGTAAAGGCGCATTTGAGAGCTTACCATCGAGGCTTTTACGAGCGGAACGTTTAGAAAAACTGTCGCGCCGCTTAGCCTTGAGTTGCCGGATAGCATCGGCTTTAGATCCGTGACGCCGCTTGCGATCTCGTTTTCATAGGCTAGCCCGCCGCTAAGTTCGTCCACGTAGCGATTTAGCGCCGCTCCTAGCGCGCTACCGTCGGAAAACGCCGCGACTTGGCCGTTTGAGAAATTTAGCAGCTTCTCGACTTGCCCTTTGTAGTCTATACCGCCAAATATCAAATTCTCCTGAGGCGAATCGACGCTAGAGATGTGCAGGGTCGGCACGAAAGCCGTCATGGCGGGGTCTAAAACCTCGTTTAGATATTTTGCGCCCATAGGCGTAAACGGCGCGATGATATAGGCGATATTTTCGCTTCTAGCGCGAGCTAGGGCGCCGTCGATAGCGCTCGGGGCCTCGTTGCCAATATTGTAAAATTTAACGTCGATAGGTGCGTTTTGTCTGACGATGTAGGCGATAACCGCGTTTGAGACGACGCCGGCGTAGCTTTTTATGCTATCTTGGGGGATGATGACGGCGATTTTAAACTCGGCATTAGAATTTGACGTCAGACTTTCGGTGCCGGCGTTTGCGTAGGAGCCACTTAGAGCATTAACGGCTTGCAAAATTTCTTGATTCGAGCTGTTTTCGTAGCGAGCCAACAAGCTGTGCAAAAGACCCTCTTTAACGAGATCAAGCAAGCAAGCGTCGTCGCATTTTGCCGGTTCTAAATTTATATAAACTTCGCTCGCCGGCGGTATATCGGAGGCTTTTTCGCTCCTGGCAAACAGTGCCGAACAGATCAGTAAAGCGGTTAAAATTTTTCTCATAGGTACTCTTTTATCTTTTTTAAATCGCTGAAAAACAGCTCTTTTTTGCTTGGATTTTTCGCTACGACGCTTGGCGAATAAGTCGCCAGCAAGGCCGAGTATTTAAATTTCATTATGTTTCCCCTTATTGTCTCAAAGCTTTGCGCGCTTTGTTTTATCATTTTGTAAAAGACCTCTTCGCCAAGCGCTACGATGAGTTTTGGCGCGACTAGGCGGGTTTCCGCGCTAAAATACGGCTCGCAAAGCTCGTATGCACTTGCCGGAGCTTTGGCGGCGGGTTTGCATTTTAGCAGGCTCGTGACGTAAATTTCGTCCTTTTTTAGTCCGGCCAGTTCATTTAAATTTTGTAACAACTTATCGTCGCCTGCTAAAAACTCTCCGCTCGCGTCCTCGGCGGCGTTTGGCGCGTCAAATACGAAAACTACTTTAGCGCTTTTATCTCCAAGGCCCGTTAGCGCGTGGGTTGCGCTCTTGCAAAGCTCGCATAGATTACACTCTTTGATGCTTGCGTTTAGCTCTGCAAGGCTGCTTGGCAAGGCCGCGGACGAAGGCGAAAAATCGGCAAATTTATACCCGAACGCCCTCAGATAGTAAAGCTCTCTTAAAATTTCGTTTGCGTAACTCATCGCGCGATAATATCCAAAAGGGCGTTAAAAACAGATAAATCAAAGCGCTAGTTTGATTAAATTTTCGCCCTCTAAGCGGTAGTTTCGCCACTGTTCGGACTGGTTTTTCGCGCCCATTTTTTCGTAAAATTTGATGCCGGATTCGTTCCAATGCAGGCATGCCCACTCGAGGCGTTGGAGGTTTTCGTCCTTGCAAATTTGAGCTAGATGCCTAAAAAACTCTTTTCCTACGCCTTTGTTACGATACTCTTTTTGGACGTACAAATCCTCCAAATACATCCCGCCAAGCCCCAAAAACGTGGAAAAGGTGTAAAAATATATCGCGTAAGCTATGATTTTGCCCTCTGTTTCGCAGACTAAAATCTTGGCGTAGTTTTTCTCAAAAACAGACTCGGCAAAAATTTCCGGCGTAAATTTGACATGACCGCTCATTTTTTCGTATTTGGCTAGCTCTTTAACCAGCTTGCAAACGGCCGGGACGTCGGCTCTGGATGCTTTTCTAATAATGTAAGGCAAATTTTTCTCCTAAATTTTAATGAGCGATTATATTTTTATTATTTCAAAACGAAGTTTAAAAATTTATTAAAAGGATTTTAAGCGATTTGTTGATAAAATCACCGACTTATATCAAAACCACCATAAGGAAAAATTTATGAAAAGAACATACCAACCTCATAAAACCCCTAGAAAACGCACTCACGGGTTTCGCGTCCGCATGAAAACTAAAAACGGCCGCAAAGTGCTAAACGCAAGACGCGCAAAAGGTAGAGCAAGATTGGCCGTTTAAGCAAATTTAGCTCTATAAGCAGCCAAAAGGAGTTTTCAAGCGTCTACAAAGAGGCCGTCAAATGGCACTGCGAGGAGGCGATAGTCTTTTTTAAGCCTTGCAATGAAAACAAATTAGCCGTCGTAGCCAGCAAAAAGGTGGGCAAAGCCGTCGTTCGCAACCGATGTAAAAGACTTTTGCGAGCGGTCGTAGTCGACATTTCAAATGAGCTTGCGGACGGCGTTTACGTGATAGTCGTTAAAAACGGGCTAGAGAAAAGCTCGTTTTTAAAGCTCAAAAAAAATATCTCTTGGGCTATGAAAAAACTCGGATGTATAAAATCAGGCATATGAAAATGATAAAACAAGCTATTTTATTTTTGATAAAAGCATATCAAGATTATATCTCCAAATTTACTCCGAAGTCTTGCAGATACTATCCCTCGTGCTCGGAATTTGCCGTTTGGCAGTTTAAATTTAACGGCTTTTTCTCGGCGCTTTTTGCGGTTATTTTTAGAATTTTACGCTGTAATCAGCTCTTTAAGGGCGGCATCGACTACCCCGTCATCAGTAAAAATTTCGACTCTTTTTTTATGTTCAATCAAAATTTAGAATCACATATCGCATTTTGGTTCGTCCCGTATAAAAAAAATAAATTCTACGTTATTAAAAATTTAGACTTTCAAAAGGAAAAATAGTGTTAGACAATATGTCAGTTCAAAAACGCGTGATATTAGCGACCGTTTTATCTTTTATCTTTTTTATCGCCTACGATCATTTTTTTATTCCTAAAAATTTGCCGTTAGATCAAAACCAAACCGTGACGGCACGGCAATCAAGTCAAACAAACGCCGCTCCGAGCGCAAATACCGCATCGGGCACTAGCGCTCCGCAAGCTGCAACGACGCAAAGCCGCGAGATCGCCGTGATAAAGGGCGAGCACTTTGAGGCGCGCATCGACGAGCTGGGCAGGATTTCTAAATTTTATCTAAACGACGAAAAATACAAAAACGCCGATGGCGAGCGTATCGAGCTAGCAGGCGCTCAGCCGCTACCGCTTGAAGTGCGCTTTAGCGACAAGGCCTTAAACGAGCAGGCTTTCAAGGTAGCTTATGCTAGCGGCGTTAGCGAGATAAATTTAACTAGCGAGCCAAAAACTATAGTTTTAACGCAAAATTTGGAAGGCTCTAACGTAACCAAGAAAATCACGTTTTATCCAAACGGAAGCTACGATCTAGACCTTAGCGTGAGCGCGGGCGAATACTACGTGACTCCGGGCTTTCGTCCAAACGTTGCTATCGACAGCTACACCGTCCACGGCGCGTTACTTAAGCATAATGACGGCAAGCTAACTATCATTGAGGACGGCGATGTAGATGCAACCGAGAGCTTTAATAACGTAAACATAGCCGCGGCTAGCGACAGATACTACACGGCTTTGTTTTTTAAATTTGACGGACTTTTAAATCCCGTAGTTTCAAAAGACGGCGCGGGCAATGCAGTGATATTCGTAAAAGGCGAGCAAAATTTTAAGGCTAAAGGCTACATCGGTGCCAAAGACCACGCTACTCTAAGCCAGATAAACGAGGAGCTCGTGGACGTCATCGAGTACGGCTGGTTTACCTTTATCGCAAAACCGATGTTTGCGTTTTTAAATTGGCTTTACGGTTACATCGGCAACTGGGGCTGGGCGATCGTCGTACTAACTCTAGCTATCAGGATCGTGCTTTTCCCGCTTACCTACAAAGGCATGCTATCGATGAATAAGCTCAAAGATCTAGCGCCGAAGGTAAAAGAGCTGCAAGCCAAATACAAAGGCGATCCGCAAAAGCTAAATATGCACATGATGGAGCTATATAAGAAAAACGGCGCCAACCCGATGGGCGGCTGCTTGCCGATACTTATGCAGATCCCGATTTTCTTTGCGATTTACCGCGTTTTGCTAAACGCGATCGAGCTAAAAGCCGCACCGTGGATACTATGGATACACGACCTTTCGGTGATGGATCCGTATTTCGTGCTGCCTATTTTGATGGGTGCGACTATGTTCCTTCAGCAAAGGCTCACGCCGACCACGTTTAGCGACCCGATGCAAGAAAAGATAATGAAATTTTTACCGTTTATCTTTACGTTTTTCTTCGTGACCTTCCCTGCGGGACTTACGCTTTACTGGTTTGTAAACAATGTCTGCTCGGTCATTCAGCAAATTTTTGTAAACAAGCTCTTTGAAAAGCATAAAAAAGCGGAGGTAAAGGCCTGATGCGAATAGAAGCCGAAAATTTGCAAGAAGCTTTTAAAAAGGCTGCCGAGGAGCTAAACTGCTCGGTTACCGAGCTTGATATCAAAATTTTGCAAAATCCGAGTGCCGGCTTTTTGGGATTTTTTAAAAAAACGGCTATCATCGAAGCCATAAAAGAGGGCGTGCATAAGGAAGCGAAAAAGGCTCCTCAAGCCGCTCGCAAAGAAAACGTAAATGAAAAAAAGAAGGAGTTTAAGAAAAAGGAAAGCTTAGGCGAGGAGCAAAGTTGCCAAGACGATAAAGACAAGAAAAAAAATCATAAAAATCGGCACGAACATCACAAGTCCCAGGCGGTCAAACAAAATGAAACGAGTGCGGCAGACGAGCCAAAATTTACCGAGCCGCACGCTGAGCTGCAAGTAAATGAGCCTCACAAAAGGGAGCGACCAAAAAAAGAAAGCGGTAAAAATATCCTTGATCACTCAATCATTGATACCTTTAATAAAAACGATTTTTACGAGGGTGATGAAAAAATAAAAAGTAGCGAAAATTTTGACTCGCCGGCTTCTGGCGGCGAGACGAATTTGACGCAAAGCGCTCCAAATTTAACTAAAAAAGAAAAACATGACTCTCGCGCGGATCGCGGCTTGGCTCAAAAACAAAAAGAGCAAAAACAAAAAGCCGACATCGATAAAGCGCTGCCCGAGATAAAGCAGGGCGTAGAAAAGCTCTTTGGAGGAAATTTTTTTACGATAGATAAGATAGATGTGCGTAAATTTGACGACGATACCGTAATAGTCGAGCTTGACGGCGAGGATGCGGCGCTACTTATAGGCAAAGAGGGCTACCGCTACAAGGCGATCTCATATCTGCTTTATAACTGGATAGGCTCTAAATACGGTCTTAGCGTACGCCTTGAGATAGCTCAGTTTTTGCAAAATCAAGAGGCTGCGATCGAGCAATATCTAAAAAGCGTAATCGAGCGCGTCGAGGAAACGGGCAAGGCAAAAACAAAGCATCTAGACGGCGTTTTAGTTAAGATAGCTCTTGAAAAACTGCGCGAGAAATTCCCGGATAAGTACGTCGGCGTCAAGTCAAACAGCGACGGACAATACGTAGTCGTAAACGATTTTATAAAAAAATGAACGAAACTATAGCCGCCGTCGCCACCGCACACGGCGTAGGCGCGATCTCTATCATCAGGCTAAGCGGCGCAAACGCCCTTAGCCTAGCTCTAAAACTCACTAAAATCACCTATCTAGTCCCGCGTTACGCGACTCTAACTAAAATTTACGCCGAAGGCGAGATTATCGACGAAGCCTTGCTTATTTACTTTAAGGCTCCGCATAGTTTCACGGGCGAGGACGTGGTGGAGTTTCAGCTCCACGGCGGGCTAGTGGTGGCAAATTTGATCCTAGGCGAACTTATCAAAAGCGGCGCCAGACTCGCGCGAGCAGGCGAGTTTAGCAAGCGAGCCCTCATAAACGGCAAGATGGATTTTAGTAAGATTGAGGCGATAAACTCTCTCATAAACGCAAAAAGCGAGGATGGCGCAAAGATTATGGCTCGCACGATGAGGGGAGATCTGGCTAAATTTACGAACGAGATTCGCCACGAACTCGTAAAAACTCTGGCATTTGTCGAGACCAGCATTGATTATGCTGACGATGATCTGCCTGCTGATCTGCTAGAGAGCATCAACCAAATGCTAAAACAAAATAGTGTCAAACTAGATAAAATCGTCGCCATAAGCCAGAGCAGAAAAGGGTTGCTCGAAGGCTTTAAAATAGCGATAGTAGGCAAACCAAACGTTGGCAAAAGCTCGATCTTAAACTCGCTTTTATCTTACGAGCGCGCGATCATCAGCGACGAGGCCGGCACGACTAGAGATAGTATCGAAGAAGCCCTAAAAATCGGCACCCATCTAGTGCGTATCATAGATACGGCAGGCATCCGCAAAAACGCGGGCAAGATCGAGCAGATCGGCATTTCGTATTCGCTGCGGGCTATCGAGGAGGCCGACGTCATCCTGGCCGTTTTTGACGCGTCGCAGGAGGCTGATGAGCAGGATAACGAGATCCTGGAGCTTTTAAAAAACTCGCAAAAAAAGATTTTTTACGTTTTAAATAAATGCGACCTCGGCGTTAAATTT
>CAURYE010000040.1:0-15603 GCA_963529235.1 uncultured Campylobacter sp.
TTTTCGGCGAGAGAAAAGGTATCTATATCATAGATCTACAAAAAACTATCCGCTATTTCCGCTACACTTATAACGTCGTTCGCGACGCGGCTGCAGAGGGTAAGACTATACTTTTCGTAGGTACTAAAAAGCAAGCCGGCGCAACCCTAAAAGAGTATGCCGAAAAATGCGGCATGCCGTACGTAAATCACCGCTGGCTAGGCGGTATGATGACAAACTTCGGCACTATCCGCCAATCTATCCGCAAACTCGAAGTGATCGAGGCTATGGAAGAAGACGGTTCTATAAATTTACTAACTAAAAAAGAAGCTCTAATGCTTCGCCGCAAAAAAGAGAAGCTTCTAGCGTCTCTAGGCGGTATCAGAAACCTAAAAACCGTACCTGATATGATTTTCGTCATCGACACCGTAAAAGAAAAAATCGCCGTACAAGAGGCTAACCGCCTAAAAATCCCTGTCGTAGCTCCGATCGATACAAACTGCGATCCTGACGTTATCGACTTCCCTATCCCCGGCAACGATGACGCGATCCGCTCGGTTCAGCTTTTCTGCCAAGAGATGGCTGAGGCTATCATCGAGGGACGCTCTCAGCTTGAAAAAGACGGCGGCGAACTAGAAGAAGGCAAAGAGGCCGTAAGCCAAGCCGAAAAAGACGCAGTCGTAAACGAAGCTGTTAACGAAGACTTCTCAGAGGACTTCAGCGAGGACGAAGAGTAATGGAAATCAGCGCACAAATGGTAAAAGAGCTCCGCGAATCAACCGGAGCCGGAATGATGGACTGCAAAAAGGCACTAGCCGAGGCTAACGGCGATATGGAAAAAGCCGTTGATATCCTGCGCGAAAAAGGCCTAGGTCAAGCCGCTAAAAAGGCTGACCGCCTAGCTAGCGAGGGTCTTGTGAGCGTTGTTGTTTGCGATCACTGCAAAACCGCAACTATCAGCGAGATAAACTCTGAGACCGACTTTGTCGCTAAAAACGCTCAGTTTCAAAATTTGACCAAAGACACTACGGCTCACATCCAAACAAATCTGATAAAAGACGTCGAGAGCCTAAACGCAAGCGTAATTAACGGCGTTAAATTTGAGGATTATTTTAAAACCCAGATCGCTACTATCGGCGAAAATTTGGTCGTTCGCCGCTTTGAGACTATAAAAGCGGACGATAAAGGCGTAGTAAACGGCTACGTTCACTCAAACGGCCGCGTAGGCGTACTAATCGGCCTAGCTTGCCAAAGCGCAGAAATCGCAAACAAAGCGGCTGAATTCGCAAGAAATTTGTGCATGCACGCAGCTGCTATGAAGCCAAGCGTTATAAGCTACAAAGACCTTGACAAAGAGTTTGTCGAGAAGGAATTTATCGCGCTTCGCGCCGAGCTTGAAAAAGATAACGAAGAGCTAAAACGCCTAGGCAAGCCGCTCCATCACATCCCTGAGTATGCTAGCCGCTGCCAGATAGGCGATGCTGAGCTTGCAAAAGCTACAAAAGCGATCGAAGAAGAGCTAAAAGCCGAGGGCAAACCTGAGAAAATTTGGGATAAGATTATCCCTGGTAAGATCGAGAGATTTTACGCGGACAACACCGTTTTAGATCAGCGCCTTACGCTACTTGGACAGTTTTACGTAATGGACGACAAAAAAACTATCGAGCAAGTCGTTGAAGAAAAAGGCAAAGAGCTAGGCGGTAAGATCGAAGTAGTAAAATACGTTCGCTTCGAGCTTGGCGAAGGCCTAGAGAAGAAAAACGAGGACTTTGCGGCCGAGGTTGCGGCGCAAATAGGCTAAATTAATGCAAATCTTAAAGGGCGTAAATCTAGGCTTTGCGTATGATTATACGCTCTTTGAGGATGTAAATTTAAGCGTAAATGCTGGCGGTAGCTGCGCCATAACGGGCGTTAGCGGCTGCGGCAAATCAACCATACTCCACATACTTTCTACTCTTTTACGACCCAAAAACGGCGAAGTTATCTACGGCGGCAAGTCGCTTTACGAACTACCTGCAAACGAGCTTTTGCGTATCCGCAGATTTGATTTCGGTATCATTTTTCAGGCGCACTATCTTTTTAAAGGCTTTAGCGCGCACGAAAATATCGAGCTAGCCTCCGTTTTATCCGCGCAAAAAATCGACGATGAAATTTTGGCAAATTTAAAGATAGATGGCGTAATGAATCAAAAAGTAGGCGAGCTAAGCGGCGGGCAGCAGCAGCGCGTCTCTATCGCTAGAGTGCTTTGTAAAAAGCCGCGCGTGATATTTGCCGACGAGCCGACGGGAAATCTAGACAAACAGACCGCAAATGAAGTGATACAAACGCTGTTTAACTATATCAAAGCAAACGATGCGGCGCTGGTTTTGGTCACTCACGACAACGAGCTTGCGCAAAGATGCGACGAGGTTTACCGTCTTGAGGACAAAAAGCTTTCTTTAACTTCGCGTTAATTTGCTTAATTTTTTGATATTTCTGCCAAATAGTCTGTATGCTATTTTGCTAAATTTAGCCTTTGGCGATATTGCCAGGTAGAGTAGATAGCTTGATTATTTAGTAAAATTTCGGCCTAAATTTATATGATTAAATCATGGCGGTTGAGGCGCCATATTCGCAGTAACGCCGGCAGAAGCAGCCCCGGCTTTTGCGCGCAGCTTTAACCGCTTAAATTTAATGAAAAGGCCGGCTTTGCCTTAGCTTGTTTTGACTGTTTTATCGTTTTGTTTTTGCGGTAAACTCGGCCATCAAATTTAGCCTAGTAGTAGCGTTTGGATTTTAAAAATAGATCATTTTGCTAACGCTAAACGTACCACAAGTCTATGTTTTATCCGTACAGCGTCTTTGATGAATTTAAGCCTTAAATTTAGTAAAAACGCAAAACTGCTTTGATCCCGGAGGCTAAAATAGCGGCGCGTCTAACCGTAAATACTCGTAGATTTTTATAATATAAAATCATAAATTTGCGCCGTTTTCGTCGCTGAATTTTGCCTTGCACGGTTACATAATCGCAGGAAATGCCGTTTGAATAAAGCTGGGAATCAAGCCGCCTATTTAATAGCAAATGCCGCACATAGACGTATGGCCGCGAGATTTGACAAAGTAGTCGTAAGCTAAAGAGAACGTAAATCAGGCATTAACGACGTACCACAAAACCAAAAATAACGTGATAAAAATAAGATTAAATTTCACGAACTATTTTGCGATAATAAAGCTAAATTTAACCCCGAATAAAAGTAAATTCTACTAAAATAGCCATAAATCTCGTATGAAAATCGGTTGGTTGGCCGCGCTAGGTTTTAGAAGCGAGAGCTAAATTTATTTAGATAAAAATCAAGCCGAATGCGAAAATTTAAATCAAAAACGAAAGAGTCCGGTGGAGCTAGTCGAGTTTTTTGCGCCCGAGCGCGTCATTACCTTTATGCTACTTTTCGCGCGTATTGGTGGGCTGATGCTATTTTTTCCGTTTTACGGGCACGAGCAGATACCTATGAGCGTCAAAACCGCGTTTTCGTTTTTACTCACGCTATTTTTGTTTCCGCTTGCTAGCATTAAAAACGGCGAAATTTACTATCTAGCCGTCGAGATCGTGAGCGAGGCGGCGCTGGGAGTTTGCGCAGGGTTGCTGCTTTACATCGTTTTTGCTAGTTTGCAGTTAGCGGGCGAACAGATATCGATGATCATGGGCTTTTCGATGGCTACGGTGCTAGATCCGCAGACGGGTATCAGCTCGCCCGTGATCTCAAATATCATAAATTTCCTCGCTCTTATGACCTTTTTGGCGTTTGACGGGCATCATTTGATCTTGCTTTTTATCTCAAATTCTCTTACGCACATTCCGCTGGGCGGCTTTTACCCAAGTCCCAATATCGTGCAGTACGCCTCAAAGTCCATGATAAATTTATTTACTTTTGGATTCATCATTTCTTTCCCGATTTTGGCGCTTTCGCTGCTTTCTGATTTGATTTTTGGAATGCTCATGAAGACGATGCCACAGTTTAACCTGCTAGTCGTGGGCTATCCGATCAAGATCACGATCGGCTTTGCCGTGCTGATCGCGATACTAGCGGGTATGATGGAGCTTTTTAGGCAGCTGGTGCTTCGCGTTATCAACGACCTTCCGTCGCTATTTTTCTAAAACTAAGCTTGAAGTAATGGAAAATATCTTAAAATATGCTTTTTAGGTTTATAAAAGGAGACTTCGTGAAAATCGTCATCATAAACGAAAATCCGGCCGTATCGCGCCTTGCTACGTTAGCGCTTGATAAAATCGGTCTTGAATACGCTCAGATCGGCAACGCCGGCGAGCTTGACGGCCCTTGCGACGTGCTTATCGTAGATAGCGACTCGGACGCTAAGGATATGAACCTAAAACAATTTGCAAACAAAATTTTATATCTTTCTTCTAAAAACGCCCCGACTTTCGAAGGCGCCGATAGGATACTGCCAAAGCCGTTTTTGCCTACCGAATTTATCGCTATCGTCGAAGATCTGGCTAGCAAGAGCAAAGAGGCTGCTAGCGAGGCTAAAGCCGAGGCTCAAGACGATGAAGTGTCGGTAAAGGGGTTTGAGTTTATGGATGATTTAGGCGATGAAATATTTAAAGAAGAGCCTACTCCTATCGATGCCGACGAGTTTGATTTAGAGGATATTTTGGACGACGATCCGGTTTTATCCGGCGACGAAGCAGCCGGTTTTGAGGAGCCCGGCGATACGGTTAAATCTACGGACGATACGAGCCAAGAGCCTGAGAGCAAGGCGGATGAACCAAATTTTGACGAATCAGAGGCTGATAACGATAAATTTGAAGATACAAACGAGCAAGAAGCGCTAGGCGAACTCGATGATTTTGAAATAGCCGTAAAAGAAGATGATTTTAACGGGCTTGATTTGGATGACGAGTCTGGAGACGAGATAGCCGAGCAAAATGAGTCTCAAGAGGCTAAATTTGAGGCATTTGGCGATAGCATAGAAGATATAAAGAACCAAATCGACGAGATAGACGCCATGGACGAAGAGGTATTTGAGACTACTGGCGACGATCCGGAGGCTAAAGACGCCGAGGATGCGGACGAGCGATTTGTAGAACTAGACGCCAAGCCTAACGATACCGGTTTTGAAAACCCTAAGGAACCAAGCGTAGAGCTTGCGTCAGAGGACGATAAAGAGTCGCAAATGTCCATAAGCGACGAAGCGGCGCAAGAGCATCCAAAAGACGCCGCTACGGATGATGAGATAAAATTTGACGAGACCAAAGAGCAAGAGATAAAAGACGAGATTTTAGACGATGTGGACTTTTTAGTCGATGATACGGACGGCGAAACGCTTGACGTAAAAAACGAAGAGTCTAAAAATGATGAAAATTTAACGCAAGAAGCCCTAGATGACGAGGTTGCGGACGAGGGTTTTGCGGCGGACGAACAAGCACAAGCGCTAATGCCAGGCGATCAAGCCGAACTAAATGAAGATAAAGAGGCACAAAACGAGCCTGCCGGTACTGGCGAATTTGACGCGGGCAAATACAGCCAAATCGAGCAAATCAGCGAAAAAGATATGGCTTTAGCGTTAAACGAGAGCGGATTTGACGTAAGCGAAGCGGTAGACTCGGAGCCTAAGCCGCAAGATAAAAGCGCAAAAGTAGACGAAATAAAGGCTCAAATTTCAGATGCGGTGACTAAAAATTTGGAAGCTTTCTTGCAAAACGGCGAGCTACGAGAAGCTCTAAAAAACCTCAATATTAAAATCAGCATTAGCTTTGAGGAAAAGTAGTTGAAAGGGCAAATTTTAATCGTCTCAGGCCCAAGCGGCAGCGGTAAGAGCACGCTTTTAAGCCGTCTTTTAAAAGAAGAGAAGGATTTATATTTTTCTATCTCGACTACGACTAGAGCGCCTAGACAGGGCGAAGCGCACGGCGTTAATTACTATTTTACGGATGAAAAAGAGTTTAAAAAGGGCATCGACGAGGGCGAGTTTTTAGAATGGGCATGCGTGCATAATAACTACTACGGCACTTCGCTAAAGCCGGTTTTAAGGGCGTTAGATGCCGGTAAAATAGCCATTTTTGATATCGACGTGCAAGGATTTAATATCGCAAAATCAAAGCTTGGCGGACTAATCACTTCCGTTTTTATCACTACGGCAAACAAAAGCGAGCTAAATTTTAGGCTCTCAAATCGCGGTACGGACTCCGCTCAAACTATCCAAAAACGCCTAGAAAACGCGGTCGGCGAGATGGAGCATATTTTGGAGTACGATTATTTTTTAGTAAACGACGACTTGCAAAGCTGCTACGAAAATTTACGCTCGATTTTACGCTCGATGCGCTTAAGGACGTTAAGCTTAAACGTCGAAGAGATTATTAAAAACTGGAATAATTGATAAATTTATGATAATATCACGAAAATCAAAGGAGAAAAAATGGGTTCGATGAGTATGGGTCATTGGCTAGTTGTTTTGGCGATTATAGTCTTGCTTTTCGGGGCTAAAAAGATACCGGAACTAGCAAAAGGTTTAGGCAAAGGCATAAAGACGTTTAAATCAGAAATGGAATCCGAAGATAAGCCAGAAACGCAAAAAGTAGAGGAAAAACAGGCTAGCCAAAGCGAAACCAAGGCTGACGAGACGGTAAAAACTGCATAGGCGAAGCATTGAAAGAATTAGTAATTTCCGAAATAAAAAAATTTATCGATTTTGACTTTGCGCTGGAAAAGCCAAAAGATAAGAGCTTGGCGCACTACGCGATGCCTACTTTTAGTCTAGCAAAACAGCTCAAAAAATCCCCAGTAGCCATCGCCGCCGAGCTAGCGTCTAAATTTGAAAATAGCGAAGTTTTCGAGGCTACGGCGCTAAACGGATATATAAATTTTAAACTAAAGCCCGCATTTTTGGATAAATTTGCTTCAGCTAGCCTTGCAAATCCGAGCGAATTTGCAAAAGGCGGCGGAACTAGCGGCGAGAAAATTTTGCTCGAATACGTCAGCGCAAACCCGACCGGTCCGCTTCACATCGGGCACGTTAGGGGCGCGGTTTTCGGCGATACGCTAGCTCGCGTCGGGCTTCACATCGGCGAAAATATCGCAACCGAATACTACATCAACGACGCAGGCAATCAAATCGAGCTTCTAGGCACGTCCATTTCGCTTTGGGCGCGCGAAAATTTATTTGGGCAGAGCGTGGCGTATCCGGAGAAATTTTACCGCGGCGACTATATCGAGCCTATCGCAAAAGAAGCGCTGGAGAAATTCGGCAAAGAGATATTTTACGACGAGGGCCGAAATCTCGAGCTAGCCGAGTTTGGCAAGGATAAAGTGCTTGTTTTGATCAAGCAAAATTTAGCCGATGCGCAAATTTTCATCGAGAACTGGGCTAGCGAAAAGAGCTACTACGACAAGCTCCCGCTTACGCTAGAACGCCTAAAAAGCGAGAACGGTATCTACGAGAGCGAGGGTAAAATCTGGCTAAAATCAAGCGAAGTCGGCGACGAAAAAGACCGCGTCATCGTGCGCGAGGACGGCCGCGGCACGTATCTAGCCGGCGACGTAGTGTATCACGACGATAAATTTAGGCGCGGATTTGATCGCTGTATCAACATCTGGGGCGCCGATCACCACGGTTATATCGCGCGTATGAAGGCTGCGCTACATCTGCTAGGATACGACGAAAATCGCCTCGAAATCATACTTTCGCAGATGGTGAGCCTGCTAAAAGACGGCGAAGTCTACAAGATGAGCAAGCGCGCGGGCAATGTCGTGCTGATGAGCGACGTGGTCGAGGAGATCGGCTATGAGGCGCTTAGATTTATGTTTCTTAGCAAGCGCTGCGACACGCACCTAGAGTTTGACGTGGACGAGTTAAAGCGCGAGGACAGCTCAAACCCGGTATTTTACATCAACTACGCGCACGCAAGGATCAATCAAATTTTCGCAAAAGCGGGCAAAAATGTTGCGGGCGTCGCGGGCGTTAAATTTGCAAATTTGAACGAGGACGGCAAAAATTTGCTATTTGAGGCGCTTACGCTAAACGATGTTTTAGTCGATAGCTTTAACACGCGTGCGGTAAATAAAATTTGCGACTATCTAAAGAGTCTGGCTGCGAATTTTCATAAATTTTACAACGAAAATCGCGTCGTAGGCAGCGAGAACGAAGACGAGCTTTTAAAGCTTTTCGCCGTCGTCGCACTCTCGATAAAAACGGCTCTAGGGCTAATGGGCATCGCCGCAAAAGACAAGATGTAAGAGTCGATTTTAGTAAATTTAGAAGCGCTAAGCGGCGCTTCTCGTTTAAAATAACCTCTTAAAATCCATGAATCTTTCTAAAATTTCCGCCGCGTTTTTCTTTATATTTTTGATAGCAATAGAGTATCTCGCCCTCACGCCCGCGCAGATAAAACTCATCGAAAACAGCTGGGATAAGGCAAATCATTTCATCGCATTCGCCGCGCTTTACGTTACTTTGCATTTTGGGTTTTGTAGGTTAAATTTGAGTGCAAAGGTTGCTATTTTGCTAGCTTACGGCATCCAGATAGAAGTAGCGCAGTCGTTTGTACCGGGCCGTTATTTCAGCCTACTAGATATCGTTGCAGACGGTATCGGCATAGTTTTTGGTATCTTGGCGGCGAGAATTTTGAACGGGCTTAAGGCTAGATTTTAAATTTAAAACTCCAAATTTGACTAGCGCTAGCTTTTTTGTATCGCGCCGTTTTTACTTTGTTTAACTCGAAATTTATCGTCAAATTTAAACTAGCCCGCGCAGTAAAGCGATAAATTTATAAATAGTCGCTAAAATGTGCCGTAAAATTTAGCGGCAAGCGGCAAGAAAATAGCGCAAACCTGTGGCTAAATTTAAACGCAAAATCCAAAATGAAAGAGTAAAAATGAAATGGCAAGACAGCAGACGAAGTGACAACGTCGAGGATAGACGGCAAAACAGCGTAAACAGCATGGGCTCGCTGGGCGCGCTCATACCGATTATCAGATTTTTACTGGGCTCAAACATCGGCCGCATGGTTTTGGTTATCGGCGCAGTGGCGTATTTTATGGGCTTTAATCCTCTCGCGCTGCTTGAGGGCGGCGGTACCGGCGGTCAAAGAGCGGCGTTAGATAGCCCGCAAGAAAAAGAAAAAGTCGCCTTCGTTTCAGTCGTGCTGGCGCAGACCGAGGACGTGTGGAGCAGGGTGTTTAAGGCGGGCGGCGCGCAGTATAAGGAGCCTAGTTTGGTGCTTTTTAGAGACGCGGTTTCTAGCGCGTGCGGCACGGCGAGCTCGCAGACGGGGCCCTTTTACTGCCCAGCGGACAAAAAAGTCTATCTTGACCTTAGCTTTTTTGACGAGCTAGAGGCCAAATACAAGGCCGCTGGCGACTTCGCGCAGGCCTACGTGATCGCCCACGAGGTCGGACATCACGTGCAAAATTTACTAGGCACGCTCGGTAAAATAAACGAGCTAAAATCGCGCGCCAAAAGCCCTATCGAGCAAAACGCCTTGCAAGTCAAGGTCGAGCTGCAGGCCGACTGCTACGCGGGCGTCTGGGCGCACTACATGGGGCGCTACAACGTGTTAGAAGACGGCGACATCGAGGAGGCGCTAAATGCCGCGAGCGCGATAGGCGACGACGCGCTACAGAAAAAATACCAAGGTCGCGTGACGCCCGACTCGTTCACGCACGGCTCGTCAAAGCAGCGCATGACGTGGTTTAAAAAGGGATTTGAAGGCGGACAGCCAAGCTCCTGCGCGTTTGAGATCTAAATTTGACTTTTTAGCTCTTTGGGTTGCGTTTGACGAGCGCAAAATTTCTACTCGGGCGCATTTGGATAAATTTAAATGCGGTTTTTCAGGCATCGTTTGGTGCAACTCAAATTTAAATTTCCGTGATTTTAATAAATTTGGGCGCGGCACGGTTTGCTCGGCGCGCGGCTTGTAAATTTGGCGCAGCAACCGATAAATCAAAAGCGGAGCGAAAATGAAAAGAAGAGAGTTCATAAAGGGTGCTGCGAGCTGCGCGGCTGGGCTTGCTGCGGGAGTAAATTTGTTTGCCAAGCAGACTAACTAGACTTGCACGGCAAATTTGACGGACGCAGTAGCTAAACGACGCTAAAAACCTCGGCGAGAAGCTTGCCGCCATGACGCCGTATCTCACGCTAAATAATAGAATTTTGATGCCGATCATCGGGCTTAGCGCAGATAAATTTGACGCTCAAAAGATAAAAACGCGCTGGAGGTGGCCTAGGCCTAGGCTACCGCCTGATCGATACGGGCGGAGGCGAGGATGGCGCGGCTGCTGCATTTGCGGCTAGCGGCCCAGAGCGCTGGTAGCCGAGGCTTTAGTAAAACTAGGCTAAATCCTGATTTGCTCCCTAAATTTAGCGAGTTTCAAGGCTTAGCGGACGAGCTTTGACAGGGGGCGCGTTTTAGCGGTATAAATTTAAGCTTTTAAACTCGCTAAATTTTGCCGTCTTAATTTACCGTCTCATTGCGCAAATTCACGAGGCCTTTTCGCCGAGCTTTTTTAAATTTACCGCTTTTAAATCGGCTTTGTCAAAAGAGCGCTTTTGGGTAAAATTTACCCCCCCCAAAAAAAAGCGTTTGAGGATAGTAAATTTAGCCTTAAATTTAAACCGACCTGATAAAATCTCCAAGCAGCGCGCGGGTAGCCGCGGCAAACAAAATCCAAAGGAAATCAATGCAAAGTCAAGAACGCGAAGCCCTCAAAAAGGAGTGGCAAAAGGAATGGAACGAAAAAGGCGAGAAATACGCCAAGGCCGTAAACGATATGGTGGCCTTTGCCGAGGCGCACGGCTGGGACGCGTATAAAGGCGAGGAGCCCGTAGATGAGCGCGCGCATCTGGGCGAGGCGGTTTTTGCACTGCTAAAAGAAGCCAATGAGCGGGGCGAAACGGAGAAGTTTAGAGCCGATTTTCCGCCCTCAAACGTTATCTTTGAGGAGCGCGAGGACGAAGCGGACGGTGCAGATGAGAAGGATAAAATAGAAGACAAACTAGGGGTCGTCGATCAAATTTGTTCTTTGCGGGGCGAGAACGCCTTTTTTGTCGTCTCGCAGAGCGAGCCTGAAGGCTGGCACAAAATGCTGTATCTGCTAGAAGGCGAGCGCGTGATTGGGGTGGCGGACGACGTCATCGCCGTGGGCAAGTCCAAGCGAAACGAAATTTACGCCCTGCTTAGGAGAGGCGAGGTTGAACTCATAAAAGGCTACGACGGCAAGGGTGGCGGCGAGTTTATCGCGAAATTTAGCTGCGAAGCGACGATAAGCTACGAGGACGTCGAGATTTTGCCGTTTAACGACGGCAGTAAGGCGCTTTTGGTTTCTTGCGACGGGATATTTTTGGTTTGTGACGGCGGCGCAAAACTCATCCATCCCGTCCGCAAGGAGTATGCTTATATCGCTATGGCAAACGCCGCTTTATCAAACGACAATGAGCTAATCGCGCTGGGCGATCAAGACGAAGGGCATTTTGTAACAAACGCGCAAGGCGAAATGCTAGGCGAGATATATCCGCAAAGCTCCTATCCGCACTTTTGCCTCTTTAGCGCGGACGATACGCAGCTTATCACAAACTCCTGCCACTTTTATAACGGCGTTACGATCGGCGTGGATAGGGCGGCGCTAAAGCGCGGAGCGCAGATATACCGCGATAGGGATTTTACGCTAGTAGACGACGAGATGCGCGTATACGCGGGCGTGGCGACGCAGGATTTTTACATCCTCGGCGACGCATACGGCTACATCAGAGCAGTCGGCAAGGACGGGCGTAAAATTTGGCGCCACTATCTGGGCGGTACGATAAAGTCTATGGCGTTAAGCGAGGATGGCAGCGTGCTATTTGTGGGTACATACGGCGGTAGGCTGCATAAGCTATGCCTCGGTGCTGGTCAAGACAGCCACACGATCGGCAACGGTAACCATAAAGAGGAATTTAGACTGATTGCTTACGAGGATAAAATTTATCGGTGGTAAATTTTGCGGCGCGCGGTATAACGGCTCAAATTTACGCGTCGGTAAAAAGCGCGCGAACAAAAACTACGTAAACGTCAAAAATACAGGCGGCAAAATCAAACATAAAGGCGCAAAACGAGCCTCTAAAACAAATACGTAGCGCCAAAAAGCAGCGCGGCGACAAAATTTATGAACCTCGTCGCCGCAAATTATCGGTCGTTACTCGCCGATCGTATCGGCGTCAAACGTGCCCTCAAGTATGCTTTTGATAAAAGAAACGGTCGCAAAGCGCGCGGCCGGCAAATTTATGAGCGTGTGCGGAGCATTAGACAGGAGTAAAACTATCGCGTTTTTCTTGTCGCCGTAGGTTGCGGCGCAGTTTCCGGCGGCGTTTTCGTTACCTAGATAGCTATTTTTTTGAGAGAAATATTTATCCTGATCGCTTATTAAATTTAAAACCGGCGTATCGCTAAGTGCCGTTTTATGTTCTTTTACTAAGTAGTTTTCCTCGCACGACCAAGAGTTTATAATCTTGCCCAAAAAGTCCTTGCCATCGTATCTGGCTACGGCCACCGCGCCTTCGCTGGTGCCGGCTAAAAACAGCTTGCTCGTATCCGCCCACTGCGCGCTTTTTAGCGCATCCAGGGCGATTTTGATTTCGCTAGAGCGCAGCGAATGGACCTTTTCATAAATTTCCTTATCCGCCGGAGATTTATATGTTATCCTGTTTTCCAGAGCCATACTATCAAACATAAAGCTTGCTATGCCCTCTTTTGCCAGCCACTCTTGCCATTTGTCAAGGCCTATTTTGTTGTTGATGCCGGACGAGCCGTGCAGGAAAACTACTACCGGCGCTTTGGCCTGCGTCTTTGGAGCGTCTTTAAAAAGTCCGACGTAAATATCGCCGCCCGTGACGTTTTTTGGAAGCGCGATTTGAGCCTGCGCTACACCCTTTTGGGCTGACTCGCTCGTGTGTGAGTACGCGTCGCCCGCAAACAAATGCGCCGCAAAGAGCGCAACAAATAAAACAAAAGTTTTTCTAAACATAAGTATCCTTCATCTTGACTTTGGTTGATTATATAAAAATTAGATTTAAGGCGGCCTTTTGATTTATAAAATAATCGCTAAAAAACGCAGGAAAAACTTATGGTAGTCGGCTTTTAAATTTCGGCGCTAAAACTGCCTTGACCGTAGCGCGCTAAAATCGGTTTCTTTTGCGTATTAAAAAGTTCAAATTTAGCCCCTTTTTGCCAGCTCTTGCAAGGCTAGAGCGCCGTAAAACGCGTCAAATTTGACGGCTACGGCTTAAAAATGTTTTCGCAATTTAGACTCGATTTTGGGGTTTAAATTCTACGTGGATAATGTGAAGTATCGCGAGATGGATTTGGGGTTTTGCTTCCCTTGCGGTCGCAACTGCAAGCAGAAGCGACGTCAAAATTTAGCAAAGATAAGGTATGTAGCCTATAAGGCTAAATTTTTACTAGCTCCGCTAAGACGATCGCGAGACGAGCCGCCTCGCTGCTAGCCTGGAGTCGCCCAGCGAAATCGCGTCCAAAAATAGCTTTCTAAAATCGGTCAAATTTAAATAAAAGAAAGGCCTGCGCGTCGGCTTTTAGCTCAAATAATCAAGCGCGCAGCCTTGCGAGATCAAGCAAATTTTATCGTTTATAGCAGAGGTTGCTTTAGTAAAATTTGCCTAAGGCGCAAAGCGGAAGGCAAATTTGACGCCATCCTTGCGGCAAGCTAAATTTGGCTTAGGCTTTCGCCTCTTTTAGCTTGCTTAAAAACTCTTCGATGTTGTATTTGGTGCGGTACTGCGCGCTCATGAGGTGGATGAGGATGTCGCCTAGATCGATAACGACCCAGTCGCCGGAGCTTTCGATGCCTAAAAACTGCTCGCCCTCGTCCTTTAGACCTTCTTTTAGGTCGTCTGTTAGCGAGTAGGCGTGGCGTTCGCCCATCGTGGTGGCGATGATGACGCATTTTGCGATGTATTCGCGCCCGCTCATGTCGATAGCTTCGATGGCTTCGGCCTTTTTGTCGTCTAAGATTTTGATGATTCGTTCGATTCTTTCTTGCATGTTTTTCCTTGGTAAAATTTCGCCGCTTCATCCGCTATGCACGGTATCATCAGGCTTTTGTCCAAATTTTGCCTGATTTGCGAGGACGAAACGGGCTCGTTTATGTTTAAAATTTTAAAATTTTCAGGCACGGCTACGTCGCCGCGGCTAGCTACGACGAAGGTCGCGAGTTTAAAGAGCTCGTCTATCTCGTGCCATTTATCCAGGCTTGCTAGATGATCGGCGCCGATGATGAGGTAAAGCCGGCTTACGGCGTAAATTTGCCGTATATGCCGCACGCTCTCTATCGTCGGCACGGGGCGATTTTGTGCGATCTCGTAGTCGCTCACGCAGACTTCAGGCAGCGCGCCCCAAGCCTCGTTCGCCCACTTTAGCCGAAGTAGCGGCGGAGCTGAAAACTCGCTCTTAAACGGGCTGATAAAGGTCGGCATGATGATGAGCTTATCCGCGTCTAGCCGCTCTAACGCGGCTTTGATGACGGCGTCGTGCCCGAGATGAGGCGGGTCAAAACTACCGCCAAAAAGCGCGATTTTCATAATTTTGCCTTTAAAATTTCGGTGCAGTTTATCGAATTTGAAGTGAATTTCGGTTGAAAATCAAAAAAATCGCCGATAAAGCGCAAATTAAATGGAGATTTTGTAAAATTTGGGGATTTTTGGGCTTTGACGGACTTGCTTTTGGTGTCCGTGCAGGGCTAAATTTGCAAAAGGCGGGCTTTGGGGCGGCTTAAATTTACGCGTTTAGCGGCAAGCAAAGGCGGATAAATTTAACGCACAAAAAGCTAAAAATACGAAAATAACCTTTCTGCGCGCCCTAAAAAGCGACCGGAAAATCTAGCACAAGGAGCTAAACATGGTAAAAATCGCGATCAACGGTTTTGGACGTATCGGCAGGTGCGCTGCTCGTATTATTTTAGAGCGAGACGACGTTGAGCTTGTCGCTATCAACGACACGGCGACGCGCGACATGACGCGCTATCTGCTCAAATACGACAGCGTGCACGGCGAATTTAAGCAAGACGTTAAGGTGATAGATGACGATTTTATAGAAGTAAACGGTAAAAAGATAAGAGTCTTTTCAACTAGGGATCTAAACGAGCTAAATTACGCAGATTACGGCGCAGACGTGGTTTTGGAGTGCACGGGTAAATTTTTAACTACTGAAAAATGTGAGCCATATCTTGCTCGCGGCGTCAAAAAAGTCGTCATGAGTGCCCCGGCAAAAGACGACACGGCGACCTTTGTAGTCGGCGTAAACGACGATAAATACGCAGGCGAAGCGATCGTCTCAAACGCAAGCTGCACAACAAACGGCCTAGCTCCCGTCGCAAAGGTGCTAAATGATAAATTTGGCATCGTAAAAGGGCTCATGACTACGATCCACGCCTACACAAACGGTCAAAGCTTGGTTGATGTGAAGGCTAAAGATTTCCGCCGTTCGCGCGCTGCAGCGCTAAATATCGGACCTACAACGACCGGAGCTGCAAAAGCTATC
This sequence comes from uncultured Campylobacter sp., assembly GCA_963529235.1. GTDB lineage: Bacteria > Campylobacterota > Campylobacteria > Campylobacterales > Campylobacteraceae > Campylobacter_A. The sequence goes on from CAURYE010000040.1 coordinate 15,500, forward strand.
GCTAAAGTGCTTCCAGAGCTAAACGGCAAGATGCACGGCCAAAGCGTGCGCGTACCGGTCGCAAACGTCTCGATGGTCGATCTAACGGCGGTTTTAAAAAGACC
>CAURYE010000041.1:0-15226 GCA_963529235.1 uncultured Campylobacter sp.
GGGATTTTGTTTTTTGCGTTTGCCGAGCCTGCCGCGCGAAACGCCTTCGGTCGCCCCGTCATCGCTGCCAGCTGGGCGTACGTCACGTGCTGCCCGTAAGCGATCTTTTGCAGATTTTCGTAAACGCACCTCTGAAACGCCGTGCCGCCGATATTTAGCCGCGTTTTAAAGGTTTTAAGCTCGCCTTTAAAATAGCTTTCAAGCTCGCTTAAACAGAGCTTTAAATTTATGTCCGTTATGTCCGTGCGGACAAAATCTCGCACGAAATTTAGCTCGCAAACTCCGCTCTCGTCGCCGCAAATCTCCAAAACGCCGATAGGCGAGTTAAAATACGCTTTTTGCATCGTAATTCCTTAAAATCAAGTGTTTAAATTTAGCCAAATTTCGCTTTGTTTTGCTAAAATTACGCAAATTTTAATAAGGATAAACGATGGATTTTTTTACCGAATACGAAAAGCATGTAAAAGAGCGCGAGGCCCTAGGCGTGCCGCCGCTACCGCTAAACGAGGAGCAAACGAGGGAGGTTTGCGAGCTTTTAAAGCTTGAAAGCGCGCACGAGAGGGAGTGTCTAGGCTTGCTCTCAGGACGCGTGCCACCGATGGAGCCGGGCGGTGAGGGCGAAGCGATTATCGCCGCAAGGCTAGACGAAAATCAAAAGAGGGTAAAGCGGCTCGTAAATTTACTCGCAAACCGCGTAAATCCGGGCGTAGACGACGCGGCGAAGGTAAAGGCGGAGTTTTTAAACGAGATTATAAATCACGGGCTTGAGATAAGCGGTCTTGACAAAATAACCGCCGTAAATTTACTGCGGCCGATGCTTGGCGGATATAGCGTCATAGTGCTGCTTGAAAGCCTAAAAAACGCCGATGAGGCCGTAGCTCAGGCTGCCTGTAACGTGCTAAAAGAGACGATTTTCGTGCATGATTATTTTAACGACGTGGCAGAGCTTGCTAAAACCAATAAATTTGCGCTAGAAGTCTTGCGCTCATGGGCGCAGGCCGAGTGGTTTAAGGCGCGCGAGAGCCTGCCTAGGCGTATCAGAGCTGCGATCTTTAAGGTCGCCGGCGAAACCAACACCGACGATCTAAGCCCCGCTAGCGAGGCCTACACGCGCTCAGATATCCCGCTGCACGCAAACGCGATGCTCGTTAAGCGTCAGCCGGGCAGCCTAGAAATGATCAATGAGATTAAAAAAAGCGGGCTAGAAGTCGTCTACGCAGGCGACGTCGTGGGTACGGGCAGTAGCCGAAAGAGCGGTATAAACTCCATCCAGTGGCACCTCGGGCGCGAGATAGAGTGCGTGCCGAACAAAAAAACGGGCGGCATCGTGATAGGCACGGCTATCGCGCCGATATTTTTCAACACCGCCGAGGATAGCGGCGCGCTGCCGATCGTAGCCGACGCGAGCTCGCTAGAGACGGGCGACGTGGTGGACATCTACCCGTATGCGGGCGAGATATTGCGCGTCGGGCGGGTAAATTTGAGCGCCGATGGTAAATTTGACGCGGTTCAAATTTACGGCAAAGCTAAATTTGAAAATTTAAACGAAAATGCTAGGCCCCAAGGCGAGCTCGTCGCTCGTTTTACACTTTCGCCAAATACGATATTTGACGAGATCAGAGCGGGCGGGCGCATACCGCTCATCATCGGCCGCTCGCTTTGCGGTAAGGCCAGAGCGGCGCTAAATTTAGGCGCGGAGGATATATTTGCTAGGCCCGCACAGCCGCAAACAAACGAGAGCGAGGGCTACACGCTAGCTCAAAAGATCGTGGGCAAGGCCTGCGGCGTGCGGGGAGTCAGGGCAGGGCAGTACTGCGAACCGGCGACTCTAACCGTAGGCTCGCAGGATACTACCGGGCCGATGACGCGCGACGAGATCAAGGAGCTGGCAAGCCTGGGATTTTCGGCGGATTTTGTTTTGCAGAGCTTTTGCCACACGGCGGCCTATCCAAAGCCCAGCGACCTTGAAACGCAAAAGACGCTGCCTAAATTTATGAGTTCGCGCGGCGGAGTGAGTCTGAGGCCGGGCGACGGCGTAATACACTCGTGGCTAAACCGCATGGTGCTGCCCGACACCGTGGGCACGGGCGGCGACAGCCATACGCGCTTTCCTATCGGTGTGAGTTTCCCTGCGGGCAGCGGACTGGTGGCGTTTGCGGCCGTGTCGGGAGCGATGCCGCTAAATATGCCTGAATCAGTGCTCGTGCGATTTAGCGGGCGACTGCAAAAGGGCGTGACGCTACGCGATCTGGTAAACGCGATCCCATACTACGCGATCAAGCGCGGGCTGCTCACTGTGGAAAAAAAGGGCAAGAAAAACGTATTTGCGGGTAAAATTTTAGAGATCGAAGGGCTGGATGAGCTAAAAGTCGAGCAAGCCTTTGAGCTAAGCGACGCCTCGGCAGAGCGCTCTGCGGCGGCCTGCGCGGTAAATTTGAGTATCGAGAGCGTCTGCGAATACGTCCGCTCAAACGTCGCTCTCATCGAGGCGATGATAGAGGCGGGCTACGAGAGTAGGGCTAGCCTGGAGCGGCGAGCGGCAAAAATGCGCGAGTGGCTAGCGGCGCCAAAGTTGCTGCGAGCCGACGAAAACGCGCGCTACGCCGAGGTGATCGAGATAAATTTGGACGAGATAACCGAGCCAATCCTAGCCTGCCCGAACGATCCCGACGACGTCGCGACTCTGAGCGAAATTTTGGCCGATAACTCGCGCCCGCACAAGATCGACGAGGTGTTTGTTGGTAGCTGTATGACCAATATCGGCCACTACCGCGCGCTTGGCGAGGCTCTGCGGGGGCTTGGGGCGCTGCCCACTCGCCTTTGGATCGCGCCGCCCACCAAGATGGATCAGGCGCTGCTAGAAAAGGAGGGCTACTACGATATTTTCCGCGCGGCGGGTGCCCGCACGGAGGTGCCGGGCTGCTCGCTTTGCATGGGCAATCAAGCCCGCGTGAACGACGGCGCGACCGTGTTTTCGACTTCGACGCGAAATTTCGATAACCGCATGGGCATGGGCGCGCGCGTCTATCTAGGCAGCGCCGAGCTAGCGGCAGTTTGCGCCGTGCTAGGCAGGCTACCCAGCGTCTCTGAATACATGAGCATAGTACCCCAAAAGCTTGCGGGCAAAGAGGCGCAGATCTACCGCTATCTAAATTTTAACGAGATAGAAAATTTTAAAATTTAGCGGTTGGGGGGCAGAAATTTCGGCGTTATCTTCGCTGTAAATTTTGCCAAAAACGGTTAAATCTGCAGCACGCAGGCCGTTTACTGATAGACGGCCTGGCTCTTGTTACGGCGGCAATATCGCCAGGTGTGAAAAATCCGCCGATGATATCTCTTTTTTGCGCGAATTTTAGACGACTTTTGAGTCTAAAGGGCGTAATCTCTGCTAATCTAGATATGGCTTAATTAAGTTTAAACGTATTTTTAGCTACGACTTCGTCTTGCTGCTTATAAGACCTCTTATTAATCGTAGCAGTTTCCGATATAAGTTTTACTGTATTGCTGTAGCATCCTAAACTCTGCTTCGCTACACCCGTAGCTTTTCAGGAGGTAGTAATAAAGCAAGCCGCTGCTAAAAAGTTTTCTATGCCGTTAATATCTTTGGCTAAATTAAACTTAAGCGGATTTTCTCTTATCAATTTCAATAGTTTCTGATATAGGTTTTCCTGTGTAGTTTTAATATTATATCTAAACTCTACTTCACTACGTTCGTAGCTGCGTCTTGAAAAGCTATAAGCGTAGCGAAGTAGAGGAGAGCACACTCTTTAAGATGAAGCAAAAAATTCTCTTTCTTAATGCCTCTAAATTTAGATAATCTATGTTTAGCATATCCCCTTCTGCTCCACTTCGCTACGCTCGTGGCCTTTCAGGAAGCAGTAGCGAGACGAAGTCGCAGCTAAAAGTTTTCTATGCCATTGATATGGTTTTTACCGTTTGCAAATTCATTCTTTGAGTGCTTCACTCTGTAGTGCTCTTTGGCTCCGTAATCAACTAATCCGTCATAAGCTTTCCAGCAATCAGAATAGATAGTAGAGCTATCAAGCTCACTAAACTCCGATAATATCGGTATCAGCTCATTAGCAGAGCAGTTTTTAACTATCTGGGTATAGACCTTACCGTCATGCTTTAGCATTCCGTCTGTTTACAGCTATGAGCATAGCGAAATAGAAATACCGGTGTTTTGTTTGCTGCGCCTCTACCTCTTTTTTCTCTTACTCCTTTAAACCCGAAGTAGCTTTTGTCAATCTCACAGTAAATCTTCTGGGCAAACCTGGAAATCTCGCCGATAGTTTTACTTATTTTTAAATTTGTTACGCTAGTTACTTTTCAAGACCTCGCACTCTTTAAACATTAAAAATTCTGATATTTTTGATTATTTTGTTGATTGTTTTTTCTGAGATGGTAGTAAATTCGGCTATTTTTACGGCTTCTATGTCAGATGAAAAATACCATAGAATTTCTCTAAATTTATTTTCCGAAATTCTAGAACAGATTATATACTTATTTTTTAACCTCGTTTACTTACAAGAGCATCAATAAAATCATAGTTTTTTGTAATTGTATTCTATTTGAGAAAAACTTCTTTGAAGTTTTTTGTGCCAAAATTTAAACAAAAAGTATTTGCATTGAAATTGAGTCTTAAAAAGACTAAGAGGTATAAGGTTTAGAAATTTGAATATAATAAAAAGAAAAGCCCTAAAAAGGGCTTAAAAATTATAGTCCTTCAAAAGGGTTGGTCACCACGTTATCGCGATCGACTACGTAAGGTATCAATGCTGCTTGGCGAGCACGCTTGATAGCCTTCTCAACCATCTCTTGATATTTTTTAGATGTTCCGGTTAGGCGTCTTGGCATGATTTTAAATCTCTCTGACAAGCAGTACTTTAAAAGTGAAGTATCCTTGTAATCGATAAATTCTATCTTTGCTTCCGTAAATTTGCAGTATTTGCGTGAATATTTTCTTTTTTCAGCCATTGTTTTTTTCCTTAATTAAAATGGTATCGTTTCATCGCCGTCATCGTATTTGTCGGCATCTATATCTATTTCTCGGACGTTATCGCCATAGTATTCGTCTTTTGGCTGTTGCTTTTGTTGCTGCGGTTTATTAAAATTTTGCCTTTGCATACCGCTTTGAGCGTAGCTATTTTGCTGATTCTGTCCGCCTTGATAGCCGCCGCTGTAGCCGTTATTTTGATATCCGCCTTGCTGATAGCCTTGATTACTATTTTGATTATATCCGCCTTGTTGCTGTCCGCCTAACATCTCCATATTTTCCACGCTGATCGTGTGCTTGCTTCTATTTTGTCCGTTATTGTCCGTCCATTGGTCGAATTTTAAGCGACCTTCGACTAGAAGCTTTGAGCCTTTGGAAAGATATTGGTTTGCTATCTCCGCTTGTTTTCCGAAAAACGTAATGTCAATAAAGCACGTTTCTTCGCGTTTTTCGCCGTTTACGTTAAATTTTCTCGTTACGGCGATGGCGCTGTTGCCTATGGCTGCGCCCGCAGTCGTATATCTAAGCTCGATATCTCGTGTTAAATTTCCTACCAAAACGACTCTATTAAACATTTTTCGTCCTTATTCTTGCGTTGCCGGAGCTTCTTCTGCTTTGACTTTCGGTTCTTTTTTGTTTAGTTTGATGCCCTTGCTCATCTTTTCCCAAGCGGCTATCTCTTTTTTGTTTTCAAATTTGACCGTTAAGAATTTGATGATATCTTCGGTGATTCTGATGATACGCTCGACTTCGGCGATAGCTTGGGTCGGAGCTTCGAAATACACGACGAAATAAGTTCCGCGCTCGTATTTCTTTACGGTATAGGCTAGTTTTCTAGTGCCCATAGACTGCACGGATGCGATATTTGCGCCGTTTTTGGTTAGGATTTCTTTAACGAAATCAACTTTTGCGCTTACTTCTTCTTCCGTCAAAGTAGGCTTCAAAATAAATAAAAGCTCGTAGTGCTTCATTGATTCTCCTTGTGGGTATTAAGCTCGTTTGCGCGGTTGCAAACGGGCAAGGAAGTCTTTCGACAAGAGCTGATTTTATCTTTTTTTTACTTAATATTTGCTGTTTTTGCCGATAAGATTTTGTAGGCCAAGCACACAGGAGAGTAGAAAAGTTTTTTTATCGAGCGCAGAGTTTGTTTTTAGCTCAAATTCCGCCAAATTTAGCGCGGTAAATATTTCTTTATACGCTTTTAAATTTACGGCGAGGCACTGCCTTTTTAGTTCATTTGCGACGTTTGGCGGCGGCGCGTAGCCTAGCGTTTCTTTGATGTCGAATTGTCCCGTTATTTTGATACCTGCATGTAGTTTAAAGAGCCTAAAAAAAGCGCGATAAAGCGAGTTTATAAACAAAATTTCACTAAAATTTCCATCATCCGCGCAGGAGAAAAAATCGGCCCTAATATCTTTTAGCGCGATAAATTTATCGAAAAAATCGTCAAAACTCACGCTTGATAGCGAAAAAACCAAGCTCCTCACGATATTTTCGTTTATAGGTTCGTTTAGGGAGGCTAGTTTATTTAGCTCGCTTGCGGCCAAATATAAATTTTCATTATGTATGCGGTAGAGTTCAAAAAGCGCGTTTTTCGTGATATTTAGGTTCATTTTTTCGGCTTGTCTGCCAAGTAAATTTACGGCCTCTTCGGGCGAACTCGGTTTAAAAAATCTCGCAAAATTTACCCCGAAAGCTTTTTGCGTATCAAAAACCGCTTTGGCGTCGGGCTCAAAAAGCTCGAAAACGAATGCGCCGCCGTTTTTGCAACCCTCTATCAGGATTTTTAACTCTTTTGCGGGGATTTTTTTATCGCTTTTTACGTGCAAAAGCGGGCTGCCGCCAAATAGCGAAGGCTCGCAAAGATGCGCGCGCGCAACCTCAAAATCGTACTCGTCGTAGTAAAGGCTCAAAATTTCAAAATCTTTAAATTTGGCTAAAATTTCCTTTGCAAAAAGCTCGATTTGGTATTCGTCTGCGCCGTAAAGCAAGAAATAATTTGGAAATTTGGCCGAATTTAGCGCGGCTTCAAGCTCTTTTCTATACATCGATTTTCTTTACGACTTTGCCGAAAATTTCGGCCGTTGCGATATTTGCGTCCGTGATTTCGACGATGATTTTTTGTAGTAAATTTGCGCTGTACGCGCCCAAAAATATCCTAGCACCTTTTATCTCGTCGTCAAGCCTGGCAATCGCGACGTTTTGATTTTCGCTGATATAGGCGTTAAACCGCTGTCCGATGCGCTCTTTTGCCCAGCGCGCAAATTTCCTATCCATAAAGTCGAACGCGACTCTGTCGGCTTCGCGCTCGAGTTCGCTTAAATTTGAACAAGTCGCTTCGATATTTAAAAGCAGGTAGTTGAAAAACTTCTCGTCGTTGCGCAGTTTGGCCTTTAAAAGGCGGTGCAATGTAAGGTCGGAGTAGCGACGGATCGGGCTCGTAAAATGGGTGTACCGCTCAAACCCCAGTCCGAAGTGACCTAAATTTTGCGCGCCGTATTCGGCCTTTTTTTGCGATTTTATGATGAGCTTGTCGATCTCCTCGCGGTTGCCTACGGCGTCGGCCTGCGCTTGGATTTTGCGAACTAAATTTGCGATGTCGCTTTCATAAACGAAGTCAAAGCCCAGAGCGCCGAGGTCCTCGAGTAAAATTTGTATTTTTCGCAGATCCGGCGAGCCGTGATTTCTAAAAACGCCTTTTACGATGCGTTTTGCCGCCGCGACGTTGGCTAGCAGCATGCAGTCCTCGACGAGTCTGTGCGAGTCGGTATCGGTCTCAAATCTCGTAGAGGCGAGCCCGCCGTCTGCGTCAAGGCTCATGCGAAGCTCCTGCGTTCTAAAGTCAAACGCGTTTTTTAGGCGTTTTTTGCGTAGACGCGATGTGAGCGCGAAAAGAGGCTTTATCCAGCGAGTTTCGTCCTCGCGTTCGCCGCGTAAAATTTGATCGACTTCGTCGTAGTTAAAGCGTCTTTTTGAGGCGATTAGAGCTTCTAGGAGCTCTTCTTTTACGACTTCGCAGTTTTCGTCTAGCGTGATTTTGAAACAAAACGCAAGGCGCGCGACGTTTGGTTTTAAAGAGCAGATATTTTCGCTCAAATTTCGCGGCAGCATCGGTACGGCTTTATGCGGAAAATATATCGAAAATCCGCGCGTTTTAGCCTCTGCATCTATCGGAGAGTAGGGCGTGACGTATTCGCTGACGTCTGCGATCGCGACGTAAATTTCGCGCTTTTTCTCGTCAAAATAGATCGCATCGTCAAAGTCTTTGGCATCGACGGGATCGATCGTACAAAAAGGTAGTTCCCTCAAATCTACCCTTTGCGGATACATCGAGGCATCGACCTCGTCGCCCCACGCTAGCGCCTCGGCTTCGCACTCCTCGCTAAATTCGTCGTTTTTGTTAAATACGGCGAGCGAGATTTTCTCGTCGCTAAGCGGGTCGTTTATATTGCCGATGACCTCGACTATTTCGTTATTTAGATTGCCGATTTTTAGTAGCGTGCCAGGCGGTAGCATTTTTAGCGATTTTTGCGACGCTTTTAGAGCCGAGCTAAGTCCGGTTTTAACGTTTACGCCAAGGATTACCGAGCCTATTTGCTTGGTATAGACTACGCTCGTTTCGTTGGCGAGTTTTAGCGTCATCACGACTTTGGCGCTTTGGCGTTTTTTCTTTAGCGGCAAAAGCTTTGCTAATACGATGTCGCCGTAGTGCGAGGCGTTTAAATTTTTATTTTCTATTATTATATCTTGCTTAAATCGTTTGTCGTAAGGCGCCAAAAAGCCAGTGCCGTTTGCGCTTATGTCGAGTTTGCCACAGACAAAGCCGTTATTTAGATAGTAGCGATCTTTGTGCTGGCTTACGGCGTTTAAATTTAGTAAATTTCGTAGGATTTCTTTATCGGAGGAGGCGACTTCCTTTTCGCTCACTCCGTCAAGTAGTTTGGTTAAAAATTCTTTCACAAATTCGCTTTGACTTTTGCGACGGCCTCTAGGAATTTATCTTGCGCAAAGCCGTATTCGTCGAGGCACATTAGCGTATTTTGTAGTCCGTCATCGCTAAGTTGACTAAAAATATTTACGGCGTTTTTGACAACCCTGAGCGCTTTTGAGTAGTCTTTGATATGCTCGGGCGCATCGTCCGGATCGTTTGAAAAATATATCGCCTCTACTAGCTCGGTTTCTAGGTTCCATTGCTCGAAAATTTTAGCAGTTACCGTTTCGTTTGAGATGCCTACGATCTCGGTTTCTAGATCGGATAGATCAAATGGATTTGAAATTTCTTTTAATCTTTTTCTAAATTCGTCTGCCTTGCCTTTTTCGTTTAGCTCATTAGAAATCACGATTTTGCCGACTTCTAGCATAAATGAAGCGGGGCTTAACACGGCGAGTTCTTTTGCGTCGATTTTAGAGTACCAGTTATATGTGAGCGCATTTTGCATTATGGAAATATTTAAAAAATCGTGGCTAGTAATGCCGTAAGGGTCTAAATTTATCTTAAAGTTCTTTTTAACGGCGCTTGAGAGCGCGAAACCGCGTACGGTCGCCATGCCAAAAAGCGACACGGCCTTTTCGATAGTCGTTATTTCGCGACTAAATCCGTAAAGCGGAGAATTTGCCGAGCGTAAAATATTCGCCGTTAGCATTGGGTCTTTGGCGATTATCTGAGCTAGGTCGCCTAGCGAACTATTTTCGTTTGAACAGACGGCTTGGACTTTTACTACCGTATCGTCTAGCGGAGGGAGCGCCTTTATATGTTTGTAGATTGAATCATTCATAATTTTTACACTCTGTATCTATAAATTTTTATAATCTGCAATTTTACACTAAAAGGCTTTTTAATAAACTTAAATCGAGTCTAAGTCAAGTTTATTTCAGCGCGCAAATAGTATAATCACGCAAATTTATCTTAAAACAAAGGAATGCAAAATGGCTGTAAATATTTATTACGACAAAGATTGCGATTTGAGCTTAATTAGAAGCAAAACCGTCGCGATGATAGGTTTTGGCTCGCAAGGACACGCGCACGCCGAAAATTTGCGCGATAGCGGCGTAAAGGTGATCGTGGGCCTAGCAAAAGGCGGCAGAAGCTGGGCGAAGGCCGAGGCAAAGGGCTTTGAGGTAAAAACGGTAGCAGAAGCCGCAAAGGCCGCCGATGTCGTTATGATTTTAACTCCCGACGAGCTTCAGGCCGAAATTTTCGAGCGAGAGATTAAACCCAACCTTAAAAGCGGCGCAGCGATCGCGTTTGGGCACGGATTTAACGTGCATTTCGGACAGATCAAAGCTCCTGAAGATATCGACGTCATCATGATCGCTCCAAAGGCGCCCGGCCATACGGTAAGAAGCGAATTCGTTCGCGGCGGCGGCATCCCCGATCTAATCGCCGTAGAGCAAAATGCAAGCGGAAAGGCTAAAGAGCTAGCTCTAAGCTACGCTAGCGCGATCGGCGGCGGCAGAACGGGCATCATCGAGACAACCTTTAAAGACGAGACCGAGACCGATCTTTTCGGCGAGCAGGCGGTGCTTTGTGGCGGACTTTGCGCGCTGGTAAACGCAGGCTTTGAGACGCTGGTAGATGCCGGATACGAGCCTGAGATGGCGTATTTTGAGTGCCTTCACGAGCTAAAACTAATCGTAGATCTAATGTATCAAGGCGGTATGGCGGATATGCGCTACTCTATCTCAAACACCGCAGAATACGGCGACTACGTGAGTGGACCACGCGTCATCGGCGAAGACAGCAAAAAAGCGATGAAGGAAATTTTAAAAGAGATCCAAAACGGTAAATTTGCAAAAGATTTCATCCTCGAGCGCAAGGCCGGATACGTACGCATGAATGCAGAGCGCGGTATCGCCGAAAGAAGCCTGCTAAATCAAACCGGCAAAAAACTACGCTCCATGATGCCTTGGATCAGTGCCGGCAAACTCATAGATCAAAGCAAAAACTAATTGAACTCGAAACCTAGAAAAAAGGCCGCGAAAAGGCGCTCCAAAAAGGGGCGCTTGCGAGGCGGATTTAAGCTACTGTTTTCCGCTATTTTTATCGCTTGTATTTTGCTTATTGGCGCATTTTATTTTTTGGACGTTAAATTTAAGCCGGATGCCGCCGAAAAACTCATCGCAAAGGCGCAAGAGTATCTAAGCGTTTCTAAAAAAGAAGAAACGGCAAATTTGGCGTCGTTTAAGTCCGGCGCCGAGGACGCGGACGAAGTCCAAAATAGCGACTCTGGCGTGCATTCTAGAGCGAATTTAACGGATATCAAAGCTCTTTTTGCGCAAGCCTTGGTAAATGAGGCGAGTTTAGAAAATAAAGATGATGGCGCCGGCGCGGCTTTTTTACAGGCTTCGCATACGCAAAGCGAGCTTGGTTCGGGTTTTTTAAACGACGACCAAGACGAGCGAACGAAATTCGTAAAGCGCCAAAACGTCATCGCGCGCGATAAAATTTCTCTTGAGTCGCGCGATCCTTCCGAGCTTGAAGGCGCGGTAAAAAACGGCCTAGCTAAAAATGACGGACGAGGAAATGAAAATTTAAACTCGCCCGACGCATACGGAAAACTAAACGGCGAATTTAACGGCACCCAGGCTTCAAAGATCGCGAACAAAACGCAAAGCGATGCTCTAGAGCAGACGCTAAAAAGTCCTAAATTTACTATAGATTTCGGCACGCAAAACGCGGGCGAATCAGGACGAGACGATGCCGATACCGCAGACGCAGACAAAACCGCGCAATCACAAAACCTAGAGGACAGACAAGACGCTAAAGTAAGCATTCAAATGAGCGGCCAAAGCGCGCAGGATAAAGAGGGCGCGCAAAGCGCTAAAAACAAGGATAAAGCTGGCGGCGAAAAGGACGAAAAGCCGCAAAAGCTCGCAGGCTCAATTAGCGAAGATAAAAAATCTAAAATTTACTCAAAACTAGGCGCTAAACCGCGTCTAGTCATCATCATCGACGACGTGGCGTATAGGCATCAGGTAGACGCGATAAAATCGGTAAACCTAAAGCTCACGCCGTCTTTTTTCCCGGCAACCTCCGCCCACCCCGAGACGCCTATTTTGGCGCGGCGTTTTAGCTTTCATATGATCCACCTGCCTATGCAGGCTCTAGGCGGCTTTAAAGGCGCTGAGATCGGCACTCTCACGGTAAACGACGACTACGAAAAGATCGCTAAAAAATTGCAAAGCATCAAGCGAGACTTTCCAAATCTAAAATACATCAACAACCACACCGGCAGCCGCTTTACGAGCGACGCGACCGCGATGGATAGGCTAATGCGAGCGATGCGGGACGAAAATTTAATCTTCGTCGATAGCAAGACGACCTCGCCGACCAAGGTTTACGGCGCGGCGAAAAAATACTCGATGCCATACATCGCGCGCGACGTGTTTTTGGATCACGACGGCTCAAAGGCGGCTGTGCGAAAGCAGCTAAAATACGCCGTCGAACTGGCTAAAAAGCGCTCCTACGCCATCGCGATCGGACATCCGCACAAAAACACGATCGAAGTCCTGCAAGAAAGCGCAAAACTCTTGCAAGAGGTCGAGGTCGTCTATCTAAAGGACCTTTTTTGAACGTCTTAACTAAGCTTCCTAGCGGCCTTTTGCGTCTTAAAAAGCCGCCGAAAAAGCTCTATTTCGAGGGAAATTTGACTTTGCTTGAGCGCCCGATGGTCTCGATCGTGGGCTCGAGAAAGGCAAGCGCCTACACCAGGCAGTGCGTAGAGGCGCTGGCTAGGACGCTTGCAAACAGCGGCGTTTGTGTAGTTAGCGGCGCGGCCATCGGCGTGGATATCGCCGCGCACAAAGGCGCGTATCCGCATACGGTCGCCGTTTTTGGTAACGGACTAAATAAAATCTACCCGCAAAGCAACGCCAAAATCATCAAAGAAATCTACCAAAATGCGCTGGCTCTTAGCGAGTATGACCCGGGCGAACCGCCGCTTGCTTATAGATTTTTGGAGCGAAACCGCATCGTGGTCGCGCTCTCGCAGGCTCTAGTCGTGGCGCAGGCCGATACCAGAAGCGGCTCGATGCAAAGCGCGCGCATGGCAAAGGAGCTTGGCGTGCCGATATTTACGCTGCCTCAGCGCCTAGGCGAGAGCGATGGGACGAACGAGCTAATAGCTAGCGGCGCGGCAAATTTGATAAACGATTTTGACGAATTTGCGCTTCGTTTCGGCGGCAAACCCGCGCCTGCGCAAGAGGACGAGGTGATAAAATTTTGCAAAAACGGAGTGAGCCTTGATGCGGCCTTGGTGAAATTCGGCGATAAAATTTACGAATACGAACTGGAAGGCAAACTGCGAATATCGGGGCTTACGGTATTTGCGGAGTAAATTTGCTCTATCTGTTTTGCAAGGACGTAGATTTAAATTTTGCGCTAGGCGAGTGGTTTAAATTTTGAAAGACCAGGCCAAACGGCGGCAAATTTAAGTAGCTTTTAGTTTAAATTCGTGCGGTTCGTAGGCGGTTTTTAAATTTTAGGTTACGTAAATTTTTGGCGTGCGAGAGTGAAATTCGCTCGCTTGTTTTTGTGGTTTTTTAAATTTACTCGAGCTTGCTTGAGGTAACATTTTTAGCGGACTACGTTTGCCAAGATTAGTCAAATTTTCGCGATAAATTTTACGGCAAACTTGTTTGCGGCGGGTTTAATTATTTCGGTAATTTCACTTTGCGCGGATTTATTGTAACATAAATTTAAAGTCTTGTAAAAATCGGCAAACGGCAGCGATTTTTTGGTATTAATTTGCCTGCAAATAACCAAAATCAGGCACAAAAATCAAAATCTAAAGGACGAAAATGAGCATAATGGCCATCGACGTTGGGCTAAAACGTATCGGCGTGGCGCTAGCCGTCGGGCAAACCGTGATGCCGCAAACGCCCGTACTGCGTAAAAATCGCAATCAAGCCGCGCGCGACGTTAGCGCCGTTTTGCGCGAATACGGAGCAAAAAAGCTAGTCGTGGGCGTGCCGCTTGGGGGATCTAGCGAGGATGAGATGAGGCGGCGGATCGCGCATTTCGTGTCGCTACTCGAATTTGACGGCGAAGTGGTCTATCAGGATGAGGCGATGAGTAGCTTTGAGGCGAGCGAAATTTACGCCGAGAGTAGGCGCGACGGACGGCTAGATAGTATCGCTGCGATGATTATTTTAAAGCGGTATTTGGGGCTTTGAGCAAATTTGGCGCGCGGCAAAACGGCGGCAAATTTGAGTTTTGTACTAGTGCTACGTCGGGGGGCGTCTTGGCCGGTCGTTGCTAGCGCGGAGATTGAGTAAAATTTGAGCTAAACTTACGCCCCGCAGTAAGTTTAGCCGAGATTTTTGCGTAAAATTTAAAAGCGGCTTGATAGGCGGATTTAAGAGTCAAATTTGACCGTACGGATTTGGCGTAAAAGCTCCTTTAAGCCTAGCCGGGCGTCGCTGCCGGCTATAGCTCTGTATCCGCTCACCTAGAAACCGTATTTGCTTCGCCGCGCTAAATCGATGCTCGCCGTTTTTTATGACGGTAAGCGTTGCGCCGATTTGGTTTGCAAACTCGCAAATCGTTTCAAAATACGCTAGATCGTCGTTTTTGCCGTATAAAATATGCGTCGGCGCCGTCCAAAAGATAGGATGTTCTCTGACGTAGCAAAGATATCTGCGCGATAGTTTTTCTCCTAATTTTGTGCCGTTTGCCCTTGTCTCGCAGCTTCTCCTCGCTCGCGTTTGCCTGCGACAGCATGTTTAGGATCAAATTTTCCATATTTACGATAGGAGAGATAAAATACACCTTTTTTATACGCATGTCCTGCAAGGCGTGCATGGCAAAAAACGCTCCGATACTGTTTGCTACGATCGTCACGGATTTGCGGCTTTTAAGGATAGACTCAAAATACGGCGCAAATTCCTCTTTCGCCTCCCACGGCGTGCGCGCTTCGTAATCAAATCCAAGCACGTCGCTATCTGCAAAAAGCCGTCGGTAGCGGGCCGCTTCTGCCGCGCTTCCGTTTTTTCCGTGTATGTATACGACTATATCTTTCATGATTTTTCTTTTTTGCGGCGGTTAAGCGGTTAAAATAAAAGCGCTTTGGCGCCGCAGCTAGTTAAATTTGAGTAGGCCGTCCTCGTCAAATTTAAAACCGGGCCCCCAAGCCACCTCCCAGTAGTATCCGTCCGGATCGGCAAAATACGCGTGGTATCCGCCCCAAAACGTATCTTGGGGCTCCTTGACGATGGTGCCGCCCGCCTTTT
>CAURYE010000042.1:0-14504 GCA_963529235.1 uncultured Campylobacter sp.
TTATGACATCCACCTTGTAAGGGTGGCGCTCTACCAACTGAGCTAAGCGACCGAAAAAGACTAAATCGTGGCGACCCTTAAAGGATTTGAACCTCTGTTGCTACACTGAGAGAGTAGAGTCCTGGGCCACTAGACGAAAGGGTCTATGTAAAAATGGTGTCCTGTGCTGGACTCGAACCAGCGACCCCTTCATTAAAAGTGAAATGCTCTACCGACTGAGCTAACAAGACAAATTTTCAAAAAACGAAACGTGATTATATATAAAAAAGGCTGATTTGTCAAGAAAATCGCCGTCGTTTTTAAAATATCGTCGTAAATTTAAAAATTCGCGACGATATTTACGTTTAAATTCGATTTAGCAAGAAAAACAAGTCTTAAACTCGTATGCCGTAGGTCTTGCCTCGTACGGCCACACCTGGGTTTCAAATTTATAATGCTGATAATCGTCGATAAAAGTCTCGGTCATTATCGGACGGAGGTATTCGTTATCGCGGATTAACGCTTCTAGGCTGCCCCTTAACGTATGCGGTAGCTGCTCGATACCGCGCTCACGAATTTCGTCTAGGTGCAGTTTAAATAAATTTTCATCCATCGGACCCACCGGCTCCATTTTGTGCTTCACGCCGTCAAGTCCCGCCATCAGCATCGCCGCAAACGCTAAGTACGGGTTTGCCGTGCTATCTGGGAATCTCATCTCGGCGCGCACGGATTTTTCTCCCGAGCCGTAAGGGATACGGATCGACGCCGAGCGATTTTGGCTAGAGTATGTTAGGATAGACGGCGCTTCAAAGCCTGGGATTAGGCGCTTGTAGCTGTTTGTGCTCGGGTTTGTAAACGCCGCGACGCTTCTTGCGTGGTTTAAGATTCCGCCGATGTACCAGCGCGCGAAATCGCTTAAATTTGCGTAATTTCCCTCGCCGTAGAATAAATTTTTACCGTCCTTCCACACCGACTGATGCACGTGCATGCCGCTACCGTTGTCGCCGTAGAGCGGCTTTGGCATAAAGGTCGCGGTTTTGCCGTTTAGGTGCGCGACCATTTTGACGACGTATTTGTAAATTTGCACGTTATCGGCAGCCTCGACGAGAGTACCGAATTTCACGCCGATCTCGCCTTGGCCCTGCGCGACCTCGTGGTGCCCGACGAAGACTTCAAGCCCTACTTGCTCTAAAACCTGCATCATTTCTGCGCGCAGATCGACCATACTATCGGTGGGCTGCGTCATCAGATAGCCGCCTTTTCTGCGCGGTCTGTGGCTGGTATTATAGCCGTCGGTAAAGTCCTTGGCGTCGTTCCACTCGCCCTCTTCTGTATCTACTTCGTACATCGCGCAGTTTGGGCTATCGACGATTTTTACGTTATCAAATATAAAAAATTCGTTCTCGGGCCCAAAATACGCCGCGTCGCCCACGCCGCTTTCTTTTACGTAGGCCATCGCTTTTTTGGCTATCGAGCGCGGACATTTTTCGTAAATTTGCCCCTTATAAATGTCGTAAATATCGCAAAAAACGACTGCGGTAACGTCGGCGGTAAAAGGGTCTAAAAAGGCGCTAGTAGCCTCCGGACGCATTATCATATCGCTTTTATCTATCGGCTGCCAGCCGCCCAGCGAGCTCGCGTCCATCGGCACTCCGTGCTCGAAATGCGCCTTTTCGACGGCTTTTACGTTATACGTGATGCTGTGCCAAGCGCCGTTCATATCGGTAAATCTAAAATCTACGAATTTAACCTCGTGCTCTTTGCAAAAATCAAAAAAATGATCGACGTTTTTTACGAATTTTCCCATTTTTCCGCTCCTTTGTTTATTAATTTCGTAATTGTATCATAAAATATTGCTTTTAAGATTAATTTAAATAATTTTTTCTACCCGATCTAAAATTTTACAAATTCTCTATCGCGGTTTTTAAATACCGCACACTTGCTAAAGCCCAAATTTCTAGCGATTTGTTCGCATTTTTCGCCGTTTAGACCGACCTGGTCTTTTGCGTGCGCGTCCGAGCCAAAGGTGATCGGTATGTCTTTTTCAGCGATCATTTCTAGTAAATTTACGCTTGGATACTGCTCGCCGGCGGGTTTTCTAAAACCGGACGCGTTTATCTCAACCGTGAGATTTGCCTTTTTTATAGCATTAATCGCGTCTTTAGCAAGGAGTCTAACGTCGGTTTTTGGCATAAATTTAAATACCTTTAGCAAATCCAAATGCCCGACTATGTCAAATTTACCCGACTTTGCCATCTTTTCTACGCAGTAAAAATAATCCCGCCAAATTTGATCTATGTCGCGTTTTTCGTATTCGCCTATAAATTCGGGATTGTCAAAGCCCCAACCGCCCAAAAAATGCACCGAACCGATGAGATGATCTACGTCGCGCGATAAAACCCGCTCGTCCATAAAGCCCTCTAAAAAATCGACCTCGTAGCCCAGCATTATTTTTATCCGCCCGTCAAATTCGTCTCTGAGGCGCAAAATTTCGCTCTCATAAACATCCATTTGCGAAAAATCCATACGGTACGCTTCGTCAAATTTCATCGGCGCGTGATCGCTAAAGCCAAAATACTCGCAGTTTGAATTTATCGCGCTTAAAACGTACTGCCTAGGCTCGTCCACGGCATGTTTGCAAAGCGGAGTGTGATTGTGAAGATCGACTTTCATTTTCGTCCTTTTATTTCCGAGATGCTACCTAAAATTTGATAAATTTAAGGATAAAATTCGCTTTTTAAACTTACATTTCGTTAATTTTTTATATAATCAGCCTAAATTTAAATAGGAGTTTTTATGACGCAAGAAGAACTTGACGCCTTGATGGCGGGCGATTTAGACGGCGTTGCCGCCGCGACCGACGACGCGCAAACTAGCGACGATGAAAATTTAAACCTAGAAACTGCCGAGGAAGCCTCGGTAGAGAGCAAAGACGCAGACGTTAAATTCGACTCCGGCGACTACAAAGTATCCTCAAATATGCCGTGGCCTCCGCCTCCTCCGACGGATGATCACAAGATGGTT
Source organism: uncultured Campylobacter sp. (assembly GCA_963529235.1). GTDB lineage: Bacteria > Campylobacterota > Campylobacteria > Campylobacterales > Campylobacteraceae > Campylobacter_A. The sequence continues at coordinate 3,004 of CAURYE010000042.1, forward strand.
CATCAGCTAGACGACGTCACAAAGGATAGCGAGGAAAAAGCCACGCAGATGTTTGACAAGCTTGATGCGATTAATAACCTTTCTATGGACGCGGAGAGCGGGCTTAGCGAGATTATCGGCGGTATAGAGGCTAATATCGAAATTTTTACCAAACTGCACGAAAAATTCCCAAATATCGCCGCGTTTTCCGAAGCGCTAGAGAAAAATAACGCCCTAAAAAGCTCCGCCGAAACGACGCTAGATAACGTCAGAATGGCCGAGGACGAGATAATGATGGCGATGGATATGATGCAGTATCAAGACATCCACCGTCAAAAGATCGAGCGCGTAATTAACGTCATGCGCGCGCTTAGCAAGTATATGAGCAGCCTATTTGAAGGCAAGATCGATGACGATAAGCGCGTGGCCTCGGCCGTACATATCGCAGGCGATACGCACACCGAAAATCTCGTCAGTAACGACGATATCGAGGCTCTAATCGAAAGCTTGGGCAAAAAGTGAAAAAGCCCGAGCTTTTATCTCCCGCGGGAAATTTAACCAAGCTAAAAATAGCTCTAGAGTACGGCGCAGACGCGGTTTACGCATCAGTAGCGAGCTTTTCGCTTCGCACTCGTTCGGCGCGCGAATTTAACCTTGAAACATTTAAAGAAGCTATCGAATACACGCACGCAAAGGGTAAGAAATTTTACGCGACGGTAAACGCGTTTCCTTTTAATTCGCAAATCGAGCCGCTAAAGCGCCACTTGCAAACGATTTCTGCAATGAAGCCCGATGCCTTTATCATCGCGACTCCCGGCGTCATGAGCCTAGCAAAAGAGATCGCGCCCGAGATTGAGATCCACCTCTCGACGCAGGCAAACGTCATGAACGCGCTTGACGCTAAAATCTACCACGAAATGGGCGCAAAACGTATAGTCGTAGCGCGCGAAATGAGCCTAAAAGACGTCGTGAAGATAAAAGAGCAAATCCCGACGCTAGATATCGAAATTTTCGTGCACGGCTCGATGTGTTTTGCTTACTCGGGGCGCTGTTTGGTTAGCGCGGTTCAAAGCGGCCGCCAGTCAAACCGCGGCAGCTGCGCCAATGACTGCAGGTTTAAATACGAACTCTACGCCAAAAATCCCGAGAGCGGGACGCTGTTTCGCCTAGAAGAGGACGAAGAAGGCGGCACGCATATAATGAACTCCAAAGACTTAAATCTATCCGCACACATCAAGGATATCATCGAAAGCGGCGCGGTCGATAGCCTAAAGATCGAAGGCCGCACGAAAAGCGAATACTACGCCGCCTGTGCGACTAGAGCCTACCGCATGGCCGTCGACGACGCAGCGGCCGGCAAATTCGACGCACAAATTTACGCGGGCGAACTAAATACGCTAAAAAATCGCGGCTTTACCGACGGCTACCTGGTAAATCGCCCGTTTGAAAAAACGGATACGCAAAATCACGCCAGCAGCCTAGAGGATGGCACCCATCAGGTAAACGCCATGACTTTAGACGGAGAGTTTTTTAAATGCAAATATAAAATTTTCCCCGGCAACGAGTATGAGATCGTGGCGCCTCTGGGCTCGCAGATAGATGAGTGCGAGAGCGAAATATCTCAAATTTTCGGTCGCGACGGCAAGAAATTTATCAAATTTAAAAAGCTAGTAACCAAAAAAGGCAAGGAAATAGCGGAAATCCACAGCGGCAACGAAAACGAAGTAAATTTAGGCGCGAGACTGCCTAAATTTAGCTTTTTAAGAGAGGAAATAAGATGAAATTCGTATCTATAATAATGGGAAGTAAGAGCGACTACGACGTAGTTAGTGAGGCGGCGAAAACGCTTGAGAAATTTAACGTTCCTTACGAGCTAATCATTAGCTCCGCGCACAGAAGTCCGAAGCGAACTAGCGAATACGTCGCTGCAGCCGAGGAAAAAGGCGCACAGGTCTTTATCGCGGCAGCCGGCATGGCGGCGCATCTAGCGGGCGCTATCGCGGCAAACACCACTCGCCCCGTGATAGGCATACCGATGGGCGGTTCGGCGCTTAGCGGCGTGGACGCGCTTTATTCGACCGTGCAGATGCCAGGCGGCATGCCTGTGGGCACCGTAGCGATCGGCAAGGCCGGCGCGGTAAACGCAGCCTATCTGGCGCTGCAAATTTTGGCTCTAAACGACCAAAATCTAGACGAAATGCTAAAAGCCGACCGAGCAGCCAAAGCTAAGCAAGTAGAGGAAGACTCGGCAAAGGTGGAAGTTCTACTCGCCTAAAGGAGCAAAGATGCAGACATACTTAAGTATAGACGAATTTTGCAAGCTCGTGCACCTAGAGCGCGAGGTGATCGAGGGGATGATAAATCGCGGCGTGCTAAATACGAAAGAAGAGGGCGGCGAGATCCTCATAGAGGCTAGCCAAGGCACGATGAGCGTGGTACCTAGCGTCGTGGCCGTACCTGCGCCCCAGATCGGCGCCGATGGCTTTAGTTTCGTAGAAAAGACGATCGGTACGATACTGAATTTACACGAAAAGGTGCTCGACGCTAAAGACGAGACGCTAGAGACCCTGCGCAACGAAAATAAATTTTTAAAAGAGGCGCTAATCTCGATGCAAGAGCTCTACGACGAGGATCGCCGCACGGTCGAAACGATCACAAAGCAACTAAAAAATTCGCAAGACGAAGTCGAGTTTTTAAAACGAAAATACAAGCTTATGTGGAACAAGGCGGTTGAAAATTTTAAAGGCAACAAGGAATGATTATGGAAATTTTAGCAATAGAGGGTTTTAAAATTTACGGACTAAAAACTCGCACCAAAAATGCCGACGAGATAAACGGCGACGGTAAAATCCCGATCTTGTGGGCTAAATTTATGAAAGAAATCTATGACGGTAAAAGCGAAATTTACGGCGTTTATTGCAGTTACGAAAGCGACGTAAACGGATTTTATGATACATTTGTCGGTACGAAGTCGCTTTGCCCTGGCGGAGAAATTTTAGAGATAAAAAGCGGCAAATACGCCGTTTTTAGCTTTCCATGCGAGCCGCATAACGTAGCGAAATTTTGGGGAGAAATTTGGAAATATTTTGAAAGCTCTGAGCTAAAAAGAGCCTACGAAACGGACTTTGAGAAATATTTAAACGAAAAAATAGAAATTTACATATCAATAAAATAAAAGGTAAAAAATGACGTTTTCAGAGATTATTTTGACGTTGCAAAACTACTGGCGCGAGCAGGGTTGCGTGATACTGCAGCCATACGATATGCCAGCGGGTGCGGGCACCTATCATCAGGCGACTTTTTTAAGGAGCCTCGGGCCAAAGCCGTGGGCAACGGCGTACGTAGCACCTTCTCGCCGCCCGACAGACGGTAGATACGGCGAAAACCCAAACCGCCTGGGCGCTTATTATCAGTTTCAGGTGCTTATAAAACCAAGCCCGGAAAACGTGCAAGAGCTTTATCTAAAAAGCCTTGAAAAGCTCGGGTTAAATTTGAAAAATCACGATATTCGCTTTGTCGAGGATAACTGGGAAAGCCCGACGCTAGGAGCTTGGGGGTTAGGCTGGGAGGTCTGGCTAGATGGCATGGAAGTAACGCAGTTTACCTATTTTCAGCAAGTTGGCGGCATCGCGTGCGAGCTGGTTTCGGCTGAGATCACCTACGGACTTGAGCGCCTTGCGATGTATCTGCAGGACGTAAATAGCGTCTATGATATAGTTTGGGACGATAGGGGCGGCAACATCGTGACCTACGCCGACGTGCATAAGCAGGGCGAATTTGAGTGGAGCAAATATAATTTCGAGGTCGCGGACGTAGATATGCTGTTTCGCCAGTTTGAAAACGCATTCGGCGAGTGCAAACGCTGCTTGGAGGCTAAAATTTCGCTGCCTGCGTATGATTATTGCATGCTTGCGGCGCATACTTTTAACGTCCTTGACGCGCGCGGAGCTATCAGCGTAACGCAAAGGCAAGACTACATCCTAAAAATCCGCGAGCTAGCCAAAGAGTGCGCGCTGACGTATAAAGCTAGTATCGACGCCGCTGTCCAAAAGGGCGCGAAGGGCGAATAAAATTTGATGAAAATCGGTGAAATTTATAAAATTTTAGACGAGATTAGCCCGTTTGCGAGTCAAGAGGAGTGGGATAACAGCGGACTGCTCGTGGGCTCATTTGAGGCGAGCGCGGAGCGCGTTTACCTTAGCCTTGACGTCGACGACGAGCTTTTAGACGAAGCGCAGCCAAATTCGCTTATCATTACGCATCATCCGCTCATTTTTAAGGGGCTAAAATCGTTAAATTTGGACAAATATCCAAGTAGCCTAATCGCAAAGATGATGGCTAAAAATTTAAGCCTGATCGCGATGCACACGAACTATGATCTAAGCCATCTAAACGAGTACGTGCTAAGCGAAATTTTGGGATTTACGCCAAAGGAGCGCGACGGATTTTTGCTTTATGCGGACGTAAATTTGAGCTTTGACGAGCTTTGCGAGAGAGTAAAAACAAAGCTAAATTTAAGCCATTTAAGAGTTTGCAAAGGGCGAAAATTTGACCCCAATGCGCAGGTAAAGCGTCTTGCGTTTTGTACGGGAAGCGGTGGAGATTTGATTGATAGCGTTAAAGCGGACTTGTTTTTAACGGGCGACCTAAAGTATCACCAAGCCATGAGCGCCGCGCAAAATAATCTCACTATGCTAGACATCGGGCACTTCGAGAGCGAGCGGTATTTTGGGGAGTCGCTTGCAAAATATTTGCAAATTTTGCCGATTCCTACTATAATATCCAACTCAAAAAACCCGTTTTCATACAGTTAAAGGAAAAAGATGAATAAATATTTAGAACAGCTAGTCGAGCTCTCAAACATCGATAAAGATATCGACGATTTTACCCCGCGCCTTGAGAAGGTTCAAAGCGTTTTAAAAGCGACTAAGGACGAGCAGGCGGCGATTTTAGCGCAGATCGAGGAAGCGGCTACGAGCGTGACCGAGCTAAAAAATCAAAAATCTCAAACAAACGCGCACATAGCCGAATTTAGCGCGAAGATAAAAGACGTCGCTAAAAAAAGCGGCGCGGCAAAAACAGAAAAAGAGATAAAAGCGCTTCAACTAGAAGACGAGCTAGCTAAAGAACAGCTAGAAGCTGCAAACGAAGAGGTCGAAAGACTAGAAAAAATCATAGACAGCAAAAATGCGCTAAAAAGCGAGCTTGAGGCAAAGGCTGCGGAACTAGGCAAAAATTTGACCAAAATCGAGAGCGAAATCTCGGCCGAGGTCGGCGCTATCGAGCAGCAAAGAAATGAAATATACGCTAAGAAAAATAAGCTAGTCGGCGAGATGAATCAAAAAATCTTGACCTTTTACGAAAAAATCCGCAAATGGGCGCACAACACCGCCGTCGTGCCGGTCAAAAAGCAGGCCTGCTACGGCTGCTTTATGCAGATAAACGACAAGACTTATTCTGCCGTCATCAAGGGTGAAGACATCGTGACCTGCCCTCATTGCGGCCGAATTTTATACAAAGAAGCGGCGAATTAGCCTTTAAATTTGATAATAATTTATTACGTTTTAGTCCTCGCGGCGTTTGCCTTGGGGGCTTTACCGCTTGCGATTTTAGCTTTTAAGAAAAAGTACAGAGCCTCGATCCCCGCTAGATTTTTTTTGTTTAAAAATCCCAAATTTGACGCCTCGCGCGTGCATTTTCACGCGTGCAGTTTCGGCGAGGTGCGTTCTATTGCGCCGCTAGTTAGTAGATTTAAAGACGCGGCCGCAGTCTCTGTCGTAACCAAAACGGGATTTGACGAGGCGAAGAAAATCACGCAAAATACGCGCTTTTTGCCGTTTGAGATATTTTTACCGTTTTGGCTAAAGCCTGCTAAAATAACGGTTATTTTTGAGGCCGAGCTTTGGCTGGGGCTTGTTTTTTGGGCTAAATTTAAAGGCTCGCGCGTTATTTTGATAAACGCTAGGATTTCCGATAGGAGCTACAAAAGCTATCTAAAATTTAGCTTTTTTTATGGATATTTGTTTAAATTTATAGATAAAATTTACGCCCAAAGCGATCTAGATAAACAGCGTCTACAACGGCTCGGCGCTAAAAATATCGTCGTTAGCGGCAATATAAAATCAGCCTTTTTGTCAAGCCCAAGTAAAATTTACGCCAAACCAAAAGAGCGCGTGATCGTGCTAGCAAGCACTCATGCGGGCGAGGAGGAGTTGATTTTGCGCGAGTTAAATTTGGGCTCAAACGATAAGTTGATACTCGTGCCGCGCCATCCGGAGAGGTTTGGCGAAGCGGGCGAGATTTTGGTTAAATTTGCCGTAAAAAACGGACTTAGTTTTGCTAAATTTAGCGAGACGAAAAACTTTGACGCGCAGTGCGTGCTAGTCGATGCGATGGGCGAGCTGGTAAATATTTATAAATTTAGCGATGTTGTCGTGCTAGGCGGTAGCTTCGTGCCAAACGTGGGCGGACACAATCCGATCGAGGCGGCGCAGTTTGAAAACGCGGTGATAAGTGGGGAGTTCATATTTAACCAAAAAGCCCTGTATAGCGCGGTTGATGGTATAAAATTTGCAAAAGTGGACGAGATAAATGTGCTTTTACGGCAAGATTTACCAAAGGCAAAAATCGTCGCCAAAGGCGATGTGAGCGAGATTTTAAAAGATATTGAGGAAAATTTATGAAAGAAGAAAAAGCCTATAAACTGCTGGCGATCCAGGAAGGCATCTCAAACAACGAGGCAAAGGAGCTAATTGACGCTGGGTTAGTTAGTGCCAAAGGTCAGAGGATCGCCGTGGCGCGTGCGATGATGAGTGCGGCGACTAAATTTAACGTGCAAAAGCTGCCGCGTCCAAGCGTGATTTTTGAGGATGAAAATTTGATCGCGATTGATAAACCGGCATTTTTAACCTCGGAAAAAGTGAGCGAAACTTATAAATTTCCTCTGCTTCACAGACTCGATAAGGAAACTAGCGGCGTACTTTTACTCGTGAAAAACGAGGAATTTCAAAAAAAAGCGATCGAGGAGTTTAAAAACTGCCGCGTAAAAAAAGAGTATGTCGCAGCGGTCAAGGGTATCGTGAGCGAGGAATTTAGCGTAAACGAACCAATAATCACGCTAAAAAACAGAGGCGGAGCGTTTTCTAAAATCTCGCCAAACGGCAAAGAGGCGTTTTCGCACGTGATGCCGGTTATGGTCGCAGGCAAAAAAAGTCTCGTAAAAGTCGAGATAAAAACCGGCAGAACTCACCAAATCAGAGTGCATCTAAATCACGCGGGATATGGAATCGTCGGCGATGAAAAATACGCTAAAAATAAATCCGCGAGAATGTATCTGCACGCTTATAAAATCGAACTTTTAGGATATAAATTTAGCTCAAATTTGAGCAGCGATTTTAACAGGCTCGGTTTTGAAATTTCAAGAAATTTTGAGATTTAAAGAGCGATAAAGCTTAAATTTAATAAAATACGCGCTTTAGCTATAAATGTAAATAAAAGGTAGAATGTGTTTGAACAAATCAGCGAGTCGTTTCGTTTAGCCGTTAGTAAAATTCGTTTCGTAGACGATGAAAAAGCGCTAAATAACGCGCTTGACGTGCTTAAAAAAGCACTACTAAAAGCCGACGTTCATCACAAAGTTACCAAAGAATTGCTAGCTCTCATAGAGGCTGATCTAAAGCAAAGCGGGATAGGCCAAAAGCAATTTTTAGACGCTATAAAGTCAAATTTAACGAAGGTTTTAACCGCACCGGGCAACCAGGGCTTTGTATTTGCGCCAGTAGCTCCTACGATCGTGCTGATGGCGGGCTTGCAAGGTAGCGGAAAAACTACTACGACGATAAAGCTAGCTAATTATCTAAAACTTAGAAAGAAAAAGGTTTTGGTCGCGGCGTGCGATTTGCAACGTTTGGCGGCCGTAGAGCAGCTTCGTCAGCTTTGCGAAGCAAACGAGATAGAGCTTTTTAGTATAGAAAACGAAACCGATCCGCTAAACGTAGCCAAACAAGCGCTAGATAAAGCAAAAAGCGGGCTTTACGACGTACTTTTGGTTGATACGGCGGGACGTCTAGCTATAGACGAAGCTTTGATGAAGCAGATAAAAGATATCAAGTCTGTGCTTGAGCCGCATGAAATTTTTTACGTAGCCGATGCTATGAGCGGACAAGACGGCGTAAAAACTGCGAGCACGTTTAACGATGCGCTAAAAATAAGTGGCGTGGTGCTAAGTAAATTTGACTCAGACAGCAAAGGCGGCGTAGCTATCGGCATAGCCAAGCAGCTAAATATACCGCTTAGATTCGTAGGTATCGGCGAAAAAGTCGGCGATATGGAGAGCTTTATTCCCGAGCGTATCGTAAGCCGCATAATGGGCGAGGGCGACTTGGCAACGTTGGTTGAAAAAACTAGCGCCGTGATAGACGAGAAAGAAGCAAAAAGAATAAACAAGAAAATCAAAAAAGGGCAGTTTAACTTTAACGACTTTTTATCGCAAATGGAAAGCGTCAAAAAGCTCGGAAATATGAAAAGCTTAATCAGTATGATACCAGGGCTATCAAGCGTGGCAAATCAGATAAAAGATATCGACCTTGATAACTCGAAGGAAATTTTACATATCAAAGCTATGATAAATTCGATGACGCAAAAAGAACGCGAGAATCCTGATTTGCTAAACAATAGCCGGAAAAGGCGTTTGGCTGCGGGATCTGGACTATCTCAAGTAGAAGTAAATCGCTTTTTGAAGCAGTTTGAAAGTGCATCAAAAATAGCAAAGAGGTTTTCTGGTAAAGAAGGTCTAAAAGGGCTTGGAAATTTACTAAACCAAGCTAAAAACTCTCGCCCTAATTAAAGGGCTTAAATTTGGCTACGAGCGTGGCTAAATTTAAGCCTATTTAAAAAAACAAAAGGAGAAATATAATGGCAACAGTAGTAAGACTAACGAGAATGGGACGCAAGAAAAAACCTTTTTATCGTATAGTCGTAACGGATAGCAGAAAAAGAAGAGACGGCGGCTGGATAGAGTCGATCGGCTACTACAATCCTATGATTGAGCCTGAGGTAGTAAAATTTGACGCTGAGCGCTTGGCTTATTGGAAAGGCGTCGGTGCAAAACTTAGCGATAGGGTTGCAAAAATAACTAGCAAATAATTTAAAAAATGGTAGAAAATTTTTTACTCGAATACGCTAAACTCATCGCCGATTTCCCGGAAAAAGTGAAACTTGAACGAGTTAAGCTTGACGATGATTTTACCGAACTAGTAATATATGCCGACAAGGTTGATACCGGTAAACTAATCGGTAAAGACGGCAGAACAATAAATGCGATAAAAACCGTTATTGTCGGCTATAAAGCTAAAGATACTACTTCATACCGCGTTACGGTAAAACACCTTGAGTGAATTTGTAGAAGTCGCATTGCTTGGGAAAACCGTAGGATTAAAAGGTTTTGTCAGGCTTCATAATAGAGGTGATTTCCCTGATCAGTTTAAGAAAAATACCGTTTTTTATGATACGGATGGCAGTAAACTGATCGTCAAGAACTACAACTGCGCAAATGATACGATTGTTTTTTATGGTTTTGAGGATGTAGATAGTGCAAAAACTCTCACGAACAAAATAATTTACACTACAAAAGAAGAAACTAGAAAAAATTGTAAACTAAAAAAAGGCGAATTTTTCTATTTTGATATCATCGGTTGCGAAATTTACGAGAATAACCAAAGGCTGGGCGAGGTAGAGGATATAGATGCAGTCGGGGCAAATCATCTATTTCTGGTAAAAACCGATGAAAATTTAATCACCAAAGGGTTGGAAAAAAGTTTTTATATTCCATACATCGACATTTATGTAGAAAAAGTCGATGTAGAAAATAAAAAAATCTATACCAAGAATACTATCTTGATTTTAGAAAATTCCTGATGAAATTTACCTTTGTTACGCTTTTTGAAAGCCTTGTGCTACCCTATTTTCAAGATAGTATTTTAGGCCGTGCCGTAAAGGAAAATCTTATCTTTATTGATTTTTTAAATCCTCGAGATTTTAGCACCGATAAGCATAAAAAGGTAGATGATTATATGGTTGGCGGCGGTGCGGGTTTACTCATGACATGTCAGCCTCTTGATGATACTTTAAATTTTTTATTGAAAAATGAGCCAAGAATCCATACTATTTTTCTCGCGCCTGCCGGAAAAAAATTTACTCAAAACGATGCTAGGCGTCTAGCAAAAAAAGAACACATCTGTCTAGTTTGCGGTAGATATGAAGGTATAGACGAGCGCATAATAGAAAAATACGCGGACGAGATTTTTTGCATAGGCGATTTTGTGATGACTGGAGGGGAACTGGGCGCGCTTTGCATTGCCGATGCGATTTCTCGCAATATCGACGGCGTTTTAGGAAATAATCAAAGTCTTGAAGTTGAGAGTTTTGAAGGCCATTTGCTCGAAGCCCCCTCTTTTACAAAACCAAGTGATTACAAAGGTTCTGGAGTGGTTTCAGCGTTTTTAAAGGGAGACCATGCTAAAATTAGAGCTTTGAAAAATAATATGGCGTTCTTAAAAACTAGGTTTTTTCGTCCGGATTTATACCGAAAATTTGAGTCGCCGACTAAGGAAAAAACATGAGAAATAAGTATATCGAGGCATTTGAACAAACTCAAATAGCTCAAAAGTCTATACCTGATTTTCGCGCTGGAGATACTTTGCGTATAGCTATCCGCATTAAAGAGGGCGATAAAACCAGAATTCAAAATTTCGAAGGTATCTGCATAGCAAGACGCGGTAGCGGAACAGGCGAAACGTTTATTATTAGAAAGATCGGTGCAAACAGCGTAGGCGTAGAGAGAATTTTCCCTATCTATAGCGAGAGCCTAGAGAGTATAACCGTTCTAAGACAGGGTCGCGTACGCCGCGCTAAGCTATTTTATCTACGCGATAGACGCGGTAAAGCCGCTCGCATTAAAGAGCTTAAAAAGTAATTTTACTTCCTGCAAAAGTCTATTTTTAGGCTTTTGCTCCCTACCTATTTTCTTAAATTTCAAAAATCGCTTAATTAAAATCAATCCTTTTGCCTAAATTTAGAGTTACAATGGTATTATTATTTTATAATAAAGGTTGTAAATGGAAAAGATAGTATGGCAAAATAGTATATTTGACGGTGTCACCATCGCTAAGCTTTTTGATGGTCCACATAGCAAAGAGATACGTATAAATTTAGAAAAAGGCGCTGAAATGAAAGAGCATAAGGCGCCTGGAGCGATAATGGTTCAAGTTTTAAGCGGAAAAATAGATTTTAGCGTCGGTAAAGATTCCACAACAATGAATGCGCTTGATATGGTTACGCTTGATCCAAACATTCCTCATGCACTCATTGCACTGGAAAATAGTATCGTAAGACTTAGCTTAAGCAAAAATGACGATATAAGTCGAGTATTTAAGGTTTTAAGATCTTGAGATATCAGCTTCTTAGGTATTAAAATTCGCCAAACGCCTAAGCATAGCCGGTGCAAAAATCATCGGCACTAGCGC
>CAURYE010000043.1:0-12108 GCA_963529235.1 uncultured Campylobacter sp.
GGCAAGGGCATAGCCACGGGAGCTGGCGTTTTGGCGGTCTTTTTGCCGCTTGAGATTGCTATCGCGCTTGGGGTTTGGTTTGTCGTGGGCAGGCTGCTTAAAATCTCATCGCTTGCCTCGCTAGCCGCGCTTGCGGCGTTTATCGTAGCGACTTTCGCGTTGCAGCCGCAGATTCCAGACATCGACTCCTATGCGCCGATATTTTTGATCGCGTTTTTGGTCGTTTACAAGCACCTGCCAAACATCAAACGCCTGATAACCGGGCAAGAAAAGCGCGTCATTTGACGACGATCATCAGAGATTACGAATTTAGCACGATCATCGGGCTGCTTGATTTTGAGCGCGTGATGCCGCAGAAGGTAAGGGTAAGCGCGGAATTTGAGAGCAGCGAGTTTATAGACTACGTGGAAATGATAAATTTTATCGAGGAAATTTACGCGCGGGAGAAATTTGGCACCGTGGAGAGCTCGCTTGAAATTTGCGCAAAAAAGTTGAAGGAAAAATTTAGCTCGCTTAGCTTTTTAAAAATGGAAATTTTAAAAATCGAGATCGTCAAAAATGCTACGGTAGGCGCAAGGGCTGAGTTTAAATATTAAATTTTTTTTAAAGTATCTTGAAATTTCGCTTAATTTATGATACAATCGCGTCAAATTTCATAGAAGGAAAAAAATGAGAATTTTAATAGTTGAAGACGAGGTAACTCTAAACAAAACCATCGCCGAGGGCTTGCAGGAGTTTGGTTATCAAACCGACAGCTCGGAGAATTTCAAGGATGCCGAGTATTATATCGGTATTAGAAATTACGACTTGGTTTTAACCGACTGGATGCTACCTGACGGAGACGGCGTGGACCTAATCAACATCATAAAACATAAATCTCCGCGCACTGCCGTCGTCGTAATATCGGCAAAAGACGATAAAGAAAGCGAAGTAAAAGCCTTTAGAATCGGCGCGGACGATTACATCAAAAAGCCGTTTGATTTTGACGTATTAGTCGCCAGGATCGAGGCTCGTTTGCGTTTTGGCGGTACTAACGTCATCAAGATAGACGATCTAATCATCGATCCTGACGAAGAAAAAATCACCTATCTAGGCCAAGATATCGAACTAAAAGGCAAACCGTTTGAAGTATTAACTCACCTTGCGCGTCACAGCGACCAGATCGTTAGCAAAGAGCAGCTGCTAGATGCGATCTGGGAGGAGCCTGAGCTAGTAACTCCAAACGTCATCGAAGTAGCGATAAATCAAATTCGCCAAAAAATGGATAAGCCGCTAAACATCTCGACTATCGAGACGGTCAGAAGACGCGGGTATAGATTTTGCTTTCCCAAAAAAGCCTAAGACTTAGGTTTATAGCGCAATTAGCATCGGCTTCTACGATGCTAATTCTCATCATCTCCGTCCTTTTATATCAGTATATCAAGGTTACGATTTACGAAAATATCTCCCAATCACTCGCTTACGAAGCTAAAATTTTATCTACGAGCGCAAATTTAGCTAGACTTGAAAATCCTTTCGAGTATTCCACGCTAAACGATAGTCCTACGCGCGTTAAGCTTGTAAAAGGCGAGACAAAAGCGCCTTATTTTATAACCGAGAGCCTGGGTAAAAAGAGCTATCTGACCCTGTTTTATCCCTATACTCAGGATGATAGCATCGCGCTAACTAAAGAAACTACGCAGCAAAGCAAGCTCATAGATCAAATTTTAATCGATATCATCGTCATAAACGCCACTTCTATTTTGCTGGTGCTTTTTTATGCGCTATTTTTGTCGCGTATGCTACTGGTGCCGATTAAAATTTTAAGCAAAAAAATGACGAATTTAAACGAGAGATTTTTGCAGGCGATCAGCCTTGAGGAGCTACCGCCGGAGTTTAAGCCGCTAGGCAAAAGCTTAAACCGCTTAATCGAGCGGATTCAGACTTTCGTACTTTATCAAAAGGAGCTATTCGTCGGCGTCGCGCACGAGTTAAAAACGCCGCTTGCGGTAATGAAAACCAAAAACGAAGTCACGCTAATAAAGCCGCGCGAGAGCGAAAAATATATAGAAACTCTCAAAAATAACAACGAAGCCATCGATCAGATGAATAAAATGATCGGGTCTATTTTAGAAATCGGGCGGCAGGAGGGCGCACAGTTTGAGGAGGCCGTACCTACCGACGTCATCGAGTTTTTGAAGCAGTCGGCGAATAATTTTAAAATTTTAGCCCGCGGCGAGGGCAAGGATATAGCGACCCAGTTTGCGCCCTCTAGCCTAAAAATGACGCTTCAAACGACGCTTTTGACGCATGTTATCCAAAATTTCGTTCAAAATGCGATCAAATTTTCCCCCGCCGGCTCGGTCGTTACGCTACAATCTTTCCTAAACGACGGCGAGTTTACGATCGAGGTCGTAGACGAGGGCTGCGGCATCGACGAGAGCAAGGATCTTTTTGCGCCGTTTAAGCGCTTCGGCGATAAAAGCGGAGCTGGACTCGGGCTATTTTTGGCCAAGGGCGCGGCTCAGGCTCTAGGCGGAACCGTATCTATCAAAAACCGTACGGACGGCCGTAGCGGCGCCGTCTCGAGCTTGCGGCTACCGATAAATAAAACAAACAAAGGCAGATAAATGGCAAAACGAACCGCCGTCATAGACTTAGGCTCAAATTCGATGCGAATGGTAATATTTGACAAAAGCTCGCGTTATGCTTTTAGCGTCGTGGGCGAGTTTAAGATGAAGGTGCGCCTAGGCGAGGGTGCTTACGAAAACGGCGGCGCGATCGGCGAGAGGTCTATGCAAAAGGCTTTTGAGGCTTTTAGCGAATTTAAAAATATCGCCAAGGCCTACAAATGCGCAAAAATCTTTGCTATGGGCACCTCGGCTCTGCGCGACGCGCCAAATGCGGGCGAGCTAATATCGCTCGTGCGCCGCGAGCTAGGACTAAATTTAAAGGTCGTTAGCGGCAAAGACGAGGCGGTTTACGGCGGCGTGGCGGCGCTAAATTTGCTCGAGCCGCTAGAGGAGTTCGTCACGCTTGATATCGGCGGAGGCTCTGCCGAGCTAGCGCTTGTTAGCGGCGGTAAGATAATAGACGTTGCATCTTTAAATTTAGGCACGGTGCGGCTAAAGGAGCTATTTTTCGATAAAAAAAATCTAAGCGCCGCGCAGCCGTTTATCAAAGACGCACTAAAAAGCTTGCCTAAAAATTTCAAAAGCAAAAACCTAGTCGCCATCGGCGGCAGCCTGCGCGCGATATCTTCAGCGATAATGTCGGCGCAAAACTATCCTCTAAAAACGGTGCATAATTTTGCTTATAAACTCCAAAATCACAAGAACTTTATCGAGAGTATCTCGCAAGCAAGCGTGCTGGAGCTTGGGAAATTCGGTATCAAAAAAGATCGCTTCGATACGATTAGAGAGGGTGCGCTCATCTTTTTAAGCGCGGCCGAGGCTTTAGGCGCGCAAAATATCTATACTAGCGGAGCGGGCTTTAGAGAGGGCGTATTTTTAAGCGATATTTTGCGTCCGACGCGCAAATTTCCGCCTAATTTTAACCCGAGCGTGAGGAGTTTGCAGGATAGATTTTTACTTAGCGAGAACAAAACTATCGTAAAATACGCTAAAGATATTTTTGCCGCGCTAGAGCCGCTACATGAGCTTGGCGGGCGATACGAGAGCGAGCTGGCGGTCGCGGCTAAGCTACATGACGTGGCGCAGTGCTTGGGATTTTACGGCGAGCACGCCAGCTCGGCGTTTTTCGTGTTAAACGCGCTAAACTACGGCTTTTCGCATGCGCAAAAATGTCTCATAGCAGCAATCATCGCTCAAAACGGCAAAAAAAGCTCGAGCGAATTTGAACGGTTTAAAGATCTGCTGCCTAGCGAAAGCGTCGTGCGCTGGTTAAGCTTTATCTTGGCTTTAGCCAAAAACCTAGACGTAAACCGCGCGCACAAAAAGCTTGAGTTTGAGTTTATCAATCACACTTTGCAAATTTACGGCGCTAAGGAGCAGTTTATGGCAAAGGAAAATATCAAAAAGATGACTAAACCGGATACTTTTGCGATCTGTTTTGCGTGAAATTTGAAGGAAGAATTTGATGAAATATGCGCTAAATTTCATCAAATTTTATAGGCACTAGACGAAATTTAGTCTATACTCGCCTTATCTTTATATGCGTCCAGAGGTTGGCGGTTTTCTATGTAGGCGTTTAGTTTTTTCTGATTTTCTTCAAAAAAGCTCTGGAAGTCCTGCTCGCTAGTCATCTTTTCTTCGCCGAATTTATCTAAAAGTACGTTTGAAGCGCCCGTTAGCACTAGATAGCGTCTGTCAAGGTGCTGAAAAAGCACGACTTTATTGATGCCGTCAAGCGGTTTTTCGTAGATTATCTCCACCTCTTCGTCTTTTTTTACCTTTTCAAACCAGTCGTTTTTTTGCTTTGTTTTAAATGTGTTTTGCTTGTTTTTTAGTTTTGTTTTGATGAATAAAAGCGCGAGTAAAAGTAGTGCCAAAACGCCCAAAACGGAATAGTATCTATAATCCACCATATCGCTCATACTCTGCGTCATAAAATTTACGTCGCCGCTTTGCGGGGCTAAATTTAAGCCCGGGCTTTGAGCGGACGCGCTCAAATTTGAGCCGTTTTGCTCGCCGGATAAATTTGACGCTTCGGTTATATTTTCTTTAGTTTCTTGCGAGGATATGGCGGTTGTGGCGGGCGAATTTGTCGTAGCTTGGGGCGTTACTCGCACGCGCAGGCCAAACCCGTCGGTGGTCTTTGACGCGCTAACGGACACCTCGGCCGCACTCTTTATCACGAGGGCTAAATTTTGCCCTCTGGATTCAAACAAAAGCTCTTGCAATATGCTTGAGTTTACGCTTTTTTCGATGCTCTGATCGTTTTGCAGGTCTTTAAAGAGTAGGGTTATCGCGCCGTCTTTGCGCTCTTGCAGGATAGTCCCGCTATAAGGCGCGTCAAAACTAAGCATGATATCGACGCGGTCGCTACGCTCATAAATGTTGTAAGTAGATAAATTCGACCCCCAAAGCGCGGCGAAAAACAGCAAAAGCGCGGCAAAAATCCTCATAATTGCTCTCGTTTAAAGTACTGGATGACTGATTTTGAGTCTAGGATTTCATTTATCCTGATGGCGAGGTTTTTTTCGTAAACCATAACTTCGCCCTTACCGAAAATTCGGTTGTTTATAAAAAGCTCCACGCTCTCGCCGGCAGGCTTTTCTAGATCGATTACAGAGCCTACTTCAAGCTTTAAAAGCTGTTTTACGCTAATGGTCGTGGTGCCGAGCTCCGAGATAAAATCCACGCCGATATCCATCAGCTCGTCGTAGCTTTTAAAAAGCCCGCCGCGCTCTTGCAACATCTCCTGAACCCCTTGCAGCGCCGTTTCTACGGCGGATACTTCTTGTAGTTCTTCGCTCATCCCTTTTTATATCCTATTTGAAATGTTCTATTTTTGATTTTATAGACGCGTTTATCGTCTAGTTTGACGTGAAAGCTCGTCCTACCTAGATACTCCGGAGTGCCTAGTTTATAGGCGTTTGCTTCGCGTTCGTTTAGTAGATTTTTGGCGTAGCCGATTGCGAGATTGGCCACTTCTTTACAGATGTCGCTTAGCTCGTCTTCGGCTAGTTTATCGACGCCAAGGAGCACGCTAGCAAAGCGATTTAGCGTATCTTTTTTAAAATAAAGATAAAAGTGAAACTCCTCTTTGCCCTTAAAAATCGGCAAGCTCGAGCCGTAAAATTCGCCTTCCGCACTCTTTGCGCTCTCTACCTTGTAGCCTAGAGTATCCTCGCACAGATGCTTGATCCCAAGCTCCGCAACGTCCATCATCGCGTCATCCTTTAAACGAAATTTTTTGATTATACTTAAATTTAACGCAAACGCGGCTAAATTTAAAAAAGTTTATTGATTTGCTTTATCAGCTCTTCGCCTTCAAATTTGGCCGTGAGCTTTACTATCTCGGTGCCGATTATCGCGCCGTCGGCATATGTTTTTACCTCGTCCGCATCGTTTTTATTTTTCACGCCAAAGCCCACCGCGACAGGCAGATCGCTTCTTTTTTTTAGACCCTCTACGAGCGCTTTTAGTCTCTCCTCGCTGGCTCGCTGCGATCCGCTCACGCCGATAGCGCCGAGCGCATAGATAAAGCCTGAGCCGAATTTTAAAATTTTATCCGCTCGGTTTTGCGAGGTGACGCTGATTAGTGGAATGAGATCAAGGTCAAATTTAGCGCACAGTCCCGCTACCTCCTCGCTCTCCTCAAACGGCAGATCGGGGATGATGAAGCCCGCGATACCAACCTCTTTTGAGCGGGCGATAAATCTCTCTACGCCGTAAGCAAACACGATGTTAAAATACACGAGAAAAACGATCGGTTTATTTATCTTGCCTTTGCACTCTTCAAGCATGGCAAATATCGCGCCTGTGTTTACACCCTTTGCGGCGGTTTCAAAGCTAGCCTGTGCGATGAGCTTACCGTCTGCGAGCGGATCGGAGTAGGGGATGCCAAGCTCTAGTAGATCCAGGCAGCTGCCGTCTAAATTTAATAAAAATTCCTTCGTCGCTTTGGCGCTAGGATAGCCCGCCACGACATAGCCGATGTTTGCTTTTTTGCCCGCGAACGCGTCTTTTACCTTAGCCATAAATTTTTCCTTTCTCGTAGCTCATCACGGTATTTATGTCTTTGTCGCCGCGTCCCGAGACGTTTACGACGATGACGCTTTTTTTCGTCAAATTTGGACATAGCTTTTCTAGATACGCTAACGCGTGCGAGCTCTCGATCGCAGGGATGATGCCCTCTAGGCGGCTGGTTAGATATAGCGCGTTTATGCACTCGTCGTCGGTGACGCCGTAGTAGGCGGCTCGTTTGCTCTCGTGCAGGTGCGCATGCTCGGGGCCTACGCCCGGATAATCAAGTCCCGCCGAGATGCTATGCACGGGCTCGATCATGCCGTATTCGTCTTGTAAAACGATCGTTTTCATGCCGTGAATGATGCCTGCGCGCCCCTTGGTTAGCGTTGCGGCGTGATAGGGCGTGTGTGCGCCTAACCCTGCGGCCTCGACTCCGATCAAATTTACGTCCGCGTCGTCCAAAAACGCGCTAAAGATACCGATCGCGTTGCTGCCGCCGCCGACGCAGGCGATGACGTAGTCCGGATGCACGCCGTATTCTTTTAGCTGCGCCTTGGTCTCGCGGCCGATGATACTCTGGAAGTCGCGCACGATCCTAGGATAGGGGTGCGGGCCGACCGCTGAGCCGATGACGTAAAAGGCGCTTTCTATCTCGTTCACCCACGCTTGGATAGCTGCGGTGGTGGCCTCTTTTAGAGTTTTTAGACCCTCTTCTACGCTCACGACCCGGGCGCCTAAAAGCTGCATGCGAAATGCGTTTAGCTGCTGGCGCTCTACATCGGTCGCGCCCATATATACGTCGCATTCAAGGCCGAGCAATGCTGCCGCGGTCGCAGTCGCCACGCCGTGCTGACCCGCGCCCGTCTCGGCTAAGACCTTCTTTTTGCCCATTTTTTTGGCTAGAAGCGCCTGGGCTAGGGCGTTATTTATCTTATGCGCGCCGGTGTGGTTTAGATCCTCGCGTTTGAGGTAAATTTCATGCCCGTAGTGCGAGCTAAGGCGTTTTGCGTGATATAGCGGGCTTGGGCGCCCGACGTAGTTTTTTAGTAGGTCGTCTAACTCGGCCTCAAATTCAGCCGTTTTTGCGATACGCTCGTAAGCAGCCTCGAGCTCGTCTAGCGCGAACATAACGGTTTCCGGCACAAACTGTCCGCCGAATTTGCCGAAATATGCTTTAGTGTTCATCGGTATCCTTTAAATTTTCGTTCTATTTTATCATTTTAAGTTTTTATTAGGCTTATTTTGGGTTCGGTATAGTAGCAATAGTCGGTAAGCTGGCAAAATGAGTAAATTTAAAACAAGCGATATTTTATTTAGGCAAGGCGGCAAAGGCCGTAAATTTGCCTTCGCCGCAAGCAAATTTACGCCTTTAAGAGCTCCAAAATTTTCTTTATTTTGTCGGCCGATTTTATACCGTTTTCATCCTCGACTTTTGAGTTTAGGTCAAGCACTCGCGGGTTAAATTTGATCGCTTCGCGCGCGTTATGCTCGCCGATACCGCCCGCCATACCGAAGTCAAATTTGACCTCACGCAAAATTTCCCAATCAAAGCTGATGCCGTTGCCGCCGGCGTTTTGCCCCTTGCAGTCAAAAAGCGGCATATCGCAAAGCGCGGTATCGACGGCGGGCAGCACGTCTAGCACGCTATAAACGCGCCAAACCTCTAGCCCCATCGCCTTTAAATTTGCGTACAAATTTGAGCCAACCTCGCCGTGGATCTGCGCCGCGTCAAGCGGGACAAATTCGCAGATTTCCATTATCTCGCAGTCGCTTTGCCCGGCAAAAACGCCGACGCATTTTTTTTCCGCCGCGTGCGCGATGTTCGCTATCTCGCGCGCCGTTTGGGCGCTCACCTGTCGTTTGCTTTTAGCAAATATCGCGCCCAAAAAATCAACGTCCAAACTTGCTACGTCGCGCGCCTCCGCAGGAGTTTTGATACCGCAAATTTTAATTACAACGCTCATTTTTCGCCTAAAAAATATAATATCGCAAACTAGTCTCTGCGATCTCTTTCATTATTTCAAACATCTCGTCTGCGCTCCACTCCTCTTTGCGAAAATACATACTTACGGGAGAAAATTTATTGTGCTCGCTGTTACCGTCTAGCTTAAAAATATAAGTTTTGTTGAGGTAGTAAAATTCGTTCATTGTGCTAAGTTTTGAAAATACGTTTTTTGTGCTAGTATCGCTTTCGTTAAAATCATCACCACTACCAAAGCATACGAAAGGCGTTATGTCTTCGTGGTTCATCATAGCCCTTATGCCGATTAAATTTTTGCCTAGGCGTTCTATGGCGTTACCCCTAGCTTGCTTTTTTAGTCCTTCTTCGGCACGTTTATCATTTGTGCCTTGCCTTTTAACCTCTGCCGCTAGAAGGAGTTTTTGATATTTTGTGTCGCCTAGTTTTTTGAGTATCAAAAAGCCTCCATCGGGCATGATAGTATTGTCTTCCCATGTTGTATCAAACTGTTTTCTGATGCTACCGTTTTTTATATTTTCCATCATTCCTTTTAATGACAATCTTCCGCTAAATTCAAGGTAAAAACCGTTAAAATTTGAAATTTGACCAAATCTATTTTCTATATAATCAATAGTTTTTTGCATGGCCTGCGCTATATTTTTGTCGTCAAATTTGGACTCGGTATTTTTAGGTTTATGCTGATTTACATTTTTCCTTAGATCATCACTATTTGCCACTTTAAACCTTTTTTACGATATAGATGTATTCGGTTACGTAAAGCGCCCTGTTATTTAAATTTCTGCTTGCGCGGTAAGTTGGATAGCAGATTTCATGTTTTATGACTTTGCCGATTTTTGATAAATTTAAAAGAAACTCCACCTCACTGATAAATCCTTCTGAATTAAAAGATACGACTAAATATTTAGCTGGGAATTTGGACAATAAGGCAAAAAATTCGTCCGCCGCTTTTGCTTTTTTATTAAAATTCGAGCGGTTCCAGTCGTTTGGTATGCCCGATACCTCGCTTAAATTTTTAGGATCCGGAGCTTTAAAATTTGCGATTAAATTTAGCATAAAATAGTTTGAACCGTAAGGGTGCTGGTTATACGGAGGGTCAAAGTAAGCGATATCCAAAGGTGATAAAATATCCGCTAGCTTTAAGGCATCTTGCTGATAAACTTCAAATTCGCTCGTAAAATTTGAAAAAACGGGCTTTTGAAGGGTAATTTTGCCTAAAATTCTATTTAGAGCATTTTCTCCGCTACCGCCGAATTTTCCTATGCCGTTCTTGTCCTTGTAAAACCCTTTAAATACGCCGCCCGTATTTGAGTGGATACTTGCCTCGCTGAGTAGAGGCGCTATAAAAAAATGCCTAAACTCGGGCGTTATTTCTTCTATTACTTTGCGCAAACCGCCGATTATTAGTGCATTTTCGCGAGAGTAAAACACTCTCTCGCCGTGTTTTATATTGGCGTCGTCTTTTGGGGCGTAAAGTTTGCTTATAAAACTCTCGCAGGGATTAAATTTTTCTAAAATTTGCCCGAAATTTTGGTCGATTTGATCTTTAAGCTCTGGCGTGAAATTTGAAAGATAACATGAGTTTATCACGCGCGAATAATCTTCTAGGTCGTTTGCAATAATGAGGCTCGAGTGTGCTTTGGCTGCTCTTGCAACTACGCCAGAGCCACTAAAAACGTCTACAAAACTTATCTTTTGTTTTTTTAATTCGCTCTTTATCTCACAAACCACATTTAAAATTTCGTTTAATATCGCGCGCTTGTTGCCGAGATAGCTAATTAGCTGTTCTTTTAAAAAGATAGGGTTTTCGACGATTTTAACCTCTTTCGTGTTTTTTTTCACGCTTCGCCTCGCACGTAGTCCTCGAAGTAGCGATAAACTTTACCGCTTTTTATCGCGTCTAAGATGACCTCTTTGGCCTGCGCTGGACTATCAGCGACGCCAGCGGCATAGAGCGCAAACATCGCGTTTAGCACGACGATGTCAAATTTCGGTCCGTCCAGCTCGCCTTTTAAAATTTGCTTTAACGCTTCGGCGTTTTGCTCAGGCGTGCCGCCCTCGATCTCGCTGTGAAACGCTCGTCTGAAGCCAAACTGCTCGGGCGTGATGCTGTACTCGCTGATCTGGCCGCCTCGTAGCTCCACGACGCGCGTTTCATCACATAGGCTTATCTCGTCTAGTCCGTCCTCGCCGCGAACGACCAGCGCTCGCTCGCGTCCAAGTAGCTGCAGCGTTTCGGCGTATAGGCGCAAAACGGGCTTATGATAGACGCCTACTAGCTGATTTTTGAGCGCCAAATTTGGATTTAGCAGCGGACCCAGCACGTTAAAAACCGTGCGGATACCTAGGCGCTGACGTACTTCGCGCACCTCGCCTACTAGCGGATGGAAAAACGGCGCGTGGAAAAAGGCTAAATTTTTGTCGTTTAGCAGCTCGCGTTGGCGCAGGAGCGAATTTGAGCTTTTTACGCCCAGGATCTCCAGCACGTCCGAGCTGCCTGATTTGCTAGAAACGGCTTTGTTTCCGTGCTTTGCGACTTTGACGCCAAGGCTTGCGAGGATAAACGCGACGGTCGTTGATATATTTATCGTCTTAAAGCCGTCGCCGCCCGTGCCGCAAAGATCGATCATCAGCGAAGGATCGCGGTATGTTTGCGAGTATTTTAGGATGTTTTTGGCGAGGCTTGCTAGGCTTTGCGGATAGAGGCTTTTTTCGCTGATCAGCACCAAAAGCGCCGCTAGCTGCGTGATCTCGTACTCTTTGCTCGCGATGATTTCGCAAATTTGCTCAAAGTCGCGGTCGTCCAGACGTTCGTTTTCTTGAAGCTTGATTAGAAACGGCTTTAGCGGTCGGATCTTTGGTTCTTTAGTAACTTCTGCTGTAGGCGCGGCTTCGTAGTTTATGAAATTTTCGATGATTTTTTTGCCGTACTGCGTGAAGTAGCTCTCGGGGTGAAACTGTATGCCGAAAATCGGCCTATCTCTCACGCTAAGCGCCATCACTACACCGTCCTCGCTCACGGCTGTGGTCTCTAAATTTGACGGTAGCTCATCCACGTAAAGCGAGTGGTAGCGCATAACCTCAAATTCGTCCGGCAGTCCCGTAAACAGCGACTCTTTGCGGCTAACTTTTATGAGCGAGGTTTTGCCGTGATATGGCTTTTCTAGGCGTTTGATCTTTGCGCCGTGCACGAGTCCGATCGCCTGATGTCCGAGGCAGATACCAAGGATCGGCGCGGCGATGTCGCTTTTTAAAATCTCTAGGCAAATGCCGCTATCTTGCGGGTGTTTTGGCCCCGGGCTTAATACGATTTTGCTCGGATTTAGCCTGCGGATCTCGTCTAGCGTGATCTTGTCGTTGCGCACGCAGCGCACTTCTTCGTCGGTTAGTTCGCGTAGATACTGCTCTACGTTAAATACGAAACTGTCGTAGTTGTCGATCAATAAAATCAAAATTTTCTCCTTTTTAGCGGCTCGTCTTTTTGCCCTATACTTCGTT
>CAURYE010000044.1:0-11787 GCA_963529235.1 uncultured Campylobacter sp.
TAACCGCTTCTTTTAGATATTCAAATCCCTCGGAGTACTTCTCGATAAATTCGCTGTCTTGCAAATTTTCGGCGATGATTACGTGCATCATCGTATTTAGCGTTTTGATATTCGCTCCGATCGGGATTTGCAAGAAAATATCGGCTTTTTTAGCCATATCGGTGCGCTTTGGATCTACTACGATCATCTTGGCGCCTCGCTGAAGACCGCGCTGCATCTGCATAGCGATGATCGGGTGGCACTCGCTCGTGTTGGTACCGATGAGTAAAAATACGTCCGTATCGGTCGCAAATTCGACCAAATCATTAGTCATCGTTCCGTTTCCTAGCGTGCTGGCAAGACCTGCCACTGTAGGAGCGTGTCAAAGACGGGCACAGTGATCGACGTTGTTACTGCCCTGAGCGCGGAAAAATTTCTGGAAAACGTAGTTGTCTTCGTTATTTGAGCGCGCGGAGCTAAAGCCCATGATCGAGCTTGGGCCGTATTTTGCGACGGTGGATTTAAATTTATCCGCTAGGAAATCATAAACCTCCTCAAAACTCACTTCTTCAAGCTCTCCGTGCTTGTCGTAGACGCCGTTTAGCTTTCTCATCATCGGACGGCTTAAGCGCTTAGGAGAGTTTACAAACTCCCATCCGAACATTCCTTTTAAGCAAAGCTCGCCGTCGTTTACGTGGTGGTCTTTACTAGGTTTGGCATCTGCGATTCTACCGTTTCGCACGATAAGATCGATGCCGCAGCCCGTACCGCAATATGGACAGGTGGTCTTTACGATCTCTTCCATTTTTGCTCCTTTCTGGTATTACTGAAAATTATGAGATTATTATACAACGGCAAATATAAATTTAGTTTTAAAATTAGTGTAAATTTTTAAGAATTATTTAAGTAATATGCAAATTTAGCATATTACTCTTTTGGCTAAATTTGTCTTTAAAATCGTATTTTGAAAGTAAAATCACATATTGGTTATTTTAGTAAAATTAGATAGTCTATCGGCGTGAGAATTTAGATGTCCGTCTTTAAATAATCTATCGGTACCAAAAAATTTTTCTAAATATTGCTGTTTGGAAAAATTTAAATTTATATTTTCATCGCCATATTTTCTATTGGCGTAACACTCGTTAACTATTTCATCGCCTTCGGGTCTTTTATTTTGCCCCCATATATAATAACTTAATACTTCTAGCGGGTAATCGCCGTTTAAATCAATCGTTTCTACGACGCCTCCCTTAGACAAATTATTTGCTTTCGGTTCCATTGTCCTCTCCTTGCGAGTTAAAATTTATCTTATTCTTTTGATTCTTTAAATTTTGGTATTGATTGAAAAGTATGTCCGTCTCATGTTTATCATCGTATAAATTTTTATTATAAAA
The DNA here is from genome assembly GCA_963529235.1 of uncultured Campylobacter sp. Taxonomy (GTDB): domain Bacteria; phylum Campylobacterota; class Campylobacteria; order Campylobacterales; family Campylobacteraceae; genus Campylobacter_A. Next base: position 1,374 of record CAURYE010000044.1, read on the forward strand.
TATCGTTTTATAATCGAGATTGTTTCCCTTGTCGTATATTGAAATGAAAGAAAATATATATTCTCTATCGCAATCCATATTTTCATCAATTATTTTTTTATAGTTATAGCAAAACGGGTATATGCTCTTTTTTTGTTGATAAACTACATCCCTAAATATAGAGTTTAAAAGCCTTCTATAACATCTGTTTTTTGGAGTAATTATGTCAAATTTTTTAGTTTTTGTTTCGTGCATAATTGGTAATTGTATGTCATTTTTACTTATAAATACAAAATCAGTAAATAGGTCGAATGAGTGGTTGGCGCCATCTCCAAACCTCATATATATAAAATTCTCTATAAAATTTCCATCTTCGTCAATCAAATGCTCTTGCTCCCAAGGATAAAAGAGTCGTAGTTTTAAGACTTCATCGTTTTCTACAATCTCTTCGGCGTTTTGTATAGGTTCGCCGTCTTTGCAAATTTTAGAACCCAGATCCATTAGATAATTAAAATTTAGCCTTTTATCCAGCTTCCAAAATTCGCATCTATCATCAGGATATTTATCGCCGTTACACCATGAAAATCGTACTCTCTCATAGCCGTTTTTATCTAAGTGAATATCCGCCATCTTGCCGAAATCTATTTGCGGATAATTATCTAAATAGTGAAGCTTTTTTAGGTAATCTTTCAAATTTAACTCTACGATCTCTCTTTGCGTCAGGTTTTTATCGCTAAAATCAATCGCTTCTAAGATCGCTGAAATTTTATGTGCGGGCAGCAAGGCGATAAATATGCAAAGCCAGATTAGAAAAACTATTATATAAAAGTATTTTAGACGCAAATTTACTCCTATGCGGTATATTTATTTTGGCTCAATTAAGCTTAAGCGGATCTTTTCTTATCATCTTTGATAAAAGTATGATAGAAAGTTTTTGTATATTTTGCTGCTATTATATCTAAACTCTACTTTGCTACGCTTGTAGCTGCGACATGAAAAAGCTAAAAGCGAAGCGAAGTAAAAGTAGCTTTCATCAATATCAAAGAGAAGCTTCTAGATAGGCTTGGAAATTTCACCGCTAAATTTGCTTATTTTTTACACTCTTTAGACATAAGAATTCTTATTTTTCTTTTGATATCTTTGATACTTCTGTATCTTCTGTGAAGTGCTTTAAAATTTCTCTAAAATTAGATTCAGAAATTCCTAAATGGACTATATACTTATCTTTTAACTTCGCTATGCTCATTACTTATAAGACCATAATTCTTTTTGCGTGAGCTTAAGTTAAAGAGAGCCCAAGGCATTTTAGATTGATTTGGAACGCATAACAAAAAACTAAAATACTAAAAAATTTCGGGAACAAATAAGGAACAAATTTAATAAAAACAAGAAAACTTAAAACTATTGAAATATTGGTAAAATCGGGATCTCAAAGGGATTTTTTATAAGCAAATGGCTCCGGATGCTGGATTCGAACCAGCGACCAATCGGTTAACAGCCGACTACTCTACCGCTGAGCTAATCCGGAATATCTTAAATAAAAGAAGTCGTATTATATATAAAAGCGCCAAGTTTGTCAATAAATTTTAGCTTAAATTTTCAAAAAATTAAGGCAAGTCTAGCGGCGCAAAATTAAGTCCGTAAAAATCAAGCGTACCAAAAGCGATACAAACCGCATTTGCGAGCTGTTTTAAAACCAAAATAGATATTTTCGTGCCTTAATATCTATCGTGAGCGAGTCGCGCCAGCTGATTGCAAACCCCTTTTAGCTCACTTTATATAAAGCCCGTCCAGCCTACCGCGCAAGGCTAATCCGATGCGTCGCTCGGGACCAAAACCAGCGACAGAGCATAAATCTAGACAAGTTTATAAAACCAAACCCCTGCGACATTTATTTTTTTTACCTTTTTTTGCGCTAAAAGTTCGTCTAAATTTTGCTTTGCTCCCTCAGAAAAACTACTTGCCGCGTCGTTTTCGCTTTGAGGACGGCGTTTTATTAGTTCCAGCAGTTCATCTTTGCTAAGCTCGAATTTTTCGCCGCTATATTTTGCCGACGCGATGACGCAAGGAACGCCCGTTATCAGAGAGGCCAACTCCTTTAAAACCTCGGTACTAACGCCTTTTACTGGGTATGAGGGCGGACGGTCTATCGTGCTGATATCCACGCGGTTTGGCAAAATTTTATTAACAGCATCATTTAGCGCCCTAAATTCTACCGCCGTATCGTTTAGCCCCGCCACTACTAAAATTTCAAGCACCAGCTCGCCTTTAAACTCTCGTCTAAATTTCGCCATTGCGTTAATAAGCTCGTTTACATCGGTCTTTGCCCCGGCTCGGTCTATCCTCGTAAACGTCTTTTGCACCGCGCTATCAAGGCTAAATTTGACGATATCAAGCTCCTTTAGAGCTTCGCAAATTTGCGGGTTTAACGCGCCTGAGCCGTTTGAGAGGATGAGGGTTTTAGCCGAGCCTTTTATCAAATTTAACTCTCGCGCAAGGCGTGCTAAATGCGGATATAACGTAGGTTCGCCGTTTGCCGTGAGCGTGATGACATCTATGTGCGGATGCGCGGCTAAAGCGGTTTTTACTTCGGCCCTCACCTGCTCTACGCTTGGCGGATCGATGACGGCAAAGACGGGCTTGGCGGCGGTTAGCTCGCAGTAAACGCAGTCGAAGTTACAGCATTTTTGCGCAGGCGATAGATCGACGCCCAGAGATGTACCGAAGCGACGCGAGCTAACGGGGCCAAAGACTATTTTCATTGATTTTCCTAAATTTAAGATGCGCGATTATACCCAAGACGAAATAAATTTTAGACCCGTTACGACGTTTAGGGATATCTCGTAAATTTAATCGCCAAAGATTTGCCTGCCCGGCTTTGCGGCTTTGCCAAATTTAGCTTAGCGGTTTAAATGCCTAAGTACCGAAGCTAAAAAGCATTTAAAAATAGAGTTGATACATTTTATGCCCTGGTGCTCGCCGTTTAAAGTCAAAAATACAAACGATAATTCGGTTTAAATTTATACGTTAATCGCCAAAAACTGCAAGTTGAAAAAATAAGCTAAAAAAGCGTTAAATTTAATTTTATACGAGCTTAAGCGCAAACAAATACGGGCGCTATTGATGTCGGTGCGCTAAATTTAAGCTCGACAAACAAAAAAGATTTAAGACAAAGTCCGGAAAACGGCGGCTAAATTTCACAAATAAATATAGCCTAAAGGCGGCGATCAAACATAAATTTAGCGCTATTTAGCAAGCAAATATACGAAGTGGGCTTAAATTTGCAACAGCCCGCTTCCTTAAGCTAAAATTTCTTTTTCCTCACGTCCTCGACGATTGCCTTAGCCATACTATCGACCTCGGCGGTTACGACGCTAGTATCGTTTGCGACTCTGACGTTTTGTTTAGTTAGCTCGTCAACCTCAGCCACGCCTTGATTTATCATATTTATAGCTTCGCTTTGCTCTCTGATACTCTCGCTCATCTCGTTGATGCTTTGGGCTAGTACGTTTGCGTTAGCTTCGATCTCGCCCAGGCTCTTTTGAGTTCGTTCGGCTAGTTTGCGTACTTCGTCGGCAACTACGGCAAAGCCTCTGCCGTGTTCGCCCGCTCTTGCTGCTTCTATGGCTGCGTTTAGAGCGAGTAAATTCGTCTGATCGGCTATATCGCGGATTATGACGATGATGTTTTTGATCTCTTCGCTTTGGCGAGTTACGTCTTCGGCTTTTTGGCTAATAGCGCTCATAGAACTAGACATCTCTTCGACTGCGGCAGCGCTTTCTTGTAAAGAGTTTGCCTGCAAACTAGCGCCTTGAGTGACTTGCTGCATCGAGCGAGCCAAAAACTCCGCCTTTTCCTCAAGAGTGTGCGCCTGTTGCAAATTCGCTCTTAGCATACCCGCTATCTCTTCTCCCAGAGCGTTGATACCGGTAGCCATCTTGCCCTCATCGTCAAGCCTTTTAGTAAAGTCTTGCTTTTTAAAGCTCTCGAGTAAATTTAACACCTCATCGCCGTTTGCCGCTATAGCATTTTTTAGCGCTATTTGTAAATCTTTAAACGTCTGTTTTAGCTGACTAAGAGCCGGATTTGAGGTATTTGCGTTTAGCTGGGCCGCATAGTTACCCTTGCCGATTTGATTTACGAATGCGTTTGCCTCAGCGATAAACCCGTTTTGCTCCGCCAAATTTGCCTCGATTTGCTTTATATTCTCGTTTATCAGCGCGCACATCTGTCCGATCTCGTCGCTTCCACCGCGATTTAGAAGCTGAGCTTTATCTGTTTTGTTGTTTAAAAACTCGAAAAATCTAACCAACCCGCTTTTAGTCGAGTCGATGCCGGAGATTAAATTTTTGCCGATTAAGATAGATACAAGCAGCATTAGCGCGATACAAACCGCGATAACCGATACGCTAACGATCATCTGAGTATTCGCGTCACTTTTTATTTGCTTCGCGTCCTTTTGCATACCTTCTAGCAGCTTTAGCTCAAGTTCTCTCATCGCGTCTATAGAGATGCTTATCTTTGAAAACCATTTAGGCGCATCGTAAGAGGCATCCTCGGTAGCTACGACGTTTTTTATGATATTCATCGCGTCGTTAAAGTCTGCCTTTTTTCTAGCGATATTATCAAATTCGTCGCTAAATTCTTTAGGATTGTATTCGTCGAAGTCTTGCATAAATTTGTTTATGACGCTATTTAGCGCGACTACCTTGTTGTAGTCCTCTTTACTTATGCTTCTTTTGGTAAAAACGCCGTTTAAAGCCGCTCTTAAGATACCGAAAGACTCCTTTATCTCGCCTACGATAATAATGCGCTTTAGATCGTCTACGAGGCTAGGCTCGAGCTTGTCGCTATAACCGTTTATCGCGATAACCTCTTTTCTTAAAATATTCGTTATGCGGCCGATTGGATTATCGCTGCCTTTTTGATCGACCTCGGAGCGGATTTTAGCTAGCTCGGGAGCTATTTCGCTTTTTTCGGCTAGCTTTTCAAGCGCTGCGTCTACATTTTTTCGCTGTGCCAGTAGCTTAGCGTTATCTCCGCCCGCTAGCACTCCCGAGCTAAATCCTCGCTCCTTTTGCAACTCGTGAATGAAGCTGTTTTGATTCGTGATCGTATCCACGATTTGCTCGCTATACTCGGCTTTTGCGCGAGTTTTTGCGATACTGTTTAGCATATAGGCGCTCATTATGCCAAGCCCTAAAAGACCGACGATAGCTATCGTCATGATCTTAAATTTGATACCTAGATTGTTCATTTTTCCTCCTTTTTTACGCTATCTTGCGCTTTTTTCTTGCACTAGTTTGATGAAGTATTTCGCGTTTTCTACCGGAACGTCGGGCAATATGCCGTGTCCGAGATTAAATATATGAGGCGCGCCCTTCATAGTCTGCAAAATTCGTTCCACGCCCGTTTCAATCGCCTTTTTATCGTAAAGGCGCGTAGGCTCCATATTGCCCTGAAGAACGTAGCGGTGGCTAAGTTTTGCCTTAGCAAGCGCTAAAGGCGTACTCCAATCAACACCCAAAACCTCGAAATTTCCGGAAATTTGATCCAAATATCCGCTAATTCCCTTTGGAAATACGATAAGCGGAATATCCGGAAACTCGGCCTTGACGCTATCTACGATACGCATGATATACCTCCAGCCAAACTCCATATACGCGCTATCTTCCAGCGCGCCCGCCCAGCTATCGAAAATTTGCACCGCATTTACTCCGGCTCTGATTTGACGCTTGACGTAGAGCGTAAGCGCGTCTGCAACCTTAGCCAAAATTCGGTGTAAAAACTCCGGGTTTGTATAAAGCAGCTTTTTGCAGACGGCGTAAGTTTTCGTTCCGCCGCCTTCTATCATATAAGTAGCTATCGTCCACGGCGCTCCGCAAAATCCGATGAGCGCCTTGTCCGCGCTTAAATTTTGCCTTGTAAGTCCGATCGTATCATAAACGTAAGATAAATTTTCTACCGCCTTATCTACCTCTAAAGCGTCCAAATCCTCGGCGGTTTTTATAGGATTTGAAAAAACGGGTCCCTCGCCCTTTTCAAAGCGCAGATCCATACCCATCTCAAGCGGCACGACTAGTATATCGCTAAAAAGTATCGCCGCATCCACGCCTAAAATTTCAACCGGTTGGATCGTGACTTCGCTTGCTTTTTTATAGTCTTTGCAAAGCGATAGAAAATCCCCCGCCGCAGAGCGAACTCGCATATACTCGGGCAGATACCGACCCGCCTGGCGCATCATCCAAACGGGCGTATAAGGCGTGGGCTTTTTCAAACAAGCATCGATAAAAATCATATAAATCCTTTTTAAATTTTTATCTGATTATAGCCAAATTCTAGCCGCAAACTACTCCCATTTGCTCATATCAAGACTATTTTCGTTTTTAGCGACGAAAACCGCGCCTAACATATCTCCGCCGACGTTTAGCGACGTGCGCCCCATATCAAGGATCGCGTCTATTCCTAAAATCAGCGCATACGCTGCGGCTACGGCGCTTCCGCTCTCTACTTTTAGACCGACTGATTCAAGCACCATTAAAAGCATTATAGCGCCGGCACCCGGCACTCCCGCGGTTCCGACGGCGGCAAGGACGGCCGTTAGAATAATAGTTAGCTTTGCTCCCATGTCAAGCTGCACTCCGACGGCGTTTGCGATAAATATCGCGCAGATGCCAAGATATATGATCGTACCGTTCATATTTACGGTTGCTCCGACAGGTAGAGCAAAGCCGTAAATTTGCCTCGGTATCCCCATATCCTCATCCGCGGTTTTCATCGATATAGGCAGCGTTCCGCCCGAGCTTCTGGTAACAAATGCCGTTATCATCGGAGATTTTACTTTATTTAGAAATTTCAAAGGACTGATTTTTATAGCTAGGCAAGCCAAAGTAAAAATCAACGCTACGTGAGCGATAAAGCCGATATAAGTACTAATCGTGACGCCTAGCAGCGGGCCGAAAGCCTTTACGCCTTGCTTTGAAAATACGATAAAAATCAGCGCGAAAACGCCGATAGGAGCGTACTGCATTATCCAACTAACGATTTTAAACATTATGTGGTTTATCCCGTCAAATACGTCGTAGATGAGATGGCCCAGTTTGCTTAACCTCTCGTCCTTGCTGTCTTTTACAAACGAAAGCGCGACGCCGAAAAATAGACTAAAGGTGATAATTTGTAAAATTTCGCCCTTTGCCATCGCTTCTATTGGGTTGGTCGGGAAAAGATTTACTAAAATTTGTGACATAGAAGGTGCATTAGCCGCTTTAGCCTGCGCAGACGCCGCACCCGTGATACCAAGGCCGGCTCCGGGCTCTAAAAATATCCCCACGCCAAGGCCTATAAGTATCGCAAAAAACGAGGTCGCAAGGTAAAATAGTAGCACCTTCGCCCCTACCCTGCCTAGATCAGACGGCGCGATCGAGCTACAGCCCACTATGAGCGAAGCTGTAACGATAGGCACGATGATCATCTTAAGCAGTCTTATAAATATATCTCCAAACGGCTCTAGTATCGCGATAGCGCCGGTTGCGTTTTGAAATATGGCGCCAAATATCGCTCCTAAAATCAGCCCAGCTAAAATTTTATAGAGCAAATTTATCTCAAAATACCTTCTGATTAGGCTTTTTGATTTGACGGTTTTTACGTCTGCTTCCACTTTGAAACTCCTTTGATTAAATTTACGAATTATATTTTAAAATATATAAATTTATTAGAAAACAAAGAAAAAGTTTGACGTAAATTTAAATTTCGGCAACGCTTTTTACGCTAAGCTCGTCTAGCAAATTTTGCAAATTTACGCCCGCCAAGCTATCAAACATCGCTTGTTGTGCGGAGACAAATTTAGGCGTCAAAAGCTCCTCGATCCTACCTCCTAGCGGACAAGGCGGCGGCGAGTTTTTGTGGATTTTAAAGATGTCGTTTTCGCCCTCGTTTACCGCTGAAAATATATCAAAAAGCGTGATTTGATCGGGCTTTTTAGCCAGGCTCGCCCCACCCGTACCCGCGCTTACGTTTATTAAATTTGCAGATTTTAAAAGCCTAATGATATTTCGCACGATAACGGGGTTCGTGCCGACGGTGCCTGCCAAAAATTCGCTCGTGTTTTTTTCGTCCTTAAAAAACTCGCAGCTAAGCAGGATGTGGATAGCGATGGAAAATTTTTGTCCTATTTGCATAATCAGCCTTGGTTTAAATTTAAAAGCCGCGCGTCCTTTTTGCGCGGCTTTATTTTAGCTAAATTACGCAAAATTTTAAGCTCACGCTCTCTCGCCGACGGCGGTAAAGCGCTTTTGTATGAAAGCGCCGTTTTTTAGCTCGTCTATGACCGCGAGCGCGAGGTCTGCGTAGCTGATGTAGCTCTCGTTTTTGGAGTTTAGGATGAGATTATCGCCGCCAAGGACATATTTGCCCGTGCGAGCGCCGTTTGCGTCGTAGTCTCCAGCAGGCGAGACGTATGTCCAGAGCACGTCCGTTCTACCTTTTAGCTCAAAAAACGACTCCGCCGTAGCCTTTGCGACGCCCATGTACTCGGCAGGGAAGCTTAGCGTATCCATAACCATCGTCTGTTTGTCGTCCACGTATAGCGTACCTGCGCCGCCGATCACTAGTAGCCTTGTTTTCGTACCGCTAAGCGCGTCTGCAAGGTGTTTTGCTACCTTTTTATGAAGCCCAAACGTCTCCGGCGTCCATGCCGCAAATGCGCTGATAACAGCGTCAAAGCCAGCTAGATCGGCTTTGCTAAGCTCAAAAACGTCTTTATAGACCACCTTTACCGCGTCGTTTTTGTACTCTTTGTTTCGCACTATAGCCGTTACGTCATGCCCCTGTTTTAGGGCTTCTTGCACCAAATTTGAACCCGATCTTCCGTTTGCTCCGATGATTGCTACTTTCATTGTTTCTCCTTTAAATTTGATTTGTTTTTATTGCTTTGTTTTTATTGCCGCGTAAATTTACAGCCAGCTTGGCTTTACATCGTCGTTTATCACGCCGTCGCCGTTAGTGTACTGCTCCAAGCTGCCGCGTTTAGTTTGGATACAGATAAACTTCATCCCCTGCGCGCCCGCCTTGAAGCATCTTTTGCCTGCCGGATCGATGCGGATCGCGTCGCCATCTTTGACCGCCTTCTCCTCGCCGTCGATGAAAAGCGTGCCGCCGCCTTTTAGCACCAAATAAAGCTCCTCGTTTTGCTTATGCGAATGCACGAAAGGCACGCTCGCGTTTGCGGGAAGCTCGTTGATAGAAAGCTCGCAGCCGCTTAAATTTAAAGCGTCTTTCAGCTCGACTCTCGGTTCGCTTTTCGTTGAAACGATCTTGTAGTTTGACATCTTCGTCTCCTTAGATTTTTTGTTGTAATATTATAACTTACAACCGATGGGCGAAGTATAGTCAAATTTTGTTGTAATGTCAAGAGTTACAGCAAAAATTTTCAAAAAATTTGACGCAAAATTTAAAATCAGCTAAAATCCGCGCGATTTTAACCAAAGGAATTTTATGCAAAATAGCGCATTTAAGACGCTAACGCTCATCGCAAAGAAAAATTTTAAAAAACTGTTCTTGACGTTTAGCCTGGTTTTAGCGGAAAACGGGCTATTTCTCGTCTATCCCATACTAGCCGGTATCGCCATAAACGCCATCGTAGCGGGCGACACGCTTTTGGCACTTAGCTACTCGGTCATGGTGTTCGTGGGCTGGGGACTTGGCTCGATTAGACGGCGCGTGGATACGCAGGTATTTACTAGGATATATGCAGGACTTGCCGTAAGCGTGATCATGAACGAAAAAAGAGCCGCAAAAGACGAAAGCGCCGTAATCGCAAGAGCAAATTTATCTCGCGAATTCGTGGATTTTTTCGAGCAGCATTTTCCCGTGTTTTTTACCTCGGTCGTCTCGATTTTCGGCTCGGCGATCATGCTTTTATTTATCGAGTTCTACGTGGGGTTGGCTGTTTTTGCCCTGCTCGCGGTTTTTGGAGTTTTGCTACCCAAATACATCGCCAAAAACGACCGCTTGTATCTAAAGCTAAACAACCAACTAGAGCGCGAGGCAGGACGCATAAGCACAGGCGATGAGCGCACGCTAAAGCGCCACTACGACGTACTTTCAAAGCTTCGAATCCGCATTTCAAACAGAGAGGCAATGAGTTTTTTTATCATCGGCGCGAGTGCGGCGGCGATTTTTAGCTTGGCAATATTTTTACTCTCGAGCAATCATGCAAATGCGGGTCACATCTACTCGGTGCTTACCTATCTATGGACGTTTGCGATCAGTCTTGACGACGCGCCGAGGCTGATAGAGGAGTTTAGCAAGTTAAAAGACATAGGCAAGCGCGTAAACGTCGAGTTAGAGGGAGATTTGGCTAAAATTTAAGCGATTTTTTGGGTATAATGTACCTAAAATTTACCGAAAAACGAGGTCAAAATGCACGAAAATCACG
>CAURYE010000045.1:0-10613 GCA_963529235.1 uncultured Campylobacter sp.
CGCGTAGGTTTATCAAAGGGGGCTTAATCGCCCTCTTGAATAAGTCTATTTTATCGGACCGGTAATTTATCCGTCTCAAAATTTAGCACATTAAGTCGATATGTTAAAAATAGCGAGAATATTTAACGCGTGCGACAGACGCTAAAGCGAATATTAAAGAGTAGGACGAGCGGACGCGCTTTATTTCGCCTCCCCTTTTTTATGGAAGCGCAGCCGAGCGGGCGGATAGGGGCAGGTCAAATCTCTACGGCCGAGACGGCGAAACATCGGCCGGGTGCATTTCATTTTTTGCGCGCCGGGTTTTTACAAAAATAATAAAGTCAAGTGAGAATAAAGTCAAGTGATAAATAGTAAGTCAAGTGCGGCAAAATGAAACCCCAAGCACCGTTAAGGGCGAGATTAACCCGCGATAATGAAACCTAAAATTTAACGGCGAAAAATGAGCACGGAGCGGACGAATAAAGCCCGATTTTATCGAAGCAATCCCAAACTAGGCGGGGAAAATGAGCGCGTTTTTGAGCGCAAAAAAACGAACGCCTAGCCGATAAGTAAATATCGCTATCATCGGCACAAAATAGCTTAACGGCTGCAGAAACGAACGCAATAATGAACGATTTAACAAACCCTAAGCCCCGAGCGGTTAAAATAAGACAGGATTTTAAAACAAAGGCTAGGATATGCAAACTCTAACCATACGGACGGATAACGCCGATTTCATAGAAAAAGCAAGAGAGATATTAATCACGCTAGCCAAATTTGACGGCGTGAAGCTAAGCCTAAGCGATGAGGCTAAATATCAATCGCGCTTTAGCGAATATGAAGCCGACATTGAAGCGATCAGGCGCGGAGAGCTTGAAACCTATCCGCTAGAGGGAATACGCGACGAGATAGCCAAATGGTAATTAAGCGAACGGCACGCTTTAACCGCGAGCTAAAGGCAGTATTTGACTTTATCGCAAAGGATAGCCCGAGCAGAGCGCAGGGCTTCGTCGGCAAGCTATTAGATGCCGTGGAGCTTTTGAGCGACAATCCACGACTAGGACGAGCGATAACGGACGACAAAAGAGAGCTAATCGCCAAAGGTTATGTAATACCCTACTTGATCGACAAAGACGCCATTAAACTTTTAGGCATTTACAAAGCCAACGAGTGGCAAGCGTGAAACATCAGCCAATTTTAAGACAACGAAGCTTAATTAAGCCTCGAGCCAAAAACCGCCACAAAAATAGAAAATCTTAAGTAAAAAAATTAATATTGAGATACTTTAAGCCCCCTAAACTTAAAAAATAAACCTCAACGCTTACAAAAGCCCTAGAATACGGTATTACAGAAATAATAGTTTGAAAACCGGAATTTTCATAACCATTTTTCTAATTTCGTGAAACTTAGGAACATTAAGTTCATATTTTGACATTTTTAGTTTTAAATGTACCCATAAAATATCGTTAAATACGCGCTATAATACACTTCTGCAAGTCGCCTCTAACCACCATTTCTTTATAAATCCCGATTTTATTGATATTTAAAAGCTTTAAGGTTTAGCTAGGTGCCATCTTGGGTGCCATGTGTTAGTAATTTTTCTATTTTTAAAGCTAGAACTATACTATAAAAATAGATGATAAATCTAGAATATCTTAGACTCGATTAAACTCAAGCTAATTCTTAGCTGCCGTTTTGCCTTTCTATACACGTAACGTATTATATGAATTTCAAAAGGATGGGATACAGCTCTTTGATAAAAACATCGCTTCGCAAGTGCTTTGATTATTTCGTATCTCTGCTGCTATTATATAGCTAAACTCTACCTCTCTACGTCCGTAGCTATGCCTTAAAAACTACGAATACAACTAAATCATAGCAAAAACGCACTCTTTAAATGAGGATTTTACACGGTCATCATTACGCTATACTTTGATCTACATTTAGTATAACGCCATCTGTTTACAATAATAAAGCAAATCACAATTTCTTATGCTTAGCTTCACTTTATTTGATACTAATAGGGCGCACTCTCTTTGAGAAAAACTCATTTAGAAATTTTTAGCTTACATGAGTCTTATGTTATATATAGTAGGTAGATGGTGACCCATACGAGACTCGAACTCGTGTTACCAACGTGAGAGGCTGGTGTCCTAACCGCTAGACGAATGGGCCGACAAAGGATACAAAACGTAAGTTGGGATTATAACCAAATAAACTTAAACTAAGATTGTTTGAGGCGCTTACGGTTACTATAAAAGGATAATACGCTTTTAATATATACTGCAATTTCTCACATTCCAATAGAAACTATGACAAAATATTCTAAAATTTACTGCTCGTTTCTTCATTGTTATTTTATCCAAACCTCGGTTAGCTACGCTAGTAGATACGTCTTAAATTTGCATATCTCTCGCCGCTACTTACTCAAAAAGCCTAAAAACAGACGAAGTAAAGGCTAAACATAGCCCGCTTCGTCCGCAAAAATCATCAAATTTAGCCTACTTTGACGCTATTAGTGTTTACGATATTATGCTCAAAGCCAAGCTGCTCTTTGCTAAGTCCTAGCGCAAGGCCCACTAGCTGCGAGAGGTGGATGATAGGCACTCTGGCACCCGAGTTTTGCGCGTCTTGATAACGCTCCTGATAGATATCAAGCTGCATCTGGCAGAGCGGGCACGGCGTAACGATGCAGTCCGCACCGTTTTCGTCGGCATTATTTACTATTTGGCTGGACATTTTTTGCACCGATTTTACGGCCGGATAGCTCGCGTGGAAACCGCAGCAGTCAAGCCTTTTTTCAAACGGTACTATTTTAGCGCCAAGAGCCTCTACTACGGTTTCAAAGCTTTTTGGATTTACCGAGCTTTCGCGGTTTTGGGTGGCTTTTTCGGGGCGCAAGCTATGGCAACCGTAAAATAGCGCGACCTTTAAATTTGAAAGCGGCTTAACGACTTTAACCCTTAGAGTTTCTACGTTTTGATAAAGCACCCAAAGCAGACTGGTTACCTCCGTAGTGCCTTGATACTGCATGTTGCCCTTAGCTAGGAAGGTATTTATCCTATCTTTTTGACCGCGGTCAAGCGCCGTTTTGGCTCTCGTTAGCGTAAGGAAGCAAGTGCTGCACGTAGTTAGCACGGGCATATTCATACCTTCGGCTAGGGCCAAATTTCTAGCGTTAGCTACCAGCGTAGCGATAGGATCGACGTCTTGAGCTTGCGTGGCGCCGCAGCAGCTCCAGCCTTTGATCTCGTGTAGTTTGATGCCCAGTATCGGTGCGATGGCTTCCAGCGAGATTTTAGACTCTTTTGCCGCTTGACTTAGGACGCATCCCGGGAAAAAAGCAAATTCGTTTTGTGCGCTCATCTTTTACTCCTTATCCGCAGCGGCGCGCGCGGCTTTTATCATTTCTACCAAATCCTTATGACCCTCGATGTCCTCTTCGCCAAATATATGCAAAGGATTCATCTTTCCCGCACCCATCAGTTTTAGCGCGATATCCGTTTTACTTACGGCCATGGCGCCTTCGCTTCTAAGGGCGAGTAAAATTTCATTTAGCCTACCCGAGCCCTCAACCAGGTCGGTAAGGAAGGCGTTAGCGTGATCCGGGCCTTCGCCGGTATTTATGCCTTGTTTTTGCGTAAAGACTCTAAGCGCTGCTATATCGTCGGCCGCACTGATGCCTTTAGGGCAGCGGTCGGCGCACTCTTGGCAGTGCACGCAGTTCCATAAACCGCCTAAAACCGCGGCCTTGGCGTGCAGCATCGGGTCTTTGCCCCTAGAGTCAAACGTCGCTCTGTGTGCGTGAGTGAAGACAAAAGGCTCCATATAGTCGCTGCTATCAGCCGTTAGCTTGTTGCACTCCGACGCACAGCATCCGCATAGGATACAGTCCCACTGCTTTTGGATTTTGTCGTACTCGGCCTGCGTTTGCTTACAGCCTTTTTCGGCAGAAAACTCGTCCTTAGGGATAAAAGTCGGGCGGATTTTTCTTAAATTTTCGATAGAAGGCTCCCAGTCTACGACCAGATCGGAGATCACTCTAAAATTTGCTAGCGGGGAGATCGTTATGACCTCGGGATTGTCGTATGTCGCCAGCAGCTCCTCCATTTTTTCGTCGCAAGCCAGCACCGAGTGTCCGTTTACTCTCACGCCGCAAGCGCCGCAGATAGCCGATCGGCAAGATGCGGTGAAATTTAGCGTCGCGTCCAAATTTTGCTTGATAAATAGCAAAAGCGATAGCAAAGTCTTGCCCTCTATATCTTTTTTATCCACGACGTAGGCTTGTTTGTAGTGTTGCGTACCGTCGTATCTGTCTATGATTATTTTCATTGCGGTTTCCTTCCGTCAAGCGAGAATTCCGTGACCACGACGTTTTTATAGCCAAGCTCTAGCTTGCCGTCGTTTAGCGTCACGATGCTATGTTTTAAGAAATTTACGTCGTCTCGTTTAGGGTAGTCCTCCCTGGTGTGAGCGCCTCTGCTCTCCAGCCTTTTGCGCGCGGCCAAACAGGCACAGCGAGATAGCAGGATCAAATTTCCCAGCTCCACGTAGTCGGTAAAGGCCGTATTCATAACCGGATTTGCGTTTGGTACGCTTAGCTTATCGTAGCGAGCTTGTATATCCTCTAGCGCCTTTTCTAGGGCGTCTAGCTTGTCCTGGGTTCTAAAGATACCCATATTATCCCAGTTTTGTTTGCCTAGCTCCTCGCGCAGGAGATACATTTCGTTTGCTTCGCCTTTGCCGTTTGCGACTTTTTTAAATTTCTCTCGCCATTTTTTAGCTAGCTCTTCGGTGTTTTTGCCACTACCAAAACTAGCCGTTTTGGCATATGCGCTAGCTCCCTTGCCGGCTAGCTGACCCGTTACTACCGCATCCGAGAGCGAATTTCCTCCGAGACGATTAGCTCCGTGGATAGAGACGCACGATGCCTCGCCGCCCACGTAAAGACCTGGCATCTTCGTGCTCATATCGTCAAATTTATCCACCTCTATGCCGCCCATCGAGTAGTGCGCGGTAGGCCTGATCGGCACCGGCTGCTCTACTAGGTCTAAATTTTCAAAAAGCAGTGCGGTGTGTCTGATTTTAGGCAGTTTTTTCATTATGGTTTCTTTACCCAGATGCCTAACGTCGATGAGTACGTATGAGCCCAGCCCCTCGCCGTAGCCGCGCCCCTCGCGGATCTCGGTCTCGATGGCGCGAGCCACGACGTCGCGAGGAGCTAGCTCCATCTTCTCGTGGTAGTTTTTCATAAATCTCTCGCCCTTGTTGTTTAGCAGATATCCGCCCTCGCCGCGAGCCGCCTCCGTGATGAGAGTGCCGCCGTTTGCCACGCCGGTCGGGTGAAACTGTATCATCTCGGGGTCTTCAAACCCAAGCCCCGCTCGCACCGCAGCCGCTACGCCGTCGCCGGTGGCGATATAGGGCACCGAGGTTCTGTTGTAAAATATCCTCGTATACCCGCCCGTCGCCACCACGAGAGCCTTACAAAGCACGGGAGTGATATCTCCGGTTTGGAGATTGCGCAGCACTACGCCCTCGCATTTACCGTCCTCTACGCCGATATCTAACAGCTCGTAGTCCATTAGAAATTTAACGTCGTTGCTAACCGCCTCGTCAAAACAGGCATGCATAACTATGTGACCGGTTTTATCCGCCGAGTAATTACATCTGCGCTTTGAAGCGCCGCCCATCATCCTTTGCGCTACGCCGCCCGGTATGTCGCCTTTTTTAGCATCTACGCCGCCGCTTGGATTTCTGGAAAATAGCGTACCGATATAGTCCATCTCGGCTATCGCTTTACCCGCTAGCTCGCAAAATTTGATCGCCGCGTCCTGGTCGACTAGATATGCGCCGCCTTTAACCGTGTCGTAGGCGTGCAGCTTATACGAGTCGCCGTCAGAAAAATTCGTCACGCCGTTTATGCCACCCTCGGCCATACAGGTGGCGTTTCTTGAGGGCATCATTTTAGTAGCTACGATGACACTAAGTTCCGGGGCGGCCTTTCTAGCGGCAACCGCTGCACGCAGTCCGGCGCCGCCCGAGCCGATGATGAGAATATCGCAAGAAGGAAGCCCGTTAGCCTTGCCGCTAAAAGCCTCTTTTTTAGAAGCTTTTTTATCAGGCTTTTTGTCGTCGCAGCCGCTAAGCGTCAAAGCTCCGACGCCGATACAGGCCCCTTGCAAAAACCTTCTTCTGGATAAATTTTCGTTCATTTGGTATCCTTTGTCTAAACTCAAATTTCGCCGAAATTCGAGTTTATTATTACAAACCTTTATCGCGCGGATAAAGACGCCTTAATCTTGTACCTTTCTGAGACGGAATTATAATACTTTTTTTTTAAAAAAATATTAATATTACACCGTTTATAAACTAAAAATTTAAAAATATTTTATCATCTAGGTATAAATTTTGAAATCAAATTTCAATCGCACGCCAGATACCTAACCTTAGATTATGCCGCGATTTTGATAATTTCGGCTGAAATTCGTAAATTTACATAAATGCGATTCTACCGACATCAAATCAGATAAATTTGCTCTTATTAGCGGTATAAATAGACTAAAAAGTCAAATTTAAAGCACTCGGCAAATTTGCTTTTCGTATTTTGCGCGCTTTTATTTAAGCAAATAAGAAAAATATCACGTAAATATCACAAAATCTCCGTTTTTTAAATTTAAGCAGTTTTTTTATACAATCATTTAAATTTAAAACCGCGGAAAATAAGATGAAATTTATCCCCAAAACATTACATTTCGTAGAATTTATCGCGCTTATGGCGCTTCTAACCTCGCTTGGAGCTATGAGCACCGACGCTATGCTGCCTGCGCTCATGCAGATCGGCCTAGATCTTGGCGTGACGCAGATAAATCAAACCCAGCTCGTCATCTCCTCGATGTTTGCAGGCTTTGCCGTCGGCCAGATATTTTACGGGCCGCTTAGCGACTTTATCGGGCGACGAAACGCCGTGCTGCTAGCGCTTGCGATATTTACGGCAAGCTCCTTTATCTCGGTCGTCACGAGCGATTTTACCGCGCTTTTAGCGAGCAGATTTTTTCAGGGACTAGGCGCTGCGGGCCCTAGGATCATCGCGATGGCGCTTATCCGCGATCTTTACGAGGGGCGCGCGATGGCTCGCGTGATGAGCTTTATCGCGGCCGTCTTCATCATTGTGCCCGCACTAGCTCCCATCATTGGCGGCTTTATTTTTAAAATTTATAGTTGGCGCAGCATATTTTTGATGCTTACTTTTATGGGGTTTGCGTGCCTAGCGTGGTTTGGACTGCGTCAGAGCGAGACCCTGCCAGCGCAAAATCGCAATAAATTTAGTCTAAATTTGATAAAAACCGAAGCCGCGCACGTCGTGAAAAATAGGCGCACCGCAGGATATACGATCGTTTTGGGGCTGATTTTTGGGATGTTTTTGAGCTATATCAGCACCGCTCAGCAGATTTTTGAAGTGAGTTATAAGCTGGGCGATGAGTTTCCTATCTATTTTGCGATAAATGCCCTAGCTCTGGGCGCTGCGTCGATGGTAAACGCAAAGCTCGTGATGATCTACGGCATGCGCTACCTCAGTATGCGCGCTATGGGGGCGTTTTGCGTTATCGCGGTCGCGTTTTTGCCCGTCGTCGTCGCGTATGACGGAGTGCCGCCGCTGTGGGCTTTTATGGCGTTTTGCATGAGTAGCTTTTTTTGCGTGAGCATACTTTTTGGCAACCTAAACGCGATGGCGATGGAGCCCATGGGTAAGATCGCGGGCATGGCGGCCGCGCTAATCGGCTCGGTTTCGACCTTTATCTCGCTTCCTATCGGCGTTGCGACCGGGCAACTGTTTGACGGTACGCTGCTGCCGATGGTTGCGAGCTTTGCGGTTATCGGAGCGGCGGCGTTTGCGCTGCTTTATAGGACTTCAAAGATTTCCGAAGAGTAAATTTACGCAGGCCGGATTTGATCAAATTTGAGCGGTAAATTCGGCCGTCTTTTGGTTTATTTTAAAACCTTGCCATGCGCAAAATCGCCTTATAAAGCAAATTTACGCTATTATTTCGCAAATTTAAAGGCAAGATATGAAACCAAAATACGACTTTTTCAAAAACTCCAAATTTGCATTCGAAGGACTTGCCGCGATGTTAAAAAACGAGGCGGCGTTTCGCTTTGAGCTTTGCGTTATCCTCCCGCTCGCGCTAGTTTCGCTATTTTTACCCGTTTCCGCCGCGCAGCACGCGCTGCTGATAGCCGTTTTCGGACTTATTTTAGTCTGCGAGTGCCTAAATACCGCAATCGAAGCGGTAGTCGATCTTATTTCGCCCGGCTTTCATCCGCTGGCTAAAATCGCCAAAGACTGCGCCTCAGCTGCCGTTTGTCTTTCTATCGGTACAGCTGCGATAACTTGGGCGTGGGCTATTTTTTCGCTAATCTTTTAAAAGCAGGGTGAAATTTGACGGCAAAAACGGTAGCGATTTTGCGCTAGTCGGGTCTTAAATTTACGCCGAATTTAACCGCCTACTTTAAAAAAGCAAGCTACGCCGCCAAATCCCAAAAATCCGTCGTTTGGCTAGCCGGGCGCGTAAAATTTATAAAAATACGGCTAAATTTAACTGCAAAACCGCGCAAACGCGCCGCCGTTTGCAAAACCAGCAAAAGGACAAGCCGCGAAAATTTCACCCGTCTTGCGCCAAAATCGCGCCGAATGACTAAAGCTTTAAGCTTTTTTTGGATAAAGTTTCACTCTTATTATCAGTTTAGGAAAACTATGAAGCTACGTATTTCTTGGTTTAAATTTACGCTTTTAAACGCCGTTTTTATCGCCGCGTTAAATTTCGGGCTGTTTAATTTTATTTATTCAAGGCTTAGCTTTGAAGCTCATCCGCTCACGGCCGCAAGCCTGCCGGTTATATATTTTTCGCTGCTTTGCGCGCTATTTTCGCTCGTTTTTTTGCCCTATCTAGCTAAGCCGGTTAGCATAGCGGCGATCGGGGTTACGTGCGCTAGTAGCTACTTCATGCAAAGCTACGGTATCATAATCGATAGCGAAATGATAAGAAACGTCGCGCAAACGGACGCGGGCGAGGTATTGAGCTTTTTAAATCCAAAACTCGTTTGCTATATGCTATTTTTGGGCGTTTTGCCCTGCCTTTTAGTCGCGTTTACCAGGATCGAGTACGGCGACGCCAAGCGGCATATAAAGATCAAATTTTTAACGTTTATAGGCTTTTTTGCGCTAGCGGCGGCGCTATTTTTTTCGCAGACTAAGTCCATTATCCCGTTTTTTCGCGAAAATAGCTTCATCAGAGCCTACAACCTGCCGTTTTATCCGATTTACGCGACGCAAAAGTATATAAAACTCGAGTTTTTTAAGCCCGAATTTAAGCAAATCGGTCTAGACGCTACGATGAAACCAAGCAGCGAACGACGGTTAATGGTGCTAATCGTCGGCGAAACGGCACGCGCGAAAAACTATTCGCTCGGCGGATATGCCAAAAACGACACGAATTTTTACACGAAAAAGGAGCCGAATTTAGTCTATTTTAGCGACGCTCGCTCGTGCGGAACGGCTACTGCGGTCTCGTTGCCGTGCCTGTTCTCAAAGTCCACGAGAAAAGAATACAGTAGCAAAGAATTTAGCCAAAACGCGCTTGATATCCTAAAACGTGCGGGCGTCAAGGTCGTATGGCTAGGCAACAACTCGGGCAAGTGCAAGGGCGTTTGCGACCGCTTGGACGCCGGCGACGTCGAGTACTTTGACGCGGGATACGATACAAACATGCTGCCCTCCTTCAAAAAACGCCTCGAAAATCTCGCACAAAATGAGATAATCGTCCTACACCTGCAAGGCTCGCACGGACCGGCCTACTACGCGCGCTATCCGAGCGAATTTCGCAAATTTGCCCCGACTTGCGACACGAGCGAGCTTAGCTCCTGCGATAGCGAGAGCATCGTAAACACCTACGACAACACGCTGCTTTTTACGGATTTTTTTGTTGACGAGGTGATAAAGGCGGTCAAGGACGCGGGCGGCGATAAAAGCGCGGTTTGGTACTTCTCCGATCACGGCGAGAGCCTGGGCGAAAACGGCATCTACCTGCACGGCATGCCCTACGCCATCGCGCCCGAGACGCAAAAACACATCCCGATGATGGCGTACACGAACGATGAAGCGACACTAGCTCGCCTGCGCGCGCAAAAAGACGACGCCGTCTCGCACGATAATGTTTTTAGTTCGTTGCTTGGGTTTTTTGGCGTAGAGACAAAAGAATATGACAAAAAACTAGACATCTTTAATTAAGCAATTTTGGCGGCTCGTCTTTTGAGTGCTTTTTGCGGAGCTTGCTAAAATTTAGCTCGGCAGACTACATGTCTAGCCTACGCTAAATTTTACCTGCGCAACCCCAAAAATCATCTCAAAATACCGCGCCTTTAAGATGCTAAATTTGGTTTTTAAATTTGATACAATGCTTTAAAGTATCTTTTTTTCTTGTTAATGGGGAAGGGGCTTGAATACGCTCTGCTAGCAGTTGCGAGGCAAAGCCGAAGCAAAAGAGCCCCCTTTTATATCCGCCTTTTCTTTTTCTTGGGTGGCGGAAGGGGTTTCTACTTACGAAGCGTCGCCCCTTCCGCCCCCAAACCCCCAC
>CAURYE010000046.1:0-10470 GCA_963529235.1 uncultured Campylobacter sp.
TGCTACAGTGCGGATATCGATATCAAAAAAAGGAGGTTTTTTAGCCAAAGGTTTACTGATTTTCATTCTGTTCCTTATTTTATTTTTATACCTAATTTATTAATCTGAAATTGTTTATCCCTTATCTGTACCCACGCTTTACCATTCTCAAAGAGAGCCCCATCGTCATAAATAAAAGGGAAAACGGTTTCGTTTTTATCATTGATATAACCATATTTATCGCCTTTCTTTTAGCATATGAGTTTTCTCTTTTTACATCTTAGCGCAGCTATTTGCGTGGGTTTATATAAACTAAATTTAAAAGAGCATGGAAGCCGTGAATTTTACCGCTATTTGCAAATTTAAGCCTGATAAAGCAAAGCGGCGTAGCTAATTGCCCGCCGCAAAACGATCAAATTTTAGTGCAAAAAGTGGCGCACGCCGGTAAAATACATCGCCATGCCGTGCTCGTTTGCCGCCTGCACGACCTCATCGTCGCGGATGCTACCGCCAGGCTGTATCACGGCCTTCACGCCCGCCTCGCTTGCGATATCGATACTATCGCGGAACGGGAAAAATGCCTCGCTAGCAAGCGCGCAACCGCGTAAATCAAGCCCCATATCGCACGCCTTAGCCACGGCCGCACGCGCGGCGTCCACGCGGCTAGTCATACCCATACCGATGGCGACCACGGCGCTGTTTTTCACGTAAACGACGCAGTTGCTTTTCGTAAGAGCCGCGACCTTCCACGCGATCTCGAGGTCTTTTAGCTCGGCCTCGTTAGCTGCGCGCGTGGTTTGTAGTTTCATATTTTCTAGCTCGCTAGCTTTCACCTCGTCGCTTTGCTGATAGACAAAGCCGCCGTCAACGTGCTTGAAGTCGTATTTGTCGTTTGCACGCTGTAAAAATTTATTGCCCTGGGTGAAAATTTTGATGCGCTTTTTGGCTTCGAATACCGCAAGCGCGTCCTCGTCCACGTTTGCGGCGATGATGACCTCGACGTAGATTTCGTTGATTTTCTCGGCCAAGGCGCGGTCTAGCGTGCCGTTTATCGCCACGACGCCGCCGTATGCGCTGACGGGATCGCATTTTAGCGCTTCGACGTAGCTTTCTAGTAGATTTGATTTTACGGCAAAGCCGCAAGCGTTAGCGTGCTTGACGATGGCGACCGCAGGCGCGGTATCAAAGCTGCTTGCAAGCGCCAAAGCGGCGTTTATATCGGTGATGTTGTTAAAGCTAGCTTCGCCTTTTAGCGCGGTGAAGTTGTTGCCAAAAAAGTAATCAAACTCGTATAGCGCGCCCTTTTGGTGCGGGTTTTCGCCGTAACGCGCGTCAAAAACCTTGCTACCGGCGATAAATTTCATCTCGCCAAAGCCGCCGTTAAAGCGCTCGTTCATGTAGTTTGCGATCATCGAGTCGTAGGCTGCCGTGTGTTCGTAGGCTTTTATCATCAAATTTCGCCTAAAAGTAGCCTTCTCGCTCTCGTCTGCGCCCTCTATGACGCGTAAAACCTCGTCATAATCAAGCGGACTCGTGACGATGTAAACGCTAGAGAAATTTTTAGCCGCCGAGCGCACCATCGCAGGGCCGCCGATGTCGATATTTTCGATGATCTCGTCAAAATCATCTGTGCGGATAGTGGTTTGTTTAAACGGATATAAATTTACGCAGACTAAATCGATGCCGCCGATGCCGTATTGCGCGGCTTGGCTCACGTGGTTTGCGTCGTTTCGCTTGTGCAATATCCCGCCGTGAATCTTTGGGTGCAGGGTTTTTACGCGCCCCTCAAACATCTCGGGCGAGCCCGTGTATTCGCTCACTTCGGCCGCTTTTACGCCCTGTTCTTTTAGCAGTTTGTGTGTGCCGCCCGTGCTTAATATCTCAAAACCGAGTCGCTCGAGTCCTTTTGCAAACTCTACAACCCCCTCTTTATCGCTGACGCTGATTAATGCTCTCATTTATATTCCTTTCTTTTGCCGGCTTGTCTCTTGCGCGCCTTTAAATGAGCTAGAAATTTCCTCCCTCGATGAACTACGTGTTCTATCTTCGGTCGGAAATTTCGTCGCAACATTTAAATTCGTCGCAAGATACCGCGCCGAAATTTGGCTGAATTTTACAGAAATTTGACTAAATTTTAAAAACCTAAAGGCGAAATATTTTTGATTTAGACGCGGCAGTTTTCAATTTTACGACGGAAGTTACCGAGCCGGTAATGACCGAGTAAAATTTAAAACCTGCCTCGCATCCTCGTAGCGAAGTCTCGTTACGAACGCGAAGCGTGAAGTAAAGCGAAAAATAATGCGCCCAGTTATTGCCGGTTTGTTTTTTTGGGTGCTTTTTTGATACTTTGCAAAATCCATCTCGTCCGCTCGCGGCTACGAGCGTAGCGAAGTAGAAAATACCGCGCCGAAATTTGATTAAATTTTAGGAACCCAAAAGCGTAGAATTTTGAGATGGATTTAAATGTTGTGCAGAAAATTTTGGGCAAGGCTAGACAGATAGTCTGCCGCAGTCCCAAAATTTTCAAACTCATTTAAAGACGCTCAAAAGACTAGCTTTTTTGCTTGATTGTTTCATACGCCTCATTTATCTCTTGTAGCTTACGAGTACTCTTTTCTATCATCTCTTCGCTCTCGCCGCGCCCCATTAAAATATCGGGATGATATTTTTTCACGAGTTCTCGGTAGCGCTTTTTTACCTCGTCAAACGGCGCGCCCTCTTTTAGTCCAAGCACGTCGTAAGGGCTTTTAGCGCGTTTTACGTACGGATCGCTTCGGTCTCCCCTATCTTGCCGCCTTTGCCCGTAAAAATCGTCAAATCTCTTTAAAATCGACCAAAAATCGATCTCGTTAAGTCCAAATCCCAAAGCGATCTGCTCAATGACGTTGTGCTCGCTTTTACTAAATTCGCCGTCTATATAGGCCAAATTTAGTAAAAAAGATAGCTTCGCGGCCGCGGCGTCTTGACTAAGGCGGAAGCGATCTTTGTACTGTCGCGCGATAAAATAAGCATTATGCACCGTCTCTTTTTCGCGGTTATAGATCTGCTTTAGCTCCGCCCTCATCGCTGCGTCGTTACCGAGCCGTAGAGTGATATCATCTAGCGTCTCGCTGATGAGGCGAGCCTCTAGCTCATTTACCCTGCCGTCGCTTTTGGCGACTTTAGCAAGCAGGCTAACTAGAAATTTAGCCTCTTCAAACATCGCCTTTTTTTGCGAGCCGCCTAAATTTACGGGATTTTGACTAAAATTTGAAACCAGATAATAAATCCCGTAAAATATCAAAAACCAAAAAATAAAACTCAAAATATCACCATAAATGATAAATCGTATTTTTGAGTTTGCCGCCTACTAGCTCGTTTTTACGCCACGAACTCTCGTCGTTCATCACGTTCCAGCGGCGCTCGTCGGGGCGATAGAACCAGTCTTTGTCGATCTGATAATAAATCTGCTTGCCGTTTGCCTCGATGATGTTTGCGATGTTGTTGTCGTGGTAACTGTTCTCGTCGTAGTCGGTAAAGGCGCGCTGCCCCATCTCGGAGTAAAGAAGCGTAAGCTCCTGCAGCATCTCGTTTAGCTCGTTGTCCATCTTTTGCACGTGCAGTCCGATCTCCTCGGCCTCGCGGAAAAGTATCGGATAATCATGCGCCGGATAGTCGCTGTTTAGGCGCTCGGAGATGTTTTGGATCTTTGCCTCGTCGTTCATGTGGTAGCGCAAAAGCTCGCAGCAAATCTTTAGCGAGAGCGAGCTAGCGCGGTCTACAGCGCCAAAAACCAGCGGATGGATGTAGTTGTATAGCGATTTATACGGGTTTTCGTCGTTGTCTTTTTCGTGCATTTTCCACAGTTTTATCACGCGGTTTAGCTCGTCCATCGACACGCTAACGCGCTCGTTGCCGTTATCTATCGGGCTCATCGCGTGCTTTAGCGAGGTATCGACGGCCGTTAGATACGCTAGAGGCCCCATCACTATCTCGTTTGCGCCAAGCGCCATCATAGTCGCGGCCGACGCGCAGTTAGCGGGGATAAGCGCGGTGATGTTTTTGCAGTAGTTTCGCAGGGTACTGATGATACGAAGCGCTGCTATACCGCTGCCGCCGTCGCTTTTGATAAACAAAAACGCGTTTTCTATCTTTTTACCTTTTAAAATTTCATACATCGCGCTCGCGTCGTTGCCGCAGACGCTGCCCGCGTTTGAGTTGTAGTATGTGATGAGCGTGCCGCCTAGTTTGGCCTCGACTTCTTTTAATACCT
The DNA here is from genome assembly GCA_963529235.1 of uncultured Campylobacter sp. Lineage (GTDB taxonomy): Bacteria > Campylobacterota > Campylobacteria > Campylobacterales > Campylobacteraceae > Campylobacter_A. The sequence continues at coordinate 4,232 of CAURYE010000046.1, forward strand.
GCTGCGTCTCGCTAAATAGCACCGGCGGCTTGGCTACGCTTTTTTGGTCCATTCCTCTGCCCTCCTTTTGCGGCTGCTCGTCCTCTTTGTTGTTTAAAAAGTCTTTCCAAGACATCTACTTTTCCTTTCGTTGATTTATAAATTCGTTTGCGCCTAAAGCCGTTTTGTTTTTCGTCTCCTTTTTTTGATTATTCGGCTTTGAGCCGTCTAAATTTAGCTTGCTAAATTTGATTAAAAGCGTTAGGCTAGCTTCAATTTTAGCCTTTTTAAACTTATTAAATTTTAAGTTCGGCTCAAAAACGTTAAAACGGCTTAAATTTTAGTCTTTAAGCTTACGAAATTGGGCATTAAATCTGCATAAACGCCAATCTCTGCCGCGTCTGCTTCAAAATAGCGATCCGGCTTGCCAAGCTCGTAGCGCGTAAATATCAATTTGCCCTCAAAGCAGCCCAGATCGCAAATTTGCGACGTTATCTCGCCTGCGCCGTCTATTTTAGGCTCAAAGCCCGCCAGCGCTATCTCGGCGATAAACTCAAATTTGCCCGCGTCAAAAAGATAGCGGCGAAAATATCCGTCGTCGCGCACGAGCCAAATTCGGTCGCTAAGCGGCGCGATACCGCCTAGCATAAATCCCCGAGTCTCGCCGTCTAGCGCGATCTCGCCAGGGAAGCTAAATCTGCGTAGCGGCTCTAGCTGCGGATAGCTTAATACGGCGATCTCCTGCTTGTATAAATTTAGCAGCACCGCTTCGCGCGAGAAGTTATTTTTTAAATCGTGCGGTTGATTGCTTATTTGGCTTTCGGACTCTTTTGCGTTGCCGCCTAAAATGCATTTTTGCCTGCGCGTTTGCTCGTTTTGGCATTTGCGTTTTGACGCGTATTCTAGCTCTTTGCTAAATTTGCACTCAGGCGCGTAGTCTCCTCCGCGCTCGCCGTTTTTGCCGGCCGTAACAAACAAAAAACTAAAATCGTCCTCAAGCTCGGCGGTTAAATTTAATCCGCTCCCCTTTGCCTGCAAGAAAAACGACCTAGAGCCGTCCTGTCCCGCGCCAAGAGCTACCGCCATGCCGACCATTTCAGGTAGCTCGTCCATCCAAACGCCTGAATTTTCAAGCTCGTCAGGTAGAGCCAAATTTGCCCTTAGCTCGCCGTCGTAGCCGTAAAGCAAAATCGAAATTTGCTCCTTGCTATCTCGCCTAGCTAGCCAAATTTGAGCCGCGCGAGGTTCAAATTTAGCATAGATTATCGGCTCATTTAGGCTAAATTTTAGCTCGCGATCAAAGCCGTAGAGTTTAAAACCGGGCTCCTCGTCCTCGTATTCATCGCCCCAGACCGCGACCGTCTTTGCTAGCGTATCAGCGCTAAAGCAAAATTTACTCGCGCCAAAATCGGCAGCATTTATACCGCCGTATCTAGGATCGCCGTTAAGCTCGGTAAAATCGCTAATTACTATCACGCTCCGCCTTAAATTTAGTAAAATTAGCCGCTAAAATCGCGCGGCGCGGCTTAAGCTATATGCCCTGCGCTAATCGTCGGACGCCTCGCAAACGCTAGGTTTATCCCTTGTCTCCAAGCTTTACGGCGGCTAAAATTTGCGCTACGACGTCCGCAAAATCGGCCGTAAAATAGCGCCTTATTATCTGAGTTTCTTTGTTTTTTTTCGTAACGTTTTTTATGATTTTGTCCCAAAACGCAGCGATTTTACCCTCTACTAGCTTTAGCGCGGTTATCTCGCTGCGCACGTAACCCCACTCCTGCGCATAAGGCAAAAATCCCTCTATCGCCGCCTCGTCTATAAAACGCAAATTTTGGGCGTCAAATACGTAATGACGATAACCGCTCGCAAAACTGACGCTAGTTACCAGCCAGACGCCTAGGCTAAGCGGGATAATGCCGTTTAGCAAAAACTCGCCGTCTAAATCCCGCGCAAGCTGCGTTTGGTCGAAATTTATCTCTTTTAACCGCTTTAGGTCTGACGCGCGGGCGATGAAGGCGAGATTTTTTGAACTACTCATAAATAACGCTCGCTCGCCGTCCAAGAGCGATAAAAAAACATTTTCGCCGTAAGGTAGCGCTTTTATCTTGCCGTTTTCAAGCCGCGCTAAAAATCCGCTAAAGCCGTCTGCGCCGCAATCAAACTCCACGGCGACAGCCGCGCCTAACGGCTTTACCCAAACTAACGCGCCCCCGGATCTAAGCGCGTCAAGCTCCTCTTTGGCGATCAAATTTCGCTCGTAGTCGTAAACCAAAAGCTCGCACGCAAGCTCGCTAGTTTTCTTAACCAGCCAAATTTGCGCGCATTCAGGCACAAAGGCAAAACGTAAAAAATCGCCGCCTATCTCCCAGATAAGCTCTTTTTTGACGTTAAACAGCTCAAATTTATAAGCTCCGATACAACCGATCAAAGCCGCGTTTTTATCGAAGTCTATTTTATCTGGACTCTTGCCGAATTTTTCGGCGCCGGGTATGAGGCGCGGATCAAAATTTACCTCTTTAAAGCCGTTTAAGATTATCATTTAGCTTTCTTGCTTGATAATCTTGGCAAACTCGCTAAAATAAACCTCGCTAACCTCGCTTAGCTTTTCATCGATATCGTTTAGCTTAAATTTATCTCCGCCCACGCTACCGATTTTTTCAAATTTGACGCCGTGTTTAGCGGCTAGGGACTCAAATTTAGCCTCGTCTTTTACGCCGACGATCGCGCGCGAAAAGCTCTCGTCAAAGATGAAATTGGGCTTAACGTCAAATTTGCACTCCGCGCCAAGCCCGCTTAGGCACGCCATTTTTGCTAGCGTTATGGCTACGCCGCCCACGCCTACGCTGTTTGCAAACTCTAGCGCGCCCGATTTATTTGCCTCGATGACTAGGTCCCACAGCGCGCGCTCTTTTTTATAGTCTACCGCAGCTAGCTCGCCGCCTACCGCGTCAAATAGCGCCTTAGCGTAAAGCGACGCGGCAAATTCACCCTTCGTCTCGCCAAGCACGTATATCGCCGTACCGGCGCGCGTAAAGACGCTCGGAAGGCTCGCATTTGCGTCCTCGTTCACGCCCACCGTCACGATCGCGGGCGTCGGGTAGACGCTCACGCCCTCGGTGTCGTTATATAGGCTCACGTTGCCGCTGACGACGGGCGTATTTAGTTCGCGGCAAGCCTCTTTGATACCCTCGCAGCCCTGCGCGAACTGCCACATGACCTCTGGATTTTGCGGATTGCCGTAGTTTAGGCAGTCGGTGATAGCTAGAGGCGTCGCTCCGCTCATCGCGACCTTTCGTCCGGCCGCCGCGACCGCTCTAGCCGCGCCGTTTTTGGGATCGACGAAATTCGCCCGCGGGTCGCACTGTGCCGCCATCGCGATCGCCCTGCCCGTTTCTTTCACGCGGATAACCGCAGCTCCGAGAAGCCCCGGCTGTTTGATCGTGTTTGTTTGGATATTTGCGTCGTATTGATCGTAGATCAGGGATTTATTTAGTACCTCAGGCTCGCTAAGCAACTTCCAAAACGCGGTTTTATTATCCGCGCTCTCCGGGATTTGTAAATTTTTGATTTCGTCTAGGTATTTTGGGCGTGCGGTCGGTCGGTCAAGCACCGGGGAGGCCTCGCTAAGCGGCGCTATGGGTATCTCACCCGCTAGCTCGCCGTGCCAGTAAAGCTCCATCACGCCGCTACTTGTCACCTCGCCGATGATCTCGGCGTCGAGATCCCATTTTTTAAATATCTCAAGTATCTTTTGCTCGCAGCCTTTTTTGGCGCAGATGAGCATACGCTCCTGGCTTTCGCTTAGCATTAGCTCGTACGGCGTCATGCCGGTCTCGCGCATAGGCACGCGGTCTAGATACATCTTCATACCGCTGCCGCTGCGTCCGGCCATCTCAAAGCTGCTCGAAGTAAGCCCCGCCGCGCCCATATCCTGGATGCCTACGACGTAGTCCGTTTTAAAGAGCTCCAAGCACGCCTCCATCAGCAGCTTTTCGGCAAACGGATCGCCCACCTGCACGGTTGGGCGCAGAGATTTGTTCGCGTCGTTAAAGCTATCGCTCGCCATCACCGCGCCCCCGAGCCCGTCGCGACCGGTCTTTGAGCCGACGTAGATCACGGGATTGCCGATGCCTTCGGCCCTGCCGTAAAATATCTCGTCGCTCTTACAAAGCCCGAGCGCAAATGCGTTTACCAAGATGTTGCCGTTAAAGCTAGGATCAAACGTCGTCTCGCCCCCGATAGTAGGTATGCCCATGCAGTTGCCGTAGTGAGCGATGCCCGCTACCGCGCCTTTTAGCAAGTAGCGCTGTTTTTTAGCGTTTTCGCTCTGGCCTCTCACTTCGCCAAATCTCAGCGAGTTCATATTCGCCACGACTCGCGCGCCCATCGTAAATACGTCGCGCAGTATCCCGCCCACGCCCGTAGCCGCGCCCTGAAAAGGCTCGATGAAGCTCGGGTGGTTGTGGCTCTCCATCTTAAACACCGCCGCGACGCCGCCTCCGACGTCGATGACGCCCGCGTTCTCGCCCGGACCCTGGATCACCCACGGCGCCTTGGTCGGGAAGCCGTTTAGGTACTTTTTACTCGACTTGTAGCTGCAGTGCTCGCTCCACATAGCAGAAAATATCCCAAGCTCGAGTAAATTTGGTTCTCTGCCTAGAATTTTAAGTATATTTTCGTATTCATCATCGCTGATTTTATGCGCTTTTACGGTAGCTTTGTCCATTTTTAGCCTTTAAAAAATTTTGGTTGATTTTACTTAAATTCGCATAAAAACTTGATAAACCAAAGGGGCGAAAACGAGGCAAATTTGACGGGTAAAATTTGACGCCGCATGCAAATTTACACTACCGCCTTTTTATAATATTTGAGCCGAGTTACAAAACTAAACGATTTAAAAGCGCCTAACTCTTAATTAAAAAATAAATTCGGCTCTAAATTTAGCCGAATAAAAATTAGCATTTTTGAGATGCGGGTCTTGGCAAGTAGCTCAAATTTTAGGTAAAACCGCATTTTGCATTAAATTTTATCCAGCAACTCAAAGCTCGCGCAGTTTTTCAAACTCCTTGCAGCCGTCTTTTTCGCCCGCGTCGCACGCCTTTTTGAGATATTTTTTCATCTTTCGCACATACTCGTCCGTCATCCCGTCCCGAGCCTTATCAAAAAATTTAGCATACAAGCAGTCCGTCCCGCCGCGCTCGTCGCAGTTTTTTTGAAAAAGCGCCGACATTTTTTCGTCAACGCTAAGTAGCGTTTGATAGTATTTAGCGGCGTTTAGGCATTCGCGACTCTGGCCGGACTCGCACGCTAGCTTCGTGCAGGCAAGCTTTGAGTCGCTCTCGTCCTTCGAGTCGCAGACTTTTTGCAGCGCCGCTAAACCCTTTTGTCTGTCGTAAACAGGGCTGTTTTCGTCCAAACGCTTGTCCGCTAGCTGCTCGCATGAGGCTATGCTAAAGGGCAAAATCGATCCGCAAAGCGTCTCTAGTATTTTTACCTCTTTTTGGTTGCGAGAGGCATTTGCGGTCAAATTTACATCCTTTGACGCGTCTGCGGCAAAAGCCGAATTTACGACAACCGCAAAAATCAAAATTTTAAACGGATTCATATTTTTCCTTTTTATGTGCTTGTTCGCGCTCAGTAATTTTAACGAGTTTTGCGCCGGACGCTCGGCCGAATTTAATCGAAAAACGAGCGTAGGGTAAATTAGCCGTAGTTTTAGGACGAGTTTGGCGAGCAAATTTACCGCATTTTTCGTTTTACTTTTTCTTAATTTTATTCGTTAGGCGTGCTGCGCTCTTTTGTTTTAGTAAGATTGATATTTACCGACTAAGGCTGGAACGCGGACGCCATTCAAGCTAGATAAGCTCTAGCAAGCTACGGATTTTGCAAAATGAGCTCACTACTTGCCCAGACAAAAACTGCTAAACATTTCGTCTAAAATTTCGCTTCTCTCAAACGGCTTCGTGATCGACGAGATTTGCTTTATCGCCGTATTTAGCTCATAGGCAAAAAGCTCCAGCTCGGACTGGGCGAGTAAATTTAACGCTCTTTTTATCGCTTCGCTCGCCGCCTCGCAGCATGAAATTTGACGAGCGGAGTTTAGTAATATCTCGCTCGTCTCCTGAGCATCTAGATAGGTTTTTAGACTATTTATTATCTCGTCCGTTCCTTGCTTGGCGCAAATTTGTATCGCGCCTGCGGGAGCGCTAAATTTAACGCCGAGGTCGCATTTATTTAAAACGTAAAAAATCTTTTTTTGCGAG
>CAURYE010000047.1:0-9291 GCA_963529235.1 uncultured Campylobacter sp.
GCGTTCGTGTGCTATATGTCGCTGTTTTTCATCGTGCACCTTGAAAGCTGTAAGCTCGGGCTAAAAGGCATGAAACAGAGCGCAGGCGTGTCAAAGCTTAAAATTTTCGTAAGCGGACTGCACTATCTCATCCCGATTTTGGTTTTGCTCTACACCTTGCTAATCGCAAACGAATCGCCGATCTCGGCGGCTTTTAACGCTATTTGCGTGCTATTTTTGATTATCCTTTTTCAAGAGCCCGTTAGAAAAATGGCTCACGGCGAGGGCGTCGGCGCAGAGGACTTTATCGTTGGCTTTACGGATATATTTTGGGCGATGGTAACGGCGGCTAAAAGTATGACTACGATTGCGATAGCTACGGGTTTAGCGGGCATCATCGTGGGCTCGATCTCGCTAACGGGTATCGGGCAGGTACTGTCTGAAGTCGTGGAAAATTTAGCCGGCAACAACATCGTACTCATTCTATTTTTAACGGCGGTAATGTCGCTGATACTAGGTATGGGCTTGCCGACCACCGCAAACTACATCGTCGTTAGCTCGCTAGTGGCGCCGGTTATTTTGTTTTTGGCGCACAAAAACGGCTTTCTCATCCCCGCCATCGCGGTGCATCTTTTCGTATTTTACTTCGGCATCCTAGCCGACGATACGCCGCCCGTGGGCATCGCGGCATACGCTGCGGCCGGTATCGCCAAAGCAAACCCTGTAACCGTGGGTATGCAGGGCTTTTTTTACGACCTACGCACGACTATTTTGCCCTTTTCGTTCGTGTTTAACAACAAGCTGCTTTTAATAGAAAGCGTAGATGCCGCAAACCCAAACGACGCAAAAGGTATAGTGTGGATAACAAATCCGCTAGAGATGGTGCTGATTTTCGGTACGGCGCTAGTGGGTATGTTTGCCTTTTCTTCGGCGCTTCAAGGCTATTTCGTCAGGCAAGTAAACGTGCTCGAGCGCGCGCTACTTTTGTGTGTAGTGCCGCTAACCTTGGTGCCTAATATGTGCGCCAAGTACATTCCTTTTATCGCGAACGAATACGTGTCTTACGCGATCGGTGTGTCGCTTTACGCGGCATTATTCGCATTTGGCTGGATACGAAACAAAGCGGAAAAGAGAGTCGGCGTAGGCGCTTAAAGCCTGCGCTTTCTTATTATTCTGCGACTGTTGCTATCTCTTAAAATTTAGCCTAGTTTCTTGATTTGCTTTTCGTAAATTTAAGTTGGCGTTATAGATGAAAGAAAGATGGATTCGGGTTAAATTTGATCGCCGAATTTAACCCGAGTAAGGAAAATCAGAGTCTTTTTGAGCGTTTTAGATCGCCTGCAAATTCGCATCCTAGCTTATCTTTTAGCTCGCAAGCCTTCTCAAAAAGAGCGTAGGCGTCTTTAAATTTTTTCTCCTCTAGCAGATACGATCCTACCGTCGCACACGCAAATCCGTCGCCAAGCTCGCAGCTTTTATTTAGCAGCGCGCGCGCCTTTTCTTTGTCGCTGGATACGTACATACCGCCGGCGCCCGAGCAGGCCTCTTTAGCCCCTAGTTCACAGCCTTTTTCGTATAGTTCAAGCGCTTTTTTAGGATCTGGCAAGATATCTTTGCCTAGCTGATAGAGCGCGCCGGCTCTTGCGCAGGCCTGCGCATCGTTTGCGTCGCAAGCAGATACGAATTTGTCGCGAGCTACGGTTAAATTTGAGCTTTCGTAGGCTTTTATGCCGTCCTCGAAATCGCCGCCCAGAGCAAAAACCGCGGCAACTAGCATTAGAAGTTTTTTCATTATCTCCCTTTAAATTAAAAATATTCTATTTTAGCATATTTAAAATTATTTTTTGTTTAGCCGTTTTTCTCTCGACCTAAAATCGGGCATCAAGGCCGCGATGAAGCCATAAAAGCTTTTTTGGTGGTGGGGGTAGATCAGATGGGTAAGCTCGTGAAGCACGACGTATTCGACTAGCTCGGGGGCTTTTTCGATCAAATTTAGACTTAAGTTTATATAGCCTTTGCGTGAGTTGCAGCTACCCCATCGAGTTGTCATTTTGCGCACGACGACGCGGTTTATTTTGCGGTTTACGGCTGGAGCGAATTTGGCTATAAAATGCCCGTAAATGCGCCTCGCAAAAGCTTTTTTATAATTTTCTAGCGCAGCTAAACTCGCAGCGTAAATTTCGCCGTCAAATTTACGTCCGTCCGCGCTATCAAATTTAGCCTCGCTAGACTGCGACTTAAATTTAATCGCGCTAAATTCTCCGTCAAATTTAGCGCCGTAAATGTGTGGGTCTAGCCCCTCTGAGCTCAAATTTAAGCCGTCAAAAACTCCTGAGTCGCTTGTAAAACGTATCAAATTTACGCCCTTTAAATTCGGTTCTAGCACGATACGGTAAACCTCGCCTAGTAGCTTAAACTCATCCTCGCGCGGCAAATTTGCTAGCGTTTTCTCGCGAGCCGATTTTAGCCAGTCGTAGTGTTTTTGCACGAATTCTAGCGCATATTTTTGCTCGGCATAAAAGGGCAGCGATACTGATATTTCGCCTGATTTGGCGACCTTTAGGCGGGTTGTTTTGACGCCTTTTTTAAAATTTAGCGCGACGTCAAATTCGCCGCATTTTACGCTAACGGTTTTTACACGAGGCGTTTTGACTGCCATTTTCTGCTTCTCCAGCGCCACGTATTTACGAGCCCTCGCAGCCACTCGTCGGCGGTAAATCCGATCCAAACGCCGATGATACCCATGCCCTGCACGATGCCTAGATAGTACCCCAGCGGCAGGCTCACGCCCCACATAAACACAGCGCCAGTCATCAGCGGAAATTTAGCATCCCCGCTCGCGCGCAGGGCGTTTACGATGACGATGTTAAAGGTTCGACCCGTCTCAAGCGCGATAGAAAGGGTAAAAAGCGGCAACATGACGGCCTTTAGCTCCTCGGTCAAATTTAACCGCTCCATGATCTCAAATTTGCCAAAATACGCCGCCAAAACCACCGCTAGAGTTGCGATGAAGCCGATACGAAGCGCGCGGAAAGTGCGCGAATAGGCCTCGTCAAATCTCATCGCGCCGACTAGGTGGCCGACGATGACCTCGTTTGCCACGCTGATGCTGGCTCCGCAAAGTAGGATTAAAAGCGTGATTTGAAAATAAACGGTTTGTACGTTTAAGCTAGCCTCGCCCATGCTCGCTACAAAGCCGAAAGCTACCATATACTGCGCCATCCAGAGCAAATTTTCGCCGGCACTCGGAAGCCCGACGGATAAAATTTTACGTAAGATCGCAAACGGCAGGCTAAATAGACGTTTAAAGAAAATTTTGACTTTGGCGTAACGGGTTAGGATCAAAAATAGCACGATAACACCCACTAGTCGTCCCGCGACCGTCGAGACCGCGACGCCGTAGAGACCGTAGTTTGGCAGTCCCAGCCAGCCAAAAAGCGCGATAGAGTTGCCGCAAAGAGTAATGATGTTCATTAAAAGCGAGACTAGCATGACGGCGGCGGCGAAGTTGTAGACGCGAAGCACGGCTGCTAGCACCATGCCAATACCGTCAAAAGCAAGCGCTACGCCTAGCATGTGCAGGTAGCCAAAACTCTCCTGTCTAAGCTGCTGCGGGACGTTTAAAAGCTCTAAAATTTCAAATCCGAAAAAGTAAATAAAAACCGCGCTAAAAAGCCCGATTATCGTATTAAACGTGATGCTAGCATGTATGACGCGTTTGGCTAAATTTATATTTTTAGCGCCTAGAGCCTGCGCGACTACGACCGAACAGCCGACGCTCAAAAAGTTAAAGATCGTCATAAATAAATCCATGACTTGATTGCCCGCGCCCATAGCGCCCACTAAATGGACGCTGACCTTAGTCACCATGTAGGTGTTTATGATGAGCGTAACAAAGTGCAAAAACATATCTAAAAATATCGGTATAGTAAGCTTTTTGAGCGATAAATTCATAATTTCTCTTTTGTAACGTGGATTTTAAATAACGCGCGATTATATCCAAATATAAATTTAAAGCGTTTTAAGGCGGCGCGGCGGGCTTGCTCGGTCGGCGGGCATAATCTTTTTATTAGATTAATCAAGTATAATTTAAAAAATCTACTACGAACGGACGTCAAAATGCATAAAACTTTTACCTCTAGATGGGCCTTTATCATCGCCTGCGTGGGCTCTGCCGTGGGCATGGCAAACGTCTGGGGCTTCCCGTATAAAGTCGGCTCGAACGGCGGCGGCGCATTTTTGCTTATTTACGTGCTTTTTATCGCGATATTTTCCTACGTCGGGCTATCTGCGGAGTATGCTATCGGTAGACGCGCTAAAACCGGTACGCTAGGCTCCTATGAATACGCCTGGAAGAGTCGAAACTGTAGAACTTTCGGTAAAATTTTAGGCTGGATACCTCTGGCTGGCTCCATGTGTATAGCTACTGGCTACGCAGTCATCATCGCGTATGTTTTAAAGGCGCTGTTTCAGGCAATCACGGGTTCGCTTATGACCGTGGATACGAACACTTGGTTTGACTCCTTTGCGTTTTCGTCCTATTCGGTCGTGCCGTTTCATTTTATCGTCGTTGCCGGCACGCTATTTACGCTATTTTTCGGCGCGCACAGTATCGAAAAAACCGGCAAAATCATGATGCCGCTTTTTTTTATTCTATTTTTTATTTTAGCGATTAGGGTGGCGTTTTTAGACGGGGCGTTTGGCGGGTATAAATTTATCTTTCACAGCGACTGGAGCAAGCTAGCTGATCCTATGGTATGGGTGTCGGCGATGGGTCAGGCGTTTTTCTCGCTATCTATCACGGGTTCTGGTATGATAGTTTACGGCGCGTATTTGCATAAAGACGAAGATATCGTCGATAGCGCGCAAAAAACGGCGATCTTTGATACGATCGCAGCGATGACGGCGGCGCTTGTGATGCTGCCTGCGGTCTTTGCCTACGGCATGGATCCCGCGGCGGGCCCCGGACTACTTTTCGTAACGCTGCCTAAAATTTTACAAGACATGGTCGGAGGCCAAATTTTTGCGATTATTTTATTTACGGCGGTGATTTTTGGCGGCGTGACGTCGCTACAAAATATGTTTGAAGTCGTCGCCGAGTCGATAATGCACAAATTTCCTAAGCTAAAGCGCGGCGTCGTGCTAATTTTGCTTTGCGCGGTGTGCTTTGGTATCGGCGTAAATATGGAAGCCATAACCAGCTGGGGGCCGTGGATGGACTTCGTGTCTATCTACATCATTCCTATCGGCGCGGTGATCGGCGCAGTGTCGTGGTTTTGGGTCATCAAAAAAGAAGAAATCATGGACGAGATAAATACCGGCGCGGCAAAAAAGCAAGGCGCGCTGTGGTATTTTACGGGCAGATATATATACGTGCCGATGGCGCTTACGCTTTGTATCATCGCGCTTAGCATGCATATATCGTTTTAAGGCGCGCGCGTGGCACTCATAGATCTAATCGAAGTTAGTAAAAAATTCGGCCCCAATGAAATTTTAAACAAAATAAGCCTAAGCGTAAACGAGCGCGAGCGTATCGCTATCATCGGCAAAAACGGCAGCGGCAAAAGCACGCTGATGAAACTAGTCGCGGGCTCGCTAGAGCCTGATAGCGGCAGGCGTATCCTGCAAGGCGGCGTGAAAGTAGAAATGCTCGCGCAAAATCCCAAATTTGACGATGCGGCGACGGTAAAAGACGCGCTAAATTTGGAGCTAAAAGAGATCTTTGACGCTATGGGCGAGTATGCCGCGGTACTAGAAGCGCTCGGCCGCGATCCGCAAAATAAAGAACTAAATGCTAGGCAAGATGAACTAATCAAATTTATCGAAGCAAAAGACGGCTGGCAGATCGAGCGCAAGATCGAGCGCGTGCTGGAGGAGTTTAAACTAAAAGAGTACGAAAACCGCGCTGTTTCTAGCCTTAGCGGAGGCGAGATACGCCGCGTGGCTCTGGGCGCGCTGATACTTAAAAAGCCCGATGTTTTGCTGCTTGACGAGCCTACCAATCACCTTGACGTTTATATGGTGAGATTTTTAGAGGATATGCTAAAAAGCTCGCGTCAGACGATAGTTTTTATCTCGCACGATCGCTACTTTATCGACGCGCTGGCAACTAGAAGCGTCGAGATCGAGGAGGGCGCGCTGGCATCGTTTGACGGCGGTTACGCAAACTATCTAGCCAAAAAAGAGGAAATCCTAGCCAGCCTAGCCAAATCTCACGAGACGTTGCTAAAACAGCTAAAAGCCGAGGAGGAGTGGCTGCGCCGCGGCGTCAAAGCGCGTCTAAAGCGCAACGAAGGACGCAAAGAGCGAGTGCTAGCCATGCGCGAAGAGGCTAAGAAAAATCCGGGCGTTATACGCCGTGTTAGGCTCGAGCTTGAGCGAGCGAGTAAAAATTTTAATCAAACTCAAAGCATAAACCGCAAAAAAATGCTCTTTGAGATCAAACAATTAAGCAAAACTATCAGCGGCAAGCAGCTTTTTAGCGATTTTAACGCTAGAGTACTGCAAGGCGAACGCATCGCGATAGTCGGACGAAACGGCAGCGGCAAAAGCACTCTTATTAAAATTTTACTCGGGTTTGAAAAGCCTAGCAGCGGCGAGATCAAGCGCGGCGAGGTGCGAGTGGGGTACTTTGATCAGTCGCGAAGCGCTCTGGATGACGATAAGAGCCTCATCGAGACCTTTTGCCCAAACGGCGGCGATCACGTCATGGTGCGCGGGCGAAATATGCACGTCTACGGTTACCTTAAAAATTTCCTATTTCCTAAAGAATTCCTCGATAAACCTATCGGCGTGCTAAGCGGCGGCGAGAAAAACCGCGTGGCACTGGCGCTACTTTTTAGCAAGGAGTACGACGTGCTCGTACTAGACGAGCCCACAAACGACCTAGATATCGCTACTATCAACATCCTTGAGGACTATCTGCAAAGCTTTGAAGGCGCCATAATCATCGTTAGCCACGACCGATACTTCGTCGATAAGATCGCGCACAAGCTCTGGGCATTTGAGGGGACGGCGATCGAGGTGCTGCATCAAGAGTACAGCGTCTATCTCGAACTAGAAGACGAATTAGCCGAGCTTGGTAAATTTGAAGCAAGCCTAGCGAGCGAAGCCGAGCAAGCGCAAAAACAAAAGAGCAAAACAAGCGCCAAGCTAAGCTACAAGCAAACGCAAATTTTATCCTCGCACCCCGAGAAAATCGCCGCGCTGGAAGCTAAGATAAAAGAGCTAAACGCGGGCCTTAGCGATCCTAAAATCTATCAGCAAATCGGCCTAACCGCGCTTTATAACGACCTAGAAGCGGCCAAAAGCGAGCTTGAAACGTTAGAGAACGAATACTTTGAGGTCTTGGAAATCGCCGAAAATTTGGAGCAAATTTGAAAAAATTAACTAAAACGGGCAGAGTTAGCGCTCTAAATTTACGCACTATTAAGCGAGACGAGTTTATCGGCGCTAGTTTTGAGCTGGACGGGATTAAATTTAGCGGCGTTTTTTCGGCGGATTTTAGTCTGGAACAGGGCGACCTCGTGCGCGTAGAGTACGAAAGAGACGGCTTTATAAATAGAATAACCCTGCTTGAAACCCTGGCTAAAAATAGCGAAAACAAGAGCATGACGGCAAAAATCATGAATATTACGGTTTTTATCTCGCTTGCGCTTCTTGCTCTTTGTATCGCGGGCGGAGTGATTTTTTCTTTGATTACTGGCAGATTTGAGATTCGCGATTTTACCGATGTTGTTAGGCTTATTGGCATTTGTTTTCTCGTTTGGTCGCTAGCGTACCTTGCGATAGGAAAATTTAAAATTTTGAGATATTTTACTTGATTTTAGGCTTAAATTTACGTTTAGTCCGCTTAAATTTAGGCCTAAAATTTAGAAAAGATTGAAAATTTAACCCAAATTACCGCAGTTTGCCCGTAATTTTAATTAAATTTTTTATATAATTTCGCGTTTTATTAAAAGGTTTATGATGGATAGAAAAACTTGGAGTTCGAAGATAACGTATATTTTGGCTGTTTCGGGCGCTACCGTGAGCTTTGGCGCGACGTGGCACTATCTCGCATCGAGGTAGATAAGCCGACCATCATACTTTATATCACATTTGGCATAGCTTTTATCGTTGCGATCATCTTTGGCGTTTCAAAAGCTAGAGGCGCAAAGAGGGATTGCAGGCAAATTTAACGTAAATTTTTTAAAGCGCTTTTTTGCAGTGGTTTACTCCTTAAATTTAGCCAAAAACTTAAGGAGTAAATTTGACCTATTTACTCTTTTTTGTTATTTTAAAAGGAAGATGAAATTTACAAAAAAGGAGAAAAATGATCAAATTTCAAAAGTCGAAATTTAACAACTCGGTATTTATCCCATCGCTTGTTGTCATATTTTTAATAACGGCATTTGCAGCGATATTTCCAAATTTCTCAAATGAGTTTTTTAAAGGTATGCAAAACTACATCGCGGCCAAATTCGGCTGGTTTTACATCCTGGCCGTCGCCGTCATACTTCTAAGCATCATCATCCTTGGCTTTAGCAAGCTTGGCGAGATCAAACTAGGAGCCGATCACGTAAAGCCGGAGCACAAAAATATCTCGTGGTTTTCTATGCTTTTTGCCGCCGGCATGGGCATCGGGCTTGTGTTTTTTGGCGTGGCCGAGCCGCTCATGCACTATCTAAATCCGCCGCTCGGCGACGCGCAAACTATCGCAGCGCAAAAGCTTGCGATGAATATTACCTTCTTTCACTGGGGTATGGGCGCATGGTCGGTCTATGCTATCGTGGCGTTAATTCTCGCCTTTTTCTCGTATAGACACGGCTTGCCGCTCACGCTTAGATCGGCGTTTTATCCGATCATCGGCGATAAAATTTACGGCAAGATAGGCAACGCCATCGACACATTTGCCGTCGTGGCGACGCTATTTGGCGTAGCGACCTCGCTAGGATACGGCATACTTCAGGTAAATGCCGGCCTTACGCACGTTTTTGGCCTGCCGACTATGCATATCACGCTTCTAATAGTGCTTTGTTTTGCAGCGACCATCTCAGCGGCAAGCGGCGTGGATAAGGGGATTAAAATTTTATCAAACTCAAATATCGCGCTAGCTATATGTTTTATGTTTTTGATACTATTTTTAGGCGATACGACGCAGCTTTTAAAGTCGTTTGTGCAAAACAGCGGCGACTACGTATCGACGCTTATTTCAAACACCTTTAACCTCTACGCCTACGAGAGGCAAAACGAGAGCTGGCTTGGCGGTTGGACGCTGCTATACTGGGCTTGGTGGCTATCTTGGTCGCCGTTTGTGGGGCTTTTTATCGC
>CAURYE010000048.1:0-8388 GCA_963529235.1 uncultured Campylobacter sp.
TTTTTATAGTAGCTGCCGACTTCGCTAACGACGATGCCAAAGAGTATGAGCCCGGCTCCTGCTATCTGCACGCCGCTTAGTATCTCGCCGCCGACGAAATACCCCACTATCCCCGCGCTTACGGGCTCAAAGGTAAATATAAGCGAGGTTTTAACGGGCGTCGTGTAGCGCTGTGCCGCGGTTTGCACGAAAAACGCCAAAACCGTCGCGAACACCGACGTCACCGCGACTGCGACGAAAAACGCCTCGTCCAAAATGGGCACGACGCCTCTAGGCTCGAAAATCTGCGCCGCCACGAAACAAAGCGCCGCCACGGCCGCAAACTGCGCGCTCACCATCCAGTACAGCTCGCACCTGCGTACCAAAACGCCCGTGAAAATTATATGTAGCGCAAAGCCTAGAGCGCAAACGACGCTAAGCCCCTCGCCGATACCAAAACCCAGCTCGCTACCCGTTAGCAAATAAAGCCCCGCCGCCGACAAAAACGCGCCGATAAAGGCGTAGCTGGCGGCCTTTTGTCCGAAAAACGCAAGCGCGATAAAGGGTGTAAAAACGGCGTTTAGTCCCGTGATAAAGGCAACGGTAGAGCTTGGGGCGTATTTTAGAGCAAAGGTCTGAAGCGTAAAGGCCGCAAACAAAAGAGCGCCTAAAAATGCGCCGAATTTGAGAGAATTAGGATCGATCTTGCGCGTAAATTTGAGGCTTATGAGAGCCATCAAAACGGCCGAGATCAAAAACCTCCAAAACAAAAGCGTAAAAACGCCGTTGGTCTTTAGCGTCTGCGCCATCGGCAAAAACGTCACGCCCCAGACCACCGCGATCACGAACAGCGCGAGGTCGGCCTTAAATTCGGTTGATTTTTTCATCTGATTTCTTTAGCTAAATTTAAGGGGCAAATTTAACGCAATTTGACTAAATTCGGGCTTTATCGCGTCAAATTTAAAAGTCGCCGCCGCCTTGCTATCGAGCGAAACGGCGATAAATTTAAAGCTAAATTTAAGAGGCGATTTTAAAAGATTTCCGTCAAAATCGCCGCGAGAGTAAATTTAGAGGCAGTTTTACAAATTTGATTTTACGGCGAGGTTTTGCCGTGAGCAAAACGCCAAGCAAAACCCGCCCGAATTTAGGCTAAATTTTCATTTTTAGCGCGCAGATAGCTGCCTATCTCGCTAATCAAAACTCCGACCAAGATAAGCGCTGCGCCGCAAAGCCTGTACGCGCTGATGTCCTCGGCGCCGATGAAATACCCCATCGCTCCGGCGGTTACTGGCTCTAGCGTGAAAAATATCGCCGTTTTAACCGGCGTGGTAAATTTTTGCATAAGCGCCTGCGCGAAAAACGCAAACGCCGTGCCTAGCACGCCCACGACTAGCATCGCTATGATAAACGCCTTGTCCACGACCGGCGCGATTTTAGCGTCCTCAAAAACCAAAATAGCCACAAAACAAAGCGCGACTAGGGTTAAAATTTCAAAATAGACCATATTTACGAGGTCGCATTTTTGCACTAGGCGGTTTGTTAGCACGATGTGAAAGGAGTATGCGCAGGCGCAAACCAGAGCCAAAATTTCGCCCAGCCCAAAGCCCACCTTCGTATCGCCTATCATATAAAGTCCCGCCACCGCAAACGCCACGCCCACATACGCGTAAGAGTAAATTTTATGCCTAAAAAGCCCCGCCGCGATAAAAGGCACCAAAGCCACGTTTAGCCCGATGATAAAGGCTACGGACGAGGTGTCGGCGTACTTAAACGCGAAAGTCTGACTGACAAATCCCGCAAACAAAAACAGACCCAAAATCACGCCGGGTTTTATATCCGGCGCGCTTACGTTTTTTAGCTTTTTGTAAAAAATCGCTCCGGCTATGATCGCCGCCAGCAAAAATCTCCAAAACAAAACGCCAAAAACCCCGTTAGTCGCAAGCGCGAGCGAGGTAGGCAGATAGCCTAGACCAAAGACTATCGCAACAAATATCATGCCTACGTCGGCGCGAAATTCCAAACTATTTTTCACTATTCTCCCTTATGATTTTACTTAAAAATTCCCTGCAGGATCTTCGTGCCCTGCTCGACCGCGCCGCCTCGTAGCGAGCTTTCTTTCTCGCTCATCACGTTAAAGAGCCCGTCTAGTGTCTTGCGCGTGATGTAGTCGTTTAGATCCTCGTTTTCTTGCGGGATATATTCGCCCGCACCCATGCTAGTAGCGAGGCCTTTTAGCTGTTTTGCGGCGTCTGATTTTGCCAGTGCGCTGCCCGCGACGAACGAATTTAGCCCGTTATAGGCGGTTGCGAAGGTATTATCGCTCATCATCTTGGTAATGATTGGCTTAAACACGGCTTGCAGCTTCTGGCTCGAGTTTTGTTGCAAAAACTTCGTAAAGCTATCCTTGCCGCCTTCTAGCACCTTTTTCACGTCCGCGTCGCTCATGTTTTTTATCACGCCCGAAAATACGTCCGCAGCTCCCGGCACGGCCGCGCTTGCAGCGTTATTTATAGAGGTTACGAGCTCGTTGGCCCACTTTTCGCCGCCCACTTTTTTAGCCAAATTTGCAGCCGTTTCCAGGCTCTTTGGCAGCGGGATTTTAGCCGCGGCGTTGTTTAAAAATCCCCCGTTTGATAGCTCCTTAACGGCCGCGTTTAGAGCCGTGCTAACCGCGCTTTTATAGTCGCCTGAATTTGCCGCGCCCAGTATCTGCGCGCCTTGATTTAGCGTTTCTTTATTTAGCGCGTCTTGCCAGCCTGCTTGCGCCGAAGCGGCGAGTAAAACCGCGCATAAGATCAAACTTTTCTTCATCGATTTTTCCTTAAAGTAAAATTCGGCGGTTATGATATTAAAACTCGGCTTTTAAACGGGTAAATTTTGTCTTTTTTAGGGCGAATTTACCCGCATCTTTACCGCGCAGAGAGCGATTTGGAGCGCCAAATTTAGCCGTAAATTTGAGCGAGATTATCCGCAAGAAGTAAATTTTAAGCTAGAATTAGCCTTTTTGAAAGGACGAAATGGAGCTTTTATTTCTCTCTATCGCGCTTGCTATGGACGCGGCGGCGCTTAGCATAGCAAACGGCGCAAAATACCGCAATCTCGCGCTATCAAAGATTTTATTTATCGCGTTTGTTTTTGGATTTTTTCAGGCTGCGATGCCTCTTGCGGGCTACTTTTTAGGCGCGGCGTTTGCGAGATTTATCGCGCAGATCGATCATTTTATCGCATTTGCGATTTTGGGCTTTTTGGGCGTAAAAATGATCCGCGAAGCCTGTAGAAACGAGCCCGCGCAGGCCGTGAGCCTTGATACGAAGATGCTGCTTTCCGGCGGATTTGCCACCAGTATCGACGCGCTAGCCGTTGGCGTGACGCTTAGCTTTACGGCTGCTGATATCTGGTTTAGCGCCGCCGTGATCGGCATAGTGTGCTTCGCGCTTAGCGTCGCGGCGTTTTACGTCGGTAAATTCGCGGGAGAGTTTTTGGAGCAAAAGGCGCTAATCTTAGGCGGCGCGATCCTCATCGCGCTTGGATTTAAAATTTTAATCACGCACCTTTTAGATCACGGGTTTTTGAGCTAAAGGCTAAATTTAGGATTTAGCGGGCTAGTTTGGCTTTACCGCAAGCGTAAATGCGCTAAAATCGTTAAGCCTGCGTAAATTTAAACGCGGCCGGCAAACGCAGAAACATTTTAAGGAATTTTATGAGTAGAAAATTTAAAATCACAGATTGCGTCAATAGCGACGTATGTTATCCTTACGCCCCAAAGCCGTCGCAGGGCAGAGACGCCAGGGTCGAGATATACCCGCCTAACAGACTAGCCGAGGGCATAGCCTTTGCTAAAGAACACGACATCCGCGCCGTTTGGATAACGGGTAATCCAAGCGCGCCTTTTTCGCTTGATTTTAGCGCGTTTGAAATCTTTCCCGAGATAGAGTCTGTAGGGATTTGGAAGGATTTTAAAATCGGCGAAGTAAAGGGCGTGGAGGCGCTTTACGATACTGCGATAAGGGCTTTTATATTTCACGAAAACGCCGAATTCGGGCTTGATTTCTCGCGGTTTAAAAATTTAGAAGCGCTTGAGGCGACGCAAAACAAAAAGATGAAATTTAACCGCCTGCCGCCTACTTTGCGCTACGCTAAACTTTCAAAACTCACGCACGAAAATTTAGCCGTTTTCCGCGATACGCCAAAGCTTGAGCAGCTAGAGGTCATCTTTTCTAAAATCACGAGTTTAGAGGGCATAGAGGGTTGCAAGGAGCTAGATACTTTGTTTATATTTTCCGCGCCTAGGCTTACTAACGTAAGCGAGATAAATGCTCTAAAAAAGCTAAAGTGGCTTTATATCGAGCGATGCAGGCTGCTTAATAGCGCGGCGATAGAAGGCGTACGGCTAGAGTCGCTGGAGCGTTTTGATGCGCGCTTTAACGCGGAAAATTTAAAATTTTTAGCAAATTTTCCGAATTTGCGAGAATTCTTTTTTAAATACGTAGCAGACGGAGATCTAACGCCCATACTAGAGAGCAAGATCAGCGGCTGCGGCTTTGAAAGCAGGGGGCATTATTCGCATACTTGGAGCAAGCTCCACGACCTACTAAAGGCAAAATACGGCGAAAAATGAAGCAAGATAACGCATGCAGACTAAAACCGGCGCAAACGAAATGAAAATTTTAGGCGACGTCATCGCTCCAAACGTCGGAGTTGGGAATATATATTTGGGCGAAAACGTTAATGATATCTTTAGCAAGTTAGACAAACTAGGCTACGAAATAAGCGATATACGCGACGACTGCATAAAAATAAAAGAATCGTTTTTGGATATTTATTTCGACCCTATAAATTTTGAAATTTCCCTTATCTCGTGCGGCGTAAATTTTAACGGATATTGTAAAACGTCAAAAGGGCGCATTTGGGCTGGGATGAGCGTAGCAGATATCTTGCAAAATACGACCGAGCAGGTCGCTTGGGGCGGATTCGTCGCGGTCGATAGGATTTTGGGTATCGGTTTTCCTTTGCCGGAAGAATTCGACGATTTTTCCGAATTAACCGATTTTTTAGATTATGATTTCGTTTTTAAAGAATTATGTGTATATAAAGACGCAAGCGCGAATAATTTAAAGGCCAATAAGCGGCGTAAGCGATAGAAATAAAAATTCGGCAAAATCGCAAGAAATAATTGGCAAGCAAGAGGGTTTGATTGAAAAATGAAAAATATCCTTGTTTGGGGCTATCCTGTTAAAGATAACGAAAAAAGAGAAAAACTAAAAATACCGTTTTGCGATCAGATAGGCATTTTGGAGAAATTTAATATTAAAAAGACGCATCCGCCTTTTAGCTACAAATGGGTCGATACCGGTATAAACGATAATATCCATCCTATGCCAAAAGACGTAACTATATGTATAAAATCGATAAAAAATATTAGCTTTGATTTCTTGCCTTACGGCTTGGGTTTTTATATCGTTTCAGAAAAACTACTGTCTTTTTTAGAAAAGAACGGGTTTGATTATAATTTTGACAAGAGCATCTCGTATCTGGTAAATACGAAAGGAAATTTGCTTACCGATGAGGCGTTTTATCTAGTAAGAATAATAGGATGGAAAATAAAAGAAGAGGTCGTTTATCCGGATTTAGCTAATCCAAAACATGGTTTGTCGGCGGCGGCTTATACGGACTCGCATAGAGATATCCTTTTAACTAGAAATTATTGCTATTTAAATACGTTAATAGTTAATAAAGATTTAAAAGATGAAATCTTAACTCTTTTTCGTAATCCTTTTTTGTACTCGCTAGACGAATGGAAAAAACTATCGTAATTAGCGCGACCTGGTCGGCGACTAAGTTTTAGCGTCTTCAAAAAATCGTATATAGGCTTATCGATTATATTTTTGACGCTATTTAAGTAACTAAAATACTCGTCGAAACAAATGGCGTTAAGCTCGTTTTGATAAACAAGTAATCGCATACAAATATTACTTGGTTGTTTCTCTTAAATTTACCCTCTGCCGCCGTAAAGCACCGCGCAAGCGCCAAGCAAGCAAATCGCGCCGCCGATTAAGTCCCATTTGGTAAAAGCTTGCTTTTCTACAAAATGTAGCCAAAGCAGCGACGAGACGATGTAGATACCGCCGTAAACGGCGTAAGCACGCCCGGCGAAGTCTAAATTTACCCGCGTCAAAGTTACCGCAAACGCCGCGAGCGACGCGGCGCCAAGCCCCAAAAACAGCGCGCTTTTGTAATACACGCCCAAAAGCTAAAGCAGCCCAAAATCTCAAAAAACGCCGCCGCGAAATAAAGCAAGATTTCTTTTAGCAAAGTCCGTCCAAATCGATCTCTATGCCCACGGGGCAGTGATCGGAGCCCATGACGTCGCTTAGGATAAAGGCGTCTTTTAGGCGGTCTTTGAGGCTTGCCGAAATGAAAAAATAATCGATCCTCCAGCCGACGTTTTTAGCGCGGGCGTTAAAGCGGTAGCTCCACCACGAGTACGCGTCCGCCTCGTCGCCGCACACGTGCCGAAAGGTGTCGATAAAGCCGCGCGAGACGACCTCGTCCAGCCACGCGCGCTCGATAGGCAAAAAGCCCGAGGTTTTGGCGTTTGCTTTGGGGTTTTTGAGGTCGATTTCGCGGTGCGCGGTGTTTACATCGCCGCAAAATATCACGTCCAGCCCCTGCTTTACGAGCTCCTCTATATATGCCAAAAATTTAGCGTAAAAATCCATCTTGTAGGCTAGGCGCGCCTCGTCTTTTTGTCCGTTTGGAAAGTAGATGTTAAAAAGCGCGACGTTGCCGAATCTATGCTCCAAAACCCGCCCTTCGTCGTCGTCAAAAAACGCCGCTTTTTGCGTGGCGGAGCTAAATTTAGCCAGGCTTATCACGCCGGAATACCCCGCTCTGGCCGCCGAATTTACGCTGATTTCGTTAAATCCGAGCTTATAAATCTCGGCAGGCACGTCGCTCTCGCGCACCTTGATCTCCTGAAGACCTAAAAAATCGGGATTTTGCTCCTCTAGCCAAGCAAAACCGTCTTTAGCGGCGACGGCGCGCAGTCCGTTTACGTTCCAGCTGATTAGTTTCAAATTTTATCCTTTGTTAAATTTGGCGTATTGTATCGCAAGAGCCGTAAAATAAGCTAAAATTTAGTAAAATTAGACTCGTTTTAAGGAGAAGAAATGAAAAAAATCATCGTTTTATCGCTCATGCTCGCAGCATTTTTAAACGCAAAAGAGATAAAAAGCGCAAACTTTTTCCTCTCGGACGCGAAGTCGGTTGCGGGTCTGAGGGCGTTTTTAAAAGCCAACAAAGAGGAGATCGTGAAGCTAAATTTGAACTACTGCGCGAACGAGAATAGCCTAGAAATTTTAAAAGATAAGGAAAATGAGCGCATACCGGGCGTAAATTTTAGCCGAATTTTGGAGGAGTACAAGCCCTCAAAAGAGCTTGCCGTCGAGCATTACGCCAGGCATTTTGACCTTGGCGAGGGGTATGACGGCGAAATCAACGCGGGCGTGGAGGACGGCGAGCTAATCATCAAACGCAGTCTGCGTGATGGCGCTTTTGAAAGCGTCGCTTTGCAAGTAGGCGGCTCGGATCGCGGCAAAAAATATATGTGGCGTTATCTTTGGGATGAAACCGCTAAATGCAAAGGCGGCGAGGTGCGGCTGGATGGGTTTTTTTACGTGGATAAGGGCGAATACCCCGCGGGGAGCGACCTCGGCGATGATTACGATATTTTCTGGCTTGATCCGATAGCAAAAAAATATCTAAAACTCTTAGAATACAAAAAATAAAATTGGCGCGATGACGGAGCTAGCAAGGGAAATTTTCGCTCAAATTTTGGGCGAGAAAAAGACGGAAATCATTTTATTTTTAGCGCAAAATGCCGATGAAAACGGCTTCATCTGCATTAAAATTTCGCAAATCTGCGAGCAAACGAACGCTAGCAAACCCACCGTCATAGAGACGATAAAACTACTAGAAAGCCGTAAAATTTTCGAGCGCGTCAAAAACGGGATTTACCGCTTTAAAAATCTAAAAGAGCTGCAAAAATAAGCAAATTTAGCCTTTTTGCGCGGCCGTATCTACTTCAGGCAAATTTAGCGCGCGCTTGCGAGCAAGCCAAACGCGCCGGTTTTGCGAGCGGCTTACGGCGAATTTAATTTAACCGCTAGGATTTGGTTTAAGTTTAGATTAAATTTGGTTGCACGACTTGATTTGAGCGATTTCGTCCAAACTCGGGTTAAATTTACTCTGCCTTGTTTGCCCGAGTTTGATTAAATTTAATCTATCTTTGCCGCGAAAAAGCCGGCGCAAGCGCCTAGCGAAATTTACGTTTGACGTACGCGCCGCCGCCAAATTAAACCCGTAAATCTAATACCCCAGCACTCCGCCCTCGCTAAGCCATATCATGAC
>CAURYE010000049.1:0-7730 GCA_963529235.1 uncultured Campylobacter sp.
ACTGGGCCGGCGAGGACGAGACGGGCGATGTGGGCAAATTTATCAGCTCTAGGCTAGGTGCGTTGCAAAGCGGCGTGTCACTAGAGTGCGATAAAATTTACGCAAGGCTCGAAAAAGAAGCAAAAAAAGAGAGTTTCGAGTGCGGCGATGCGAGCCTGTTTTTGATGAACGAGTTTCAAAAGGCGCTGAAGAAGAGCGATTTTAGGCTCTTTACTTTGGATCTCCATAGTGATGCCTACTATCTGCTCGTCGCGCACAAGGACGCCGAGAAAGATTTTAAAAAGCTAGGCAAGCGCGAGGAGCTATTTTGGGATATCGCGCCGTGGGGCAAGCGCCGCAAAAGGCAGATCCTTTACGTCATAAACTGCGAGTGCGGCGAGATGTCCGCGTGGCAGCTGGATGCGGACGAGCCATCGCCAAGAGACGAGGTTTGCGAGGTCTGCGGGCGGGTGCTTTTCGACGCAGACGGCAATGCGATGCAGACTTTGGAGAAGGAATTTATCTGATTCGGCTTTGCGGGGTCAATTTGCCTGTGTCATATGTGAACGACTATAAATTGTTCTCGCAAATTTGACCTAAAATTTAACCCAAAAGGCCGAATCTACCGCCTTTTTACCGCCGTAAATATAAAAAAACAAACCGAAGCGATGAGGATGATACTCGCACCGCTGGTTAAATTTGCCTCAAAGCTCAGCCACAGCCCGCTCACGCAAAACGCAGCCGAGATGAGAGCGGCATTTAGCATCATCGTGCCTAGGCGGCTTGATATCGCGCCCGCGATGTAGGGCGGGATCGTGAGCAGCGCGATAACCAGGATGAGTCCGACCGCGCGTATCGTCATCACGACGCTTAGCGCCATCATGCACGTTAGCGCGTAGTATAGCAGCGTCGTGCGCACCCCACGCAGCCGCGCAAACTCCGCGTCAAAGCTAAGCGCCTCAAACTGCCGGTAAAATAGCGCGACGGACGCGAGTATGACGCAGTTTGCGACTGCCATGAAAACAAGATCGCCCTGCGGCACGGCCAAAATCGAGCCGAAAAGATAGCTCATGAGATCGACGTTGTAGCCAGGCGCTAGGTCGGTTAGGATGATGCCAAACGCCATGCCAAACGCCCACAGCGCGCCGATAACGGAGTCCATCTTGCTTTTGTCTTTGAGCGTGATCGTAGCGATGAGTAGCGCCAAAAATAGCGAAAACAGACTCGCTCCAAGCAGCGGCTCGAGCGAAAAATAAAACGCGATGCCAAGCCCGCCGTATGCGCCGTGAGCGATGCCGCCGGCGATGAAAACCATACGGTTTATGACCGTGAGCGTGCCGATCACGCCGCAAGCTATGCTAACGAGGATGCCCGCTAGCAGGGCGTTTTGCATGAAATTTAAGCTAAGAGCTTCTAGCATTTGTTTCCTTTTTTACTTTTTTCGGCGTTTTTGGCGTTGCTCGCCGAGACCCGTATCTTTAAGATACTAAATTTAAATTAGTCAAATTTAGTTAGATTCTTTTCGTAAAAAACAACCGTCTAAGGTTATTTTTTACTTTATTGTAAAGGGGGTGGGGGCTTAAATTGCGCTCTGCATTGCAGTTGCGAAGCGTAGCTGAAGCAAAAGAGCTCCCTTTTCTTTTCTTTGGGAGAGGAAGGGGTTTCTACTTACGAAGCGTCGCCCCTTCCTCTCCCAAGCCCTCTCTAACCCCACTGCACGTGAGATGTGGCGACATAACTTTGCTTGCGCAAAGCGTCGCGAGTTCAAATTTAGCATTTTTGTGGTGCGGGTCTCGGTGACCCAAATTTGAACGCAAAAAGTCAAGGCGAAGTATTTTGAGATGGATTTGAATGTTGTGAAGCAAAAATGAGCAAGGCTAACCAAATAGGTTGCCGCAGCGATATTTTTGCAAGCTCATTCAAAGACGCTCAAAAGACGAGCCGCCGCTAAATTTAGCGATGTCCGCAGCCGCACTCTTTCAACGCCACCTCCACATCGCAAAAATGCCTATGATCTCTGGCCAAATGCTCGATAAAATCCTGCTTTGAGCCGTGCGAGATCTCGTGCATGAAAAGATCGTGATTGACGTAGGCGACCTTGGTGGCGAAATTTAGCGTCAAATTTACGTCATGGCTGATGAGCACGACGCCCGTTCCTTCAGCGTTTATCTGCTTTAGCAGCTTATAAACGTCTGCCTGGCCTTTCGTGTCGATACTGGCAGTCGGTTCGTCTAGCATCAAAATTTTAGCCTTCGCACAAAGCGCTCGCGCGATATAGACGCGTTGGCGCTGTCCGCCGCTTAGCTCGCCGATCTTGCGCCGCGTAAATTCGCCCATCCCGACGCGCTCCAGCGCCGCCTCGGCCTCTATCTTGTCGTCCTTGCCGTAAAATCCAAACAGCTTTTTATCTATCCGCCCCATCAAAACGACCTCGAGCACGCGCATCGGGAAGCTTTGATTTATCGGGATATTTTGCGGGACGTAGCCCACGGCCTTGCTCACGCTAGCGGGCTCCTGGCCAAACACCTCGATCATGCCGCCGCTTGGCTTGTTTAGCCCTAACATCAGCTTTAAAAGCGTGCTTTTGCCGCCACCGTTTGGGCCTATGACGGCTAGAAAATCTTTACAGTCGTATTCTAAATTTATGCCTTCAAACACGAGGTTTTCATCGTAGCCGAAGCTCAAATTTCGCACCGAAATATCGCTCATAAAACGCTCACCTTACCCGAAATATAAAACATAAAAACGCCAAGCCCCAGCATCGCCAAAAGCGCGGCAAACTCGCAGCAAGTCCGCAGCGCGCGAAATCTGACCGCGCCCTTTAGCTTAAAGCCGCAAACGGCCGCCAGAAATATCACCGCACCCATGCCAAGCCCCATAAACAGGCCGCTAGCAAGCCCCGCCGTGTAGCTGTTTAGGCTAAATGCCAGCACGAAAACCAGCAGCGTGCCCGGACACGGCACGAGCGATCCTGCTAGCACTACGAGCCACTCGCTAGCGGTTTTTGGAGCTTCGCCAGAGGCCTTGCAAGCCGCGCAGCCGCACTCGCTCTCGTGAGCAGCGGGGCTAAATTTGACGGAATTTGCGCTCAAATTTGAAGCAAAAGCTAAATTTGAGCCAAAAACTTTACTAGCCCCTTTTGCGTCCTTTTCGCCCGAAACGGACGCGGCGGCAAAGTTAAATTTAGGCTTTAGAGCCGCCTTTTTAAGCTTGGCGTAGATCATATAAAGGCTCACGCAAACGATCGCTACAGCCGATATTTTCGTCATCGCGCCTGCCATATCGCTAACCTTGTTCGTCAAAAACGCATTTAAAAAAACGTAGCTAAAAAGCACGAGCAAAAACGCCCCCGCCACGTGCGCGAAGCCGACCTTCATCGCAAAAACTAGAGCGCGCGAGTAGCTGCCGCCGTTTGCGACGAAGTAGCTAGCCGTTAGCATCTTAGCATGCCCGGGACCAGCGGCGTGCAAAAAGCCGTAAAAAAAGCTAACCGCGGCTAACAGGGCGAAATTTAGCGCGTTTAGTTCGGCGCTATTTATCTTGATGAGCTCTTTTAGGCGCTCCAAAAACTGAAGGCTCATGCCCGAAACCGAGTCAAATTTGGCTTTATCCTCAGCGTCGATTTGCTCTAAATTTTGCTTATTTTGCGGCTTAATAAGCGAGCTAAGCTCGGGCTTTGCGGGTTCTATTTTAGGCGCTTTTGAAGTCATTTCAAAAAACGCCGCATGCAAATTTACGTTTGGCACGAGATAAATTTTATCGGTCAGAGCGTAGGGGTCTGGCGAGCTTATTTTAAAGTTAAAAAATCCCTCGCGGTCAAAAATCTCGACCGTGACGACGCGGCCGTCTTTGACCGCTAAATTTAACTCTAAAATATACTCGAAATTTAGCCTGCCGCCCTCCAGATAGACGCGTTGCGAGAGCGTTTTTGTATGCAAATTTACGGTCTCGCCCGCGCCGTCGTAGTAGCCCACGCTAGTTAGGTAGCCGCGCGGCACGATGTAGTCGAGCAGGGATTTTTGCACCTTCCATGCTTCGTTTTTACTAAGCGCTTTGTCGGCGTTTTCGTCGTAGCTTTGTAGGGTGAGAGCGGTGAAATTTTCAGAAAACGTCCAGGTCACTACGGCCGTTTTGATCGTCTCGCCTTGCAGGTTAAATTTAATCTCGGCGTGCGCCGTCGGAGTGTAAAGCGCGCAGAGCGCACAGGCGTGCGCGAAGCTAAAAAAGGACGCAAAAAGCGCTAAAACGGCGAGTATGCGTCCAAATTTCATTTACAGGCTCTTTGCGAAAATTTGCGCCGTTTTGCGTAGCTCAGCGTCCCAATCAAGCGGCAGTTGATCGATCTCTACGACGCTAGCGCCGCTTTCTTTAGCGACGGTTTGCGCGGCTTTTTTAGAAAACTGCGGAGCGACGAAAATGACCTTGACGCCGTGCTCTTTGGCCTCTTCGATGAGCTCTTTTAGCTGGGCGGGTTTTGGCTCCTTGCCCTCTACTTCGATCGCGATTTGCTCTAGATCGTAGCGCTTAGCAAAGTAGCCCCAAGACGGGTGATATACGATAAATTCGCGGTTTTTGACGTTTGCTAGAGTGCTTTTGATAAAGCCGTCAAGCTCGTCGAGCTTAGCTTCAAATTTAGCCAAATTCGCCTCAAAAGGCGCCTTATTCTCGGGATATTTTTCGATTAGCGCGGCGGCGATGTTTTTAGCTTGGACTTTTACCAAAACGGGATCCAGCCAGATGTGCGGGTCAAATTCGCCGTGGTGATGCTCGTGATCGTGGTGATCGTGACCGGCGTGCTCGTGTTTATGCTCATGCTTGGCGTCATGGTGATGATCGTGTTCGCCGTGTTCGTGGTGGCCTTCAAATTTGATCTTTTCTACGCCCTCATCGGTTTTTACGATTTTGAGATTTGGATAAGATTTTTGAAATTTCGGCAACCAAGCATCCTCAAATTCGATCCCGATAGCAAAGTAAAGGTCGCTTTTTTCAAGCGCGGTCATTTGTTTCGGTTTTGGTTCGTACGTGTGCGGGTCGGCTCCTTTGCCTACCATGACGTTTACCTCGACCGCGTCGCCCGCGATTTGCTTGACGAAATACTCCTGCGGCAAAATACTGACGCTAACTTGCCCTTTGGCGTAGAGCGCGACTAAGCCCAAACATAAAAACGCGAAAATTTTTCTCATTTTTATCCTTTCCGTGTTAAAATTTGGGCGAAATTATATCAAAAGCAACTTAGTTGCAAATTAATTTTTCTCAAGGTATAATACCCTAAAATTCTTAACGCGGATGAAAAATATGGGCGAAAATTTGGAAGAAAAAGCCGCTTTTGAGGAGCTTTTAACGAAAAATGATATCAAAATCACTCCGCTTAGACTCGAGATTTTACGCATCTTACGCGCCGCCGCCGCACCGCTTAGCTATGATGAAATTTTAGCCCAAATAGGCGCAAACAAAACCACCTTTTACCGCTGCATGGACCTTTTTGAGGCTAAGGGCATCGTGCTAAAAAGCGAAAATAACCGCAAAAATTTCTACGAGCTTGAAAGCGGAGCAAAGGCATATTTCGTATGCGACGTCTGTCATAAGATGACTAATATCGACATGCCGCGCCTAAAACAAAATCACGTAAAAAGCGTCGTAGTTAAGGGCGTTTGCGACGACTGTTTTTAAAATTTGCGCTTAAATTTGACGACAAATTCCGAACCCAAATTTGCTTACCGGCATTAAATTTAAAAAACGACTTCCGAAAAAAATCGCCGCAAATTTATAAAAACGCGGTCTACTAAATTTAAAGCGGTTGCTGCGTCAAATTTAAAACTCAAATTTGACGCGAGCGATTTAAAACTAATCCTCATAAAGCTTTGCGATCTCTGGCGGTATCGCGATCGGACGACCGCGCGCGAGATCAAAAAATACGTAAGTCGTCACCGCGCTAGCAACCGGCGCACCGTCCTTACTAAACTCGTAAAAACGCTTCGAGCAGCTTCTTTTTTCGGGCTGCGTCCAGGTTTTCACGCGCACCTTATCGCCCAAAAATAGCTGCCCCAGATAGTCTATCTCGTGCCTGCGCACCATCCACGTGCGGTTTTGCGCAAGATTTGTCTCGATTAGATCGCCCACGGCGTTTGAGTGCGCGTTGGCTGCCTCTTGCATCCAGATGACGTAATGAGCGTTGTTTGCGTGATGATTCACGTCGATGGCGTCCTCGCCCACGATAAATTCGTAATAAAAAATTTTCATTTTCGCTCCTAAAAACGCTAAAATTGTAGCAAAAATTTAAAGGCAAACAAAATGAAAGAGATGTGGGATAAAAAGGCGTCGAGCTATACGAGATTTACGGGAGAGCCTAGCGTTTTTCAAAGGCAGCTATACGCTAAGATCGAGGAGTTTGGCGTCAAATTTGAGAACAAAAGCGTCGTGGATATCGGCTGCGGCACGGGCGTGCATACGCTGCATTTAGCACAAATTTGCCACGAGATAACCGGCATGGATATTTCAGGCGAAATGCTAAAAGTTATGCTAGAAGACGCTGCGAAATTTAATATTTCAAATCTAACCGCCGTTCAAAGCGATTTTAAAAACTTTAATCCAAACCGCGTTTACGACGTGGCTTTTAGCACGATGAGCCCCGCGATCGCGGACGAGGAGGATTTTAGTAAATTTATAAATTTGGGCGAAAAAAGGGTCTATCTTTGGTGGAATAAACCGCGAAATTCAAGTGTTTTGGAGCTTTTTTACGAAGGATTTGAGAGGCGATGCTTTAAAGAAAAGGCAAATTTTTTCGAAGAGTACTTGCGCCGCGAAAATATCGCCTTTAACTCCTGCGTGCTCGAGGAGTCTCGCGAGCAAAAACGCACGCTTGAAGAGATGACGCAAAACGCGCTTTGGCATTTAGAGATAGCAAATTTCGCGCACGAGGAAAAGGCGGTCAGATCGCGGCTAGAAAGCATCGCTCAGGACGGCTTTGTTACGGAAAAAATCGTCTCTTCAATGAAGCTTTTGGTTTTTTAAGATATAATCGCTTTATTTATTTAAAATTTAAAAAGGATTTTTGTTGGCGCGAGCGTTTTTGCCGATATTTTTTTGCATTTTGCCTTTTTTTTGCGCCGAGGTTTTCGCATCCTCGCTAAGTCCGGCGGCGCCGCTTAAATACGACGACGAAAAAGCGCGGCTAGGCAAAAAGCTCTTTTTTGACGCGTCGCTAAGCCCCGGCGGCACGGTATCTTGCGAGAAATGCCACAACCTTTACTGGGAGCTAAGCGGCACTAGCAAAAAAAACCTAAAAATCTCCGCCGATAAAGAAGCCAGCCCGCCTACGGCGCTAAATTCGGCGTTAAATTTTATATTTTTTAAAGACGGCCGCGTAAAAGATATAAAAGAGCAGGTAAAACAGAGTCTAACCGGCAAAGAACAGTTGGGCGAGGAGCCTAAAAAGCTAGAAGAAAAGGTCGGTCTAAACGCGGTTTATAAAAAAGAGTTCGAGCGGCTTTACCCGGGCGGCGTAAGCTTTGAAAACATCGCCGACGCGCTGGTAAATTTCGAAAAAGCCCTCGTCACACCAAACGCCAAATTCGACAAATTTATCGGCGGCGACGAAAACGCTCTAAGTGGCGACGAAAAGCGCGGATTTGAGCTATTTAAAAAAATCGGCTGTATAAACTGCCACAGCGGGGTCAATCTAGGCGGTAATATCTACTACGAGCTAAGCTCCGGCGATAAAGGCAAACAGGTTCGCTACAAAGTGCCTAGCC
>CAURYE010000050.1:0-7716 GCA_963529235.1 uncultured Campylobacter sp.
CGCGTAGGTTTATCAAAGGGGGCTTAATCGCCCTCTTGAATAAGTCTATTTTATCCGCTCAAAATGCGCCGATGAAATGAACGCTAAAACGAACGGCAATAAGCAAAGCAAAGCGTGACAATATCAAGCCCAAGACGATATGGCAAAAACAAAACGAACGCTAAAATGAACGCTAAGGCACAGTAATTTTATGGAGCTTAGGGCAGGACGCCCCCGCCCTATTTGTCCGTAGCGTATCATACTACCAGGACGCACAGTGACGACTTGTTACGGTGAAATATTTCGCCTCCATTTTTTTATTGAAGCGGTTTTGTTTAGGTTCTTTGTAATAAGGCTAGGATATGGGGGTCGGCGTAGCCGCGTTTTCTTTACTACTGTCAGGTTTTAAATATTTTTGCAGGCTTTAGAATGTTTTGCGACTAGTCGCAATTTTATCCTAAGCCTGCAAAGTAGTCAAGCCGCAGGGGCGGGTCAAATCTCTACGACCGAGCAAGCGAAACATCGGTCGGGTGCATTTCATTTTTTGCGCGCCGAGTTTTTACAAAAATAATAAAGTCAAGTGAGAATAAAGTCAAGTGATAAACGGTAAGTCAAGCGACAAGATAAGTAAAACCCTAATCGTCGTTAATGGCGGGATTAACCCGCAGCAATGAAACCTAAAATTTAACGGCGAAAAATGAGCGCAGGGCGGACGAATAAAACCCGATTTTATCGAAGTAGCCCCAAACTAGGCGGGGAAATTGAGCGCATTTTTGAGCGCAAAAAATGAACGCCTAGCCGATAAGTAAATATCGCTATCATCGGCACAAAACAGCTTAACGGCTACGGAAACGAACGCGATAATGAACGCTTTAACAAACCCTAAGCCCTAAGCGGTTAAAATGGCTCATAGGATTTTAAAACAAAGGCTAGGATATGCAAACTCTAACCATACAAGCGGATGAAACGCTAATAAGCCAAATAGTGGCGATAAGTAAAGCGTTAGCTGATACGACTAATCAAAAGTTGATTATCGACGAGGATTACCAGATTTACGACGACGGCAAGACGATGGAGCAAAGGATAGCCGATTACAAAGCCGACATTGAAGCCATCAGGCGCGACGAGCTTGAAACCTATCCGCTAGAGACGTTAAAAACCGAGATGGAAAAATGGTAATTAGACGCACGGCACGCTTTAACCGCGAGTTAAGGGCTGTATTTGATTTTATCGCAAAGGATAGCCCGAGCAGGGCGCAGGGTTTTAGAGATAAGCTAATCGCAAAGCTACAAGCAATAAGCGACAGTCCTCTTATGTATCGCAAATCCGCAAGCTTTGACGATGAGCGCATCAGAGACCTTATTTTTAAAAGCTACGTGATACCTTACGCGATAGAGGATGATGTTATTTACGTTTTGGGGATTTACGGCTCAAACGAGTGGCAAGCGTGAAACTAATAAAAACGGCTTTTGTTTCACATTTTAACCTTAATTAAGTTTCGAGCAAAAAATCCGTGAAACATACCCTATTCTTAAGAAAATTTAGCCGTTTAAGCTTTTGAAACTTAAAAATGGAAAATGCTTAAATCACAAAGTGCCTATTTTAGGCCATACCTGCATTTTTGTATTGAAAACCAAACTTTTCATTACCGATTTTCTACCGCCAAATAGTTTAAACTTTTTAACAACTTCATAAAGTGCCGTGAATGTGTTTTTAAGTGTGTAAAAATGGACTTTATTTTTTAGAGAAGTGCGACAAACACGATATTTAAAGCCAAATATCGAATAACCTCGCTTCCACCATCTATTTTAGTCTGCACGGCATTCATGCGTCAAATACCCTTAACTTCAAGCAAAGCAACTAAAACACCTCTATAAATTTAATCAAACTCGCCCGTAAGCTACGAGCCAAATTTTAGTATAATACCCCAAATTTAACTAGGCAAAAGCGATGATAAACGACGAATTCTACATGTCTCTGGCCATAAAAAAGGCTTGGGAGTTTCAAATTTTAACCTACCCAAATCCCGCCGTCGGTTGCGCGGTTTTAGATGCCGGCGGCAAACTACTCTCGGTCGCCGCGCATAAAAAGGCGGGCTTTTTACACGCCGAGCCAAGCGCGATTTTATTGGCACTCTGTAAAAAAAGCGAGGCGTTTTTGAGTGATTTTTTGCGCGAGTATCATGCGGCCCTGGGCGTCAAATTTGAAAGCGCCCCAGAGCTTGAAAATGCGTACTTAGAGCCAAATTTCACGTATGAATACATCCTACAAAATCACGGCGATCTGCTAAAAGGCGCCAAGGCTTACGTGACGCTCGAGCCCTGCGCTCACCGCGGCAAAACTCCGCCATGCGCCGAGCTTTTAAGACATCTAAAATTTGCAGAGGTCATTATCGCTAGAAGCGACGAAAACGCCGTAGCAAGCGGCGGCGCGCATATCTTGCAAAGCGGCGGCGTAGCGGTAAAATTTGACGTACTACGGCAGCAGGCGGACGATCTGGTTGAGCCGTTTTTATCGTGGCAGAAGGGGAATTTTAGCTTTTTCAAGCTCGCCATTAGCGCAAACGGCGTCGCAGTCGGCACCGCGCAGAGCAAAATCATTTCAAATCTAGCCAGTCGTACCCACTCTCACCGCCTTCGCAGCGCGGCCGAGCTGCTAGTTATCGGCGGCGCCACAGTCCGCGCCGACCGCCCGAGGCTTGACGCCAGGCTGATAGATGGCGGCAAAAACCCAAACGTGATGATCTACTCGCGCGCGCGGGAGTTTGACGCGTCTATACCGCTTTTTGGCGTGGCTGGCAGGAGCGTGCGCGTAACAAGCGATATAAACGAAGCTTTCGCGCCGCGTTTAACGATGTTTGAGGGCGGCGAAAACGCGCTAAAAACACTAGATGAACGCGTAAAATGGCTACTACTCTACCGCTCGAGCGAACTTTTGGATGTGCCCGCGGTGAGGCTAAATTTAAAACTCAAACCGCTATTTCACGGCGAGCTTGACGGCGACGTTTATGGGTGGTATAAATTTGAGCGGAGTTTATAAATGCGTTTCAAAATTTGGTTACGCGCAGCATTTTATAAAACGAGGAGATTTATATGCGATTGAGTTTTAGTAAAAGTCTTGGCGGCGGCTTTAGGATTTATTCGAGTCAAAGCTTTGGGGCAAAAAAGATGACGCAGGCGCAGATAGCCACAGCCAAAAAGGAGCAATTTTTAAAAAACGTAGCTCAAGTCTCCCGATTTTGCCTAGGCGATTTTTTGCAAAGGTGCGGATACGACGTAAAAACGGTAACATACGCCGCAAATAACGATTTTGGCTTAAATAGTTCCGATTTTTTCAAAATAAGCGAAAATGGCGCGTCGTTTGATAGGCTCGTAGAGATACAAAAAGAAATAGGCGCCGAAATCCAAAAGATAAATTTTTCAGGAGTGCTATCTGCTAAAAGGCGCGAGCGGCTGACTGATTTGGCGTTTGAAATTAGCGATATCTTAAGCAAGGCCTGCGCCGAAACGAATCCTAATGAAGCTATCTTGCAGACCATAGCTCAAAAACGTCAAAAAAGCTATGAGGATATTAAAAGCGAGTGCAATAAAGCCGTTATGTCGCCGTTTAAAAAAATAATCTTCGGCATCGCTTTTGGGATCAGCGGATTTTTGGCTTTTGCCGGCGCGATGGCGCTTGCGTCAAATCGTGCAAGCTTGCTAGAGTTTATTGCGGTGTTTATCTTGTTTTTTATGCCGCTAGTAGTTACGTTTATCTTATATAAAAAGCAAACGGCAAAACCTAAAATTTAAGATAAAGCTAACGCCCGTATTTTGAGTACGGTAGATTACGCAAATATTTAAAAACGCGACTACGCCGACTTTTTAACGAAACATTTTATAAATTTGCGCTATGATTTTGTAAATTTAAAGGAGAAAAAATGAAAGAGATAACGCTAAACGGAGCGAAATTTAAAGTCGCGGCAAACACGATGGATGAGCTAAAAAACGAGGCTCTGGGTGATAAAAACGGCGAGATGTATAAATTTCTAGCCAAATTTAACGCGAGCGAGCCTGATATCTTTATCCTAGACGGCTTTGCGACGAAGGAAAATTTGGAGCTAAAAGACGGCTCAAACGTCGTATTTATCAGGCGCGGCGCGATGCCTGGGCGAGAAGTGCTAAAAGCTATGATCGCCTCCAGAAACAGCCCCGAGCTAAACGCGGCTCTAGCTAGCGGCTGCGTGGGCGTGGCGGGACTTGGCGGCCTTGGCTCAAATATCGCGCTAAGCCTTGCCAGAACGGGAGTCGCCAAGCTTGTGTTGGCCGACTTTGACGTCGTGGAGCCTAGCAACCTAAACCGTCAGCAGTACTTCGTCCGCCACATCGGCATGAAAAAGACGGACGCGCTAAAAGAGCTCATCGCCGAGGTAAATCCATTCGTCGAGGTCGTGACGCACGACGTGACGCTAACTGCTGCCAACGTCGCCGAGATTTTCGCGCCGTGCAGTATCATCTGCGAGGCATTTGACAACGTTGCGGGCAAGGCGATGATGGTAAACGAAGCCGGAGCTAGCCTGCGGAATAAAAAGATCGTCGGCGCGTCGGGCATGGCTGGGTACTTTAGCTCAAATCTCATAAAAACGGTCAAATTTGCCAGAAACGTCTATCTGTGCGGCGATCTGCAAAATGCCGCAGGCGTAGGGCAGGGGCTCATGGCCGCGCGCGTGGCGATCTGCGCAAATCACGAGGCAAACCTTGCCATCAGGCTTTTGATGGGGCTTGAGGAAGTTTAGTTTTCGTTAGTTTTTTGCTCAAGCGGAGCTTGGAAAATCGGCCGCTAGCTTTACTTTTGCGGTTTTGCGGTTTCGTATGTTTTAAAGGCTGTCCGCGCGGCAAAACAGGCCGGTAAATTTAGCCAGGCCGTCTTGGGTTAATAGTTGGCGCCGTCCGTGCGTAATTTTCGGGCTAAAATTTAAAAACTAAAAAATACTAAAATCGCTTTTCTCAAGCAGTTTTTATGAAGGCTAAATTTAGGCGAGCATCTTTAAACTGTGTGCGTTTTACTCGTACGCTAAATTTAATTTTTTACCGATTTTTGCTAACTTGCCTAAAATTTTTAGAGAGTTATAAGCCTTGCTTGCAAGCTACGTTTATATGGGCCTGATTTATTTTGACTTGCGCCGCTACGCATAAATCTAAGCCGTAGGATTGATACCTGCTTAAATTTAGCCCAAAAAACTTGATATCTACCGCAGGCCGACCGATTTTGCCGTAGTTTAGTTTATGGCTCGCATTTTTGCGATAAATTTAACTTGGGCGCGACGAGAGCTAAAGTCGCGCGCGTTCTAGCGCCGGTAATACGCGCAAACACTGGCGGGATAGGGATTTGGCATGCGGCTTCGGATTAGCGACTTAACAAACATACGCTTTTAGCTTGCGTTGCTTTGATTTTTGCTTTATTTTGCCGTGCGGTACGTATCGTTTGAAGCGTGCGAAAGATACGGATGATTCGTATTCGTCGTTTGGTAAATTCGGCTTTTTAAGGATCGGTCTTGAGTTTACTTTTTAAATTTACCGTAAATCCGGCGTCTAGGCGTAAAAACCGACCCGAATAAATTTATAATCCCGGCCAAAAGCCGTTTTAGCCGGGATTAGAGAGCTATTTCCCGGCCGTTAGCATCGTCTTTAGTATGCGCTTACCGACCTCGACGCCTGGCTGATCGTAGGTGTTTATGCCTAGCATTATGCCGGTAGCCGACGTAAGAAGCTCGAAATAATAAATCAAAAATCCAGCGCTCGCCTCATCTAGCCGCTCAAGCTCGATGACGTCCACGCTGATGCCTTCTTGCACGAGCGCATGCATGGTGGCGCTGCACTGGGCGTTGATTAGCTCGCCTAAATTTAGCCCGTTTACGAAGTCGCAGCCCTCAAGGCCGTTTAGGCTAATGCTCGGTATAGCCGTGTTTGCGTCCGCGGCGGCTACCTTGATGAAGCTTACCGTTTTATCCTTCACGCCGTCCATGATGAGCTGCAAAAAGCTGTGCTGATCGCGCGAGCCGATGAGTCCGACGGGCGTGAGTCCGTAGCGTTTGTAGCCCTTTTTCTTGCCCAGGCTCTCCGCCCACAGCTGCACGTACCAGTCGTTAAACTCCAAAAATCTATCGCCGTAGCTAAATATCACGTTTATTTTGGCGTTTTTGTGCGTCGCGTAGTGGTAGGCTTTTTGTAGCAGCGTATCGTCGCCGCCTTCTAAAAAACGCTTTTTGCACGCCCGCGCGCCCTCTAGCAGCGCCGCCGCGTCGTATCCGCATAGCATTAGCGGTACCAGACCGATCGCGCTAAGTACGCTAAATCTACCGCCGACGTTTTTAGGTATATTAAAAAATTTGATACCGTTTTGCTTGGCGTAGGCTTCTAGCGGCGAGGCGGGGTCTGTTATGACGATAAAGTTTGCGCTCAAATTTGAGGGTTTAAAGCGCTCCAAAACGCACTTAAATAGCGTGATCGTCTCGATCGTGGTGCCCGATTTTGACGAGATGATAAAAAGCGTCTCGTCAAATTTGACGCTTTTGCAAACGCTCTCAAAGCTAAAGGCGTCTACGTTATCTAGGAAATAAAGCTCTCGCTCGCGGCTCCTTTTTGCGCTTGAAAGCATCGTTTTTAGCGCCTTGACGCCCAGACTACTACCGCCGATACCTACTAGCACGACGCTTTTTACGTGTACGAGCGTCGTTTCAAATTCAGCGATTTGGCTTAGTAAATTTGCGCCGATTTCGGGCAAGTGATAGTAGCCGATCTCGCCGCCTTTTAGCTCGTCGTTCATGCGTTTGGCGTAGGAGCCGATCGCGCTTAGCGGCGTACGCTCGAAAAATAGCTCATTTTTTAGCATTTTTGCCTAGCTCGTAGAAGAAATTAGTCGCCTGCACGAAGCCCTCGACGCTACCGCAGTCAAAGCGCTTGCCTTTGAATTTATATGCTAGCACCATGCCGTCTTTGGCTTGCTCTTTTAGCGCGTCGGTGATTTGCACTTCGCCGTTCTTGCCGGGCTTGGTGCGCTCTAGGATCGTGAAAATGTCAGGCGTCAGGATGTAGCGGCCGATGACGGCTAGATTGCTCGGAGCTTCTTTGGGGTCGGGTTTTTCGACCATGTCGCTAACCATGAGCAGATCGTCCTCGATCGCGCGGCCCGTGACGATGCCGTAGTTTTTGCTTTGCTCGATCGGTACTTCCATCACGGCGACGATGCTGCAGCGGTATTTTTCGTAGATTTTTACCATTTGAGATAGCACGCCTTCGCCCTCTTCGTTGATGCAGAGGTCATCAGCCAGCACCACACCAAAAGGCTCGTCTCGCACGAGGACTTTGCCCGTGTGGATGGCGTTGCCTAGGCCTCTCATGCTCTCTTGGCGCGTGAATGAAAACGTGCAGCGCGCCATTAGCTCTCTGATTTCGGTTAGCAGGTGTTCTTTGTTCGTGCCAGAGATTTGATGCTCTAGCTCGTAGCTGATATCAAAATAATCCTCCAGCGCGCGTTTGCCGCGGCCCGTGATAAACGCCATGTTTTTCATGCCGGCTTCTAGCGCCTCGTCCACGCCGTAGTGGATCAGCGGTTTTGTGAGGATCGGCAGCATCTCTTTTGGTAGCGATTTGGTTGCAGGCAAAAATCTCGTGCCGTAGCCTGCAGCCGGAAATAAACAAGTCTGTATCATGATTTTCCTTTTGATTTTTTAGGAGATTATAGCGAGTTTTGGCTTAT
>CAURYE010000051.1:0-6515 GCA_963529235.1 uncultured Campylobacter sp.
CTTGTTTAGATTTCAAAGATTGACTAATTAGTTTAACAGTGTTAATTTAAAAAACTCACTTCCTGTGAAGCGGAAAGTGAAGTATATAGAAAACATGCTTAAACAAACATAAAAATTTGTCTAAGCATGCTAAATTTTATTGAAAAAGAGATTTTAAAGATAAATTTTCGTTAAAGATCAAATCTTGCGTTCTTTTATTGTATTTAAAAATAGTTACGTATTTGCCGCCGTTTTCTTTAAACAGTCCGCCGTTTACGAGCATTGCGTTTATTCCCTCTTTTTCCTCGCCGCCGCCGAATATAAACTCTCCCGGCGTCGTATCAAGCTCGATTTTACCGCTAAAATTTATAGCGCCCGGGATATTATCAAGCAGATTTTGACTATCTATGCCGTCCGGGTCGATAGAAAACTCAAAATTTGAGACGTAACTCTTACCGGCCGCATTTTTAAAATTTAGATTTTCAAACGTTATCTTCGGCGCTCTTTTTATAAATTTATCCAGCGCCTGCGTTATGGCCGCAAGCTGGGCTTCAGGCTCCCCTTTAGCATTCATAATATCCTCGATCGCGCCTTTATCTAAATTTGAAAACTTAGACTTAATTAGAAAATCTTTAAATTCATATTTTGCATATTTTATCTTTTCTATCGTGCTCGTATCGTCCTGCGTCAGGGTATCGCTAAGCACGGTTAGCTTAGAGTCGCTCGTTATCTTTCCGATCTGTAGCGTCTCCGCGCCAGAGCTCACGTCTATGCCGCCTAGTTCAAATTTATAATTGCTATTTACAAGCGCTTTTGAGATCATTTTCGGCTCGATCGGCGTTTCGTACTTCACGTCGTAGCCGATATTTTTTATCCTCATGGCAACGCCTTCTTTACCGGCAAAATCGACAAAATCATTTGCAAAAGAGACTCCCGCAATTTTTTTCTCGCCGTTTATATCAAAAATCAAAAATGATTTTGCTAAATTTACCTTATTGCCATCGACCTCTTTTTGTACTCCGGCTAGCTCAAAGACGATTTTTTTATCTCCGCCCGAGATGCCGCTAGAGTGAAATTTAATAGGCTTTACAGAGTTAAATGCCTCTATCATAAAATTTTTATACGGCTCGCTTAAAAACTCTGCGTCCCCGACGACGTCAAATTTGCCTAGCAAACCGGCAAAACCGTGTGAAATATTCATATCGATTTTTATCGCTATATCCTCAGGCGCGCCGTACTCTTCGCCAAGCGACATAAGCTCGTTTATGCGTTTTTTAGAAAAAATCACTTCATAGTTTGCGTGAGATTTTAGCAATCCGCTTTCAAATACGCTATTTTTGACGTCTATTCCGTTTGTTTTGATTAGACTTAAAGCCTCGTTATACTTCTCCTCCACCTTATTTGCGTTAAATTTCAGCCCGCCAAAAACCACGGCAGCCAAAATCACCAATGAAATCAGTAGCTTTTTCATCCTTGTCTCCTTTTTTTAGTAGTCGCTTTTTTTAGATACATCCATACGGCGGCTAGCAAAGAAAGCATCCCGACAGGCATCAACCAGCCGTTTTCTCCTAGAAAATTTCCCGCTCGCTCAAACGCCTCTCCGGCATAAAAGCTACCTAGCCCTAGCAAGATCGCCCAAATTACCGCGCTAACAACATTTATGACGCTAAATTTAGCAAACGAATACTTCGTAAGCCCGATAGCAAGTGGTACTAGGGTCTTTAGTCCGTAGATAAATTTTTTAAAAAATATGATTTTATTTCCGTGTTTTTTAAACAAAATTTGAGAAAAGGCGAGCTTACGTTTATGTTTCGTTAGATACGGCATCACGGCCGCGCGGTTATACCTGCTGACGTAAAAAAGCAAAGTATCGCCGATAGCGTTGGCGGCGGCTGCCAGCACGATACTTACGGTTATGTCCATCTTGCCCAGATGAGCTAGCACGCCGGCTGCGATGATAGCGACCATGCCGCCTCCAAGCGAATATAAAAACACTACCAGATACCCGTAGGTCGATAGCGAGGTTAGCATCTCTTGCAAATTTGGCCTTTAATATTTTGAGATAGCGCCCATTAGCGCGTTGTGTCCGTAGCTATCGGTCTTTGGCGGCGTATCTCCTGTTTTAGCAAGCACCGCTCCGCCAAAGCTCGCTCCAGCAAAAAACCCGTCGTTGTCGGTGTAGGCGTAAATGTCGCTGGTGAAGCTAAAATCGCTCACTTTTCCGTAAAATTTACCCGTATCGGCAAACGCAAACGATGCGTCGGCGTTTATCGTGATTTTGGCGTCTTTTATGTCGGCTACGAGGCTATCTTTTAGGATAAAAAGCACGAGCGCGCTATTTTCGTAACCTAGCTGCAATCCGATACTGCCGCCGCTAATGTCCACGACCATCATTTCGCTAGGCGCATACGGGTTTCCCACAAGCATAACGCCTTTGCCGTGCATACCGCCCAGCACGAAGCCGACTTTAGTAATACTCGGAAAGATAACGACCGCTTTTGCGTTTTGAAGCAGAGCCTTAACCGGCGCATCGGGGTTTTTACGCATCGTCTTTGTAAAAGAATTTGACGCGTTTAGCACGAGCTCGTCGTTTGCTCCGAGCGCTAAAACGCAAAAAATCGCTAATAAAATTTTTTTCATCTTTTACCCAAATTTGACCTATTTTGCCATTTCTACGGCTCTGGTTTCGCGGATCACGTTTACCTTGATCTCGCCCGGATACTGCACCTTGCTCTCGATCTCTGCGGCGATCTCTTTAGCAACGAGCACCGCTTCGTCGTCGTTTATGAGCTTGGCGTTTGCGATGACGCGGATCTCTCGACCGGCGTTTATCGCGTATGCCTGCTTGATGCCTTCTTTGCTTTTTGCGATGTTTTCTATCTCTTCAACGCGTTTTAGGAAGCTCTCAAG
This sequence comes from uncultured Campylobacter sp., assembly GCA_963529235.1. GTDB lineage: Bacteria > Campylobacterota > Campylobacteria > Campylobacterales > Campylobacteraceae > Campylobacter_A. The sequence continues at coordinate 2,890 of CAURYE010000051.1, forward strand.
TACCTCTCTACGCGCTCCCGGGCGAGCCGCGCTTAGGGCGTCCGCAGCGCAAACGGCGGCGCTTTCTACGCTAGTAGCCTCCTCGTGTCCGTGGTGGGCGTAGATGGCGTTTATGACGACGGGGTGTTCTTTGTAACGTTTGCAAATTTCAGCGCCTAGGTCGACGTGGCTACCCTCAAATTCATGCGTCAAGGCCTTGCCGATATCGTGTAGCAAGCCCGCTCTTTTGGCTAGCTTTTCGTCTCCGCCCGTTTCGGCTGCGATGATACCGGCTAGATGGGCTACCTCGAGGCTATGCGCTAGGGCATTTTGTCCGTAGCTGGCTCTAAATTTTAGCTTGCCGATTAGCTTCATTATCTCGGGATGAATTTTGCTAAGGCCCAGGTCGATGACGATATTTTCGCCCTCCTCTAGGATCGAGGCTTCAAATTCTTCGCATACTTTTTTGTGCAGATCCTCTATCCTTGCCGGCTGTATGCGGCCGTCTTGCACCAAGAGCTCTATCACGCGCGTCGCGATCGCTCTTCGGTAGAGGTTAAAGCTACTTAGCGTAATAGCGTGAGGCATATCGTCGATGATGATATCTACGCCCAGCACCATTTCCAGGGTCTTGATATTGCGCCCCTCTTTGCCGATTATACGGCCTTTTAGTTCATCGTTTTTGATATCCACGACGTTTATCAGACGCTCGGCGGCAAATTCCCCCGCAAATCGCGACGTAGCCTGCGCCAGGATGTAGTTCACGCGCTTTTTAGCCTCGCGTTTGGCCTCCTCCTCGTGTTTTCGCACGATGTGAGCGATCTCGGCGCGGCTTTTTTCCTCTACTTTTTTTAGCACCTCTTCGCGCGCCTCTTCTTGCGTTAGGCCGGCGGCGTGTTCGAGTACTTTTAGCGCCTCTTGCAGTTTGGCTTGATAGCTTGCTTTTAGCCCAAGCCCTTCCTCGTACATGCTTTTTGCTTCGTTTCGAGATTTTTCCAGCTCGGTTCTGCTTTCGTTTAAAATTTCTTGCTCGTTTAGTAAAATTTGTTCTTTTTTACCGATTTCTTCAAATTTTTGCGTGTACTCTTTTTGTAGTTTTACGGTTTTGTCGTCGTATTTTTTCTTAGCTTCAAATTCGGCCTCTTGGACTTGGATTTTAGCGTCTTTTAGTGTGCGTTCGGCCTCAAATTCTATCGCTTTAGCCTTTGCTTTTGCCTGTTCTAAAAATATATTGTAGTTTGCGTCGTTGATTTTTTTAGCGATGAGATAGCCTACGCCAGCGCCCGCCGCACCTGTTCCTAAGCCGATTAAAATTTCTATCATAGATTCCTCTTTTTACGTAAATTTTGCTCGGGGTCAGGTAAAAATCACAAGTAGCGTCGTGATCTTCGGATATGATTTCATTTGTAAAATTGTCTAAAATTTCAACGAATATCAAGGTAGGTCGGTAGGGCAAATTTGCAAAAAATCTATCATAAAAACCCTTACCGTGTCCTATTCGCGCCATATTTCCGTCCACCCCGAGAGCCGGAACTACGGCTACGTCTATACGCTTTTTAAATACCTTGGTGCTTAGCGGCTCTTTTACGCCAAATTTTGTCCGAGATACAAGCGGTAGTCTGGATTTTACCATTTCTAAACTAATACCAAGCATAAACGGAGCGAAAATTTCATACTTTTTGGCTAGCTCGCGTTTCAAAATATAAAAATTCGGCTCATAAGAAAGGGGATTAAATATCAAAATCCGTTTGGCTTTAAGCTCGGTTAGCAAATTTAAAAGCGGCTTAAACATCTTATAGTGTTTCGCTCGCGCCGAAATTTTAACCTCTTTTTTTAAAATCCGTTTGGCGTCGCGCCTAAAATCTTCTTTTGTCAAATTTAACGCTCGTTTCATAAATTTTATGTATAATTTCTTCCAAATTTCAAAATAGGAAAAATATGAAAAAAACTTTTCTGATTATACCATTTTTAGCTCTATTTTTAGGCGGCTGCGGAGATGAAAACAAAGGCGAAGCAAGCCAGACTAAGACGAGCGAAGCAAGCCAGAGCGTTTCCGTTCCGAGCCAAAGCGCAAGTCTAGAAGCGCCTTTTGATCTAACACTAATGGACGAGAGCAAGATGACGCTGCAAAAATTCGACAAAGGCTTTAAAGTCGAGGGCAACGACGAGGCGATTTTGTTTAATTTTTTCGCCACCTGGTGTCCGCCGTGCAAGGCCGAAATACCGCATCTAAATAATCTAAACGATAAATTTAAAGGTAAGCTAAAAATCGTAAGCGTACTAATGGAAGATAAATCAAAGGATGAAATAGACGCGTTTATGAAAAAATATAAGATAAATTTCGACGTCGCTTACGGCGAGGGTAATTCTCGATTTGCCAAGGCTCTTGGCGGCGTGGTAGGCATACCCTACATAGTGCTTTATAAACCAAACGGCGAATACGCTACGCACTACGTCGGTCTCGTGCCAGAAGAGATGCTAGAAAGCGATATAAATAAGGTGATCGACTGATGTTTGGTTTTTTAAAAAAGGGGCTTGATAAGACGCTAACGGCGATACGCTCGTCAAAGCCCGCCGATAAAAAAATCTCAAAGGAAATTTTAGAAGAGATCTTGCTCGAAGCCGACATCGCATACGAGATCGTCGAGGAGGTCCTCTACTATCTGCCGCCGCAAAACGAGGTCAAAAAAGACGACCTAAAGCGACTTTTAAATACCTACTTCATATACGAGAATGAGCGCGAAGCAAAAAGCGCAAAGCCTTTCGTGGAGCTCATCTTGGGCGTAAACGGCGCAGGTAAAACGACCACGATCGCAAAGCTTGCGAATTTATATAAAAATGAAGGCAAAAGCGTTATTTTGGGCGCTTGTGATACGTTTAGAGCAGGAGCCATCGAGCAGCTACGTCAGTGGGCGCAGCGAACGGGCGTGCCTATCGTCGCTACGCAACAAGGCCACGATCCGTCTGCGGTCGCCTTTGACGCGATAAGCTCGGCCGTGGCTAAAAATCTCGACAACGTCATCCTAGATACCGCAGGCCGCCTGCAAAATCAAACGAATTTAGCTAACGAGCTAAGCAAGATCGTGCGCATCGCAGACAGAGCCTACGCAGGCGCGCCGCACCGCAAGATCCTCATCCTCGACGGCACTCAGGGCAACGCCGGCCTAGCGCAGGCAAAGGCTTTTAACGACATCGTGAAGCTTGACGGCGTCATCATCACCAAGCTTGATGGTACACCAAAGGGCGGAGCGCTTTTTGGCGTCGCGCGCGAGCTGGAGCTGCCGATACTCTACATCGGTACCGGTGAGACGATGAACGATCTAGTCAAATTTGACCCTCATGATTTCGTAGATACTATCGTGGATGAAATTTACGCCTAAATCTTATAGGCGTAAATTTTAGCTTTTTTTAATTTATCCCCATTTCCTTAAATTTGCAAATTTTATATATAGTACCCGCGCTTAACGCAACTCGCTAAAAGGCATAAAAATGACGACGCAAGAGTACGAGGCTAAATTTAGCGAGGACGACGCGCCCGGCTGGGACTCCGATAGCACGCGCGCTAGAAAATATCTACGATCCCGCAAACGAATGCCACTACCCGTCGCGGCTACATGCGAGCCTGGGCGGTGAGGATTATGTAGAAG
>CAURYE010000052.1:0-6228 GCA_963529235.1 uncultured Campylobacter sp.
GCGCCGTTTTTAAGCAACCCTTTTTATAGTTGCAAATTTAAGCTATAATCGCGCTAAAGCTAAATTTAATGAGCAAAAACACTAAAGCTTGCCCGCAAAAAAAGCGGCTAAATTTAAACGCTTTTAGATAAGGTAAATAAAGGAATACTAAATGATTCATCACTTTGGGGATATGCTAGAGGGCAGAGACGATTACTGGGCGATGGTGCCGGGCGGCGAGCGTTTTAGGTATATGCTAAGCGACGCGCAAGCTAACAAAAATCTAAAGATCGCTACCGTGAGCGCCGATACGCCTCTTTGGGAGCGGATTTTTGAGTGCGAAGGACTAGAGGAGCTTACGCTACACTTGCCTAGCAAGGAGCAAATTGCCGCACTGCCTAAACTAAAACGTCTAGAGCGCCTACGCATAACCAAAATCCAAGTAAAAAATATCGATTTTCTAGCCCGGTTGCCGCTTTTGCGCGAGCTGGTTTTAGAGTACGTCTCCGGCTTTTGCGATCTTTCGCCGCTAAGGGAGCTAAAGAACCTAAAATCGGCGCATTTTGAAAATTTACGAAGAGTTAGCGATTTTTCGGGGCTTAGTGGCATAGCTTCGCTGCGGTATCTAGGCATAAACGGCACTCTTGATTGGGATCAGCCGATTAAAGACTTTGAGTTTTTAAGAGATTTAGGCGCGCTTGAGGCGCTAAGGCTCATTTGGGTGAAGTGCAAAGCACCTTATCCGGCGCTCTTGCCGCTTGTCGCGCTTAAAAATTTAAAGAAAATAAACATCTACCCCCAAGCCTTCGCGTTAGAAGAATACGCATTAGTACAGCTTATATGCGAGGGCGTAGAGAGCGCGAAGATGCCGTTTACGACGGAGTTTAAGGATACGGGATACGTAAAATTTTTAGGGCGAGGCTCGGGACATACCAAAATAGGAGCTAAAAACGAGGCGCAAAAGCGCGCGGAGCTTGAGCAAAAATTTGAGGCGTGCAAGCAAAAGGCGCGGGAGGTTTTAGGCCTTGGCCGCTAGTTTGCGGGTTAAATAAAGCCAAATTTGATACTCCGCGCCGCTCGTCTGCTCCTTGCGCTCGCGGGCTTTTGGCAAATTTAATCAAATTTGCGCTCTTTGCTATTTTTGATATGACAAAACAGCGCGCACAGGGTGCCGGCATGAGCGCCATACCTAAATACTATTAAAAACGAAGCCTAAAACAAGCCTCAAAATCGCAGCATCAATCAAAATTTTCGCCTAGGCCCGATGTGGATTCTCATAAATTTGTAATCTTTATAGACCGTACACGGCGCTAAAACCGTGAAAATCGCGAGCAAAACGCCAAAAGTCGCTGCGATATTTTACGGCGCAAAGTCAAAAATCGCGTGCGCGTCAAATTTGATGAAAACGGCGCCGAGGCTAGCAAGATAAACCAGGCGTAGATCTAGTGTATACAGACGCGCCAAACGCGCTCAGGGCAAAAACGGCTTCTAATAATCAGTGCGCCGACCGTAGATTTTGCGTATTTTCTACAAATTTGCAGTAGGCTTTGGCGCTCCCTGCCGTCTTGCTGGGATTACGATTTTATTAAATTTGCTTGCGTTTTAAATTTATAGCTAGCGGCTCGGGCGTTTTGCGGCGTCAAATTTAGCCTTTGATCTCGTCGTCAAAAAGCTTGCAAACGCCCGCCCAAAAGCTTTTTGTATAAAAACCGGCGAGTCTAAAATACCCGGCAAACCGCCCCTAAAAGACAAAAAACTCCACGACTCTTTGGAGTCCGTCAACGGTTTTTAGGCTCATGCCCGCTAGCCGCAGCACCTTTACAAGCTGCATTTTATCGGCCATCCGCTCGGCAAACGCTAAAAACTGCGAATCGTCCAAAAACGTAAAGCACGCCGTAGCCTGTTCGCTAAGTAAAATTTGCTCAATCTCGCCGCTTCGGCTAAATTTTACGTTTTTGCTCTCGCCATAGCTTTCTTTGCGCTTCAAATTTAAACCCTGGGTATCGGCGTTTGCATCGCCGTTAAATCCGCTTTGCAAATTTAAGCCGCCTTGCAAAACTCCACGCTCGCATAAAGCCGTAGCTCGCCCAAACTCGGCGCCCACGGCTAAGGTCGAGACCATCAAATTCTGCGCTAAATTTACCGTCCGCGCTACGCTCATTCGCGCTATAATCCCAAGCAGAGCCCATTTATTTCCTTTTAAATTTATATGCGCATTTGCCTACGCCGCGCAAATCTCGGGTCTCACGGCTCAAAATTAGGACAATAAAATTCATCCGCCTCGCTCCAAAGCTCCTCTAGCGAGCGCCCATTTATCTGCGGCGCGACGTAGAGTTCTCGCAATGTGGCGAAATATCGCTCGCCGCTCGCGTTTGCGCCCGTCTCGTCCGCGCATCTTTGAAACGAGCAGTGATACGCATAGGCGATGATCATGTACTCTGCGCCGCGCAGGCGAAAGCTAAGCTCGGGCTCGCCGCCATCGGCTACGCATTTTAGCAGCATTTGCTCTATGGTTTCAAACGAATATTTAGGCATCCAGCTTCCTTTTAAATTTATCTAGACGAGTTTGGAGTGGCAGTAAACAGAGTTTTGTTAAATTTGCCGCGTTTTTGGAAATAAATTTTAAAAATCGGCTCAATTTTAAACACCGAATTTGAGCTAAAATTTGCGGCAAAATCACCGCATCTCAAGGCGCATGAGATACATATCCTCGCCGCCCGTAACATCAAGCTCCTGCGAGCCGCAGGCCGGGCAGGTGAAGTCGTTTTCGCTAAGCTCGCCGCTAAAACCGCAGCTTTTGCACTCCACGGCGACGTTTTGCAAGACGATCAAAAGCTCGGCGTTTTCGCAGATCGTGCCGGTTTTATAAACCTCAAACGCGCTTTCTAGGTAGTGAGGTTCGACGCCGCTTAGCCGTCCGATACGCACTTCAAGGCGCACGACCTCTTTTGCGCCGTTTGCGGCAGCGTTTTTCTCGCAAAGCGCGACTAGGCTTTGCACTATGCTTAGTTCGTGCATCGGCTTGCCTCGCTTGCGGACGGAGTAGGTTTTATTTTTACGCACGCGCCTAGGGCGTAAATTTGATAAATTTTGCAAGGCGATTCCAGCGTCGTGCAAGCCCGAAAATCTAGCGCATTTAAATTTGATCTGCTCATCGCCGCGCCTAACATATCCTGGGCAACAGCTCGCCCTTTGGCGCTTCTAAAAAGCGTTTCGAGCCGTATGCGTTTTGCAGGATGACGCGACCGTTTGCGGTGTCTAAAATCTCGCCGATCGAAGCCGCGTTAGCGTCAAATTTGCGTAAAATTTCAAGCGCGCGCGCTTCGTCTTTTTCATCTACGGCCAGCACGAACGTACCCTCGTTGGCTAGCTCATAGGGCTCAAAGCCAAATAGCTCGCAAACGCCCGTCACTTCGTCGCTGACCTTGATATCCTCCTCGCGCACGAGGATATCTAGGCCGCTAAATTTCACCCATTCGTTTAGCACCGCCGAGAGTCCGCCGCGCGTCGCGTCGCGCATGCAAAGAGGCTTTATGCCGCCTTCTATAAGCGCCTTTACCGCACCTACCAGCGCCTTACAGTCGCTTTTTAGCTCGCTTTGTAGATCCAGCTCCTCGCGGCTAGCTAGCACCACCGCGCCGTGCCTGCCCACGTCGCCCGAGATCAAGATCTTTGCGCCCTCACGCAGGCTTTTTAGCTCCACGCCCTCGCAGACGATCTCGCCGATACCGCTCGTGTTGATAAAAATTTTATCGCATTTGCCGCGCGGTACGACCTTCGTATCGCCGCAGACGATTCGCACGCCGTTTTCGCGAGCGACGGCGGCTAGCGAGCCCAGCACGCGCTCTAGCTCGGCTATCTCAAGCCCCTCCTCGACTATTAGCGCGCAGCTTAGGTACTTTGCCTCGGCGCCGACCATGGCTAGGTCGTTTATCGTGCCGCATGCTGCGATCTTGCCGATGTCGCCGCCGTTAAAAAATATCGGCGTAACCACGAAGCTATCAGTGCTAAAGGCTAGTTTGCCGTTAAATTTTGGCGCCGAATTTGCCGAGCATTTATCGCTCTCGTCCGCGCAAGGGTCGCTAAAATTTAGTATCGCGCTATCGTTGCTCTCGCGCAAAATTTCGTTGTCGAATATCCTAAAAATCGTCTCGTTTATGAGCGAGTTCATCTCCTCGCCGCCGCCTCCATGGCTTAGCATTATCTTGCTCATTTTTTCCTCTAAATTTTATAGTTCGCGCCTCGTTTTTCGCCGCCAAATCGCGCGAAGTATCGCCCATTCACGACTATTTCGCGACCTCGCTATTTGCCGAGGCTGGCGCAGAGCGTCAAATTTACCCCGCGCTTTTGATGTCGCCGTATTTGTAGTATGCCGCACATGCGCCCTCACTAGAGACCATGCACGAGCCCACGGGAGTTTTTGGCGTGCAGGCTTTAGCGAAAATTTTACAGTCGAAAGGCTTTGCTCGCCCGCGTAAAATTTCAGGACAGATACAGGCCTTGCTCTCGCCTTTGCTTTGCACGCTACAGTCAAATTTTACCCTCGCGTCAAGCTCGGCGTACTCGGGGCGCAGCTTCATACCGCTTTGAGCAATCACGCCAAGACCGCGCCACGAGAAGTCGCACGGCTCGAAAAATTTAACTACAAGCTCCTGCGCTTTTACGTTGCCATCGCGCGTGACGACTCTTGCGTATTCGTTATAGACCTCGTGCGTGCCTGCGTTTTGCTGGCGGACGAGGTTTAGGATGCCGTCCATCAGATCAAGCGGCTCAAATCCGCTAACCGCGATAGGTTTTTTATACTCGGCCGCGATACTCTCGTATATGCCGTATCCCGTGATCACGCTCACGTGGCTAGGTCCCAAAAACGCGTCGATCTTGACGTCTTTATCGTTTAGGATCGCTCGCACGGGTGCTGGGACGGTAACGTGATTTATATGGAAAAATAGATTTTTTAGCCCGAGCTCTAGAGTCTTTTGCACCAAATTTGCGCTCATAGGCGTCGTCGTCTCAAACCCAATCGCAAAAAATATCACGCTCTTTTCGGGATTTTCCCGCGCGATTTTTATACAGTCTAGCGGGCTATATAGCGCTCTGATGTCGCAACCCTCGCCGCGCAGCTTTTGCAGGCTGGTGCTTGAACCCGGCACTCTCATCATATCGGCTAGAGTGCACAGGATGGTGCCGGGCATCTGGGCTAGCTTGATAGCCTCGTCTATGCGGCTCCTTGGCATCACGCACACGGGACAGCCGGGGCCGTGGACGAAATTTATATGCTCGCCCACTAGCTGCGGCAGGCCAAATTTCATGATCGAATGCGTGTGTCCGCCGCAAATTTCCATGATATTTAGCGGTTTTACGCTCTCTTTTTTGATGAGTTTTGAAAGCGCTAAAATAAGCTCTTTATCGCGAAAATCATTGATTAGATTCACGCTTTTTCCTTTGCGTCCGGTTTATTTGCCGCCGCTTGCATGGCGCTTAGCCCCGCGTCGCCTTCGTCTGCGCCGATCCGGCCGTTTTGCATATCTTTGGCGATTTGGCGGTAGATTTCGATGCTTTCTAGCGCAAATTTCGTATCGATTTTCTCCATCGCGTAGCCGACGTGGATGAGCACGTATTCGCCGACGGCCACGGGCTCGGCGATGAGATCGAGGCTCACGCGGCGACTCACGCCTAGCGTCTCTACGGTAGCGACGTTATTTTCGTCGATAGCGATTACTTTTGATGGGATTGAGAGGCACATTATCTTAGCTCTTTTTTAAATTTTAAAAAATCCAGCCACTTCTCCATGCCCTCGCCCGTTTTTGCGTCAAGCTCGACGACGTCGACCTTCGGATTTAGTTTGCGAGCCTCTTTGACGACTTTTTTCACGTCAAATTCAAAATGCGGCAACAGCGAAGTTTTGGTTATCACGATGAGATCGGCGGCGCGAAACATCACGGGGTATTTAGCTACCTTATCGTCGCCTTCAGGCACCGATAGTAAAACGACGTTAAAGTGCGAGCCGACGTCGTAGCTAGCGGGGCAAACGAGGTTGCCGACGTTTTCTACGAAAACTATATCAAGGCCCTCTAGCGGCAGATGGTGAAGCCCCTCGTGCACCATAAACGCATCCAGGTGACATGCCTGCCCGGTCGTGATTTGGTGGGCTTTGCCGCCTGCTTTTATTATGCGGTCGGCGTCTTGGTTGGTCTCTAGATCGCCCTCGACGACGCCGATTTTAAATTTACCGCTTTTTATCGTAGCTTC
>CAURYE010000053.1:0-5154 GCA_963529235.1 uncultured Campylobacter sp.
GTCCGATGGAATCTCGGTTATTCTGGGTTGAGCCTTGACCTTTTTTGTGTGCCATTTCTTATCTCCTTAAGCTGCGATACTTACGACTTTTACGCGCGTAAACTGTCTTCTAAAACCGCGTTTTAGTTTTGAGTCTTTGCGTCTGCGTTTTTTGTAAATAACGACTTTTTTATCCTTGCCCTCGTTTACGACTTCAAGAACAACTTTCGCACCCTTTACGAACGGCGCGCCTACCTTTACTTCACCGTCGTTTACGCACAAAACGTCCGTAATCTCGACTGATGATTTTGCTTCAGCACTAAAATGGTCAAGCTTAAGATATTCGCCTTCGCTGACGCGATACTGCTTGCCGCCGTGCTTAAATATAGCGTATTTTGACATACTCTACCTTTCTAAATTTGGTAAGACCAAAAAGCGCTTTTGGATTTCAAAAGACTTGGGGAGCTCTGTTGGTTGTAAGAGACGGATGATACCCAAAAATTTATAAATTTTGGTTTAATTTCCTAGCTTTTAAAATTTCGTCCGCCAGGTTTTTATGTCGCGCGCAAAAACAAAAATCATCCTTAAACTTTCCATTGTAGCGTAAAATTTAACCTCCTTTTAGGTATAATCGCCCAAATTTAAGCAAATTTGAGCCAAAACGCTCGGCAAGATAAATTTAGGACGAAAATGGCAGGCGAAGACCAAGAAAAAACAGAAGAACCCACCTCCAAAAAGATCGAAGACGCGCGCAAGGATGGCAACGTCCCCAAAAGCCAAGATCTCGCGGGCTTCGTCACGCTCGCGGTCGCGATCTTCGTCGTAGTGGCGCTTCTTGGCTTCATCGGCGATCAGTTTTTCACGCTATATAACTACTATCAAAGCCTCATCGGACAGGAGTTTACGCGCAAGCTACTCTTTAGCGTCGCGATCACGACGATATTTCGCACACTGCTCATCATCCTGCCTATCGCCGTTTGTATCGCGATCGCGGGCGTCGTCGCTAATCTCATGCAGTTTGGATTTATATTTACGACCAAGCCTTTGGAGCCGAATTTAAACAAAATCAATCCGCTAAAAGGGCTCAAAAATCTCTTTTCTCTCAAAAAGCTGATAGACGGCATCAAAATGGTACTCAAGGTCACGGCGGTTTTTGCGGTCGGATTTTTGATGTTTTTTAGCTTCATCAAAGAGCTGCCCCATACGCTGTTTTTCTCGATGGCGACGCAGTTAGCGTGGCTAAAAGAAAAGATGCTAATTTTAGCCGCGGTGATGCTCATCGTGATGTTTATCATCGGACTTCTTGACGTGCTGATCGTGCGTTTTCAGTATTTTCGCGACCTAAGAATGAGCAAGCAGGAGATCAAGGACGAGTACAAGCAGATGGAGGGCGACCCGCAGGTAAAAGGTCGCATACGCCAGCTGCAAATGCGAGCCGCGCGCAACAGAATGATGCAAAATATCCCGCAAGCAGACGTCATCATCACCAACCCGACCCACTACGCCGTCGCCCTTCGCTACGATAAAACAAAGGAAAAAGCGCCGGTGATCCTCGCTAAAGGCGTGGATTTTCTAGCGCTTCGCATCAAGCAAATCGGAGTGCAAAACAACGTCAAAATCGTCGAAAATCCGCCGCTAGCGCGCGAGCTATACAAAATGTGCGAGGTAAACGATATGATCCCCGCAGAGCTCTTTCGCGCCGTCGCCGAGGTGCTAAGCTTCGTCTATATGAGCGACAAACAAAAATTCGGCGATAGGCTGAAGTGAAATTTAAATTTGACCTTTTGACTGTAAATTTAAAGCCGAATTCGGAGTTAAATTTACGCCGCTCAAATTTGGATAAATTTTAGAATTTTACCTGCCGAGACCCGAATCTTTAAGATGCTAAATTTGGCTTGGTTAAATTTAGCGTTGCGAGTTTGGCTTCCTTGCGTAAAAAACAACCGTCTAAGGTTGTTTTTTACTTTACTGTAAAGGGGATGGGGGCTTGAATGGCGAAGTCGCTCCCCACCCCCTTTAATCCTCCCCCTACGACGCTTTTAAGGTGGCGCATAGCTTTGCTGAAGCAAAGCGTCGCAAATTTAAGGTTATGGGTCTCGGCGAGTAAAATTTGCAAATTTGACTTCAAATTTGAGTGTAAAAAGATAAGGCGAAGTATCGCGAGATGATTTTTAGGGTTGTGCAGATAAAATTTAGCGTAGGCTAGACACGTAGTCTGCCGAGCTAAATTTTATCAAACTCTGTAAAAAGCGCTTGCGAGACGAACCACTAAAATAAAAAGGCGAAGTATTTTTTCTTTTTACTTCGCGCAAGCGCTCGTAACGAGACTTTGCTACAAGGAGGCGAGGCGGAAACGACGGAGGCGAGGGAGCGGACTAGTCGTCCGTGACCGAAGTCGACCGAGTTTCCAACGAAGTATAAAGGAAAAAGACAAGCCGCAAAAGCAGCTTGTCTAAAAGCAAAATTATTTAATAAATCCGTAAAGGTTAGCCAACACCCAACCCACCGCACACGAGCTAAACACGCCGATAAGACCCGGGATGATGAAGCTATGGTTGATGACGTATTTACCGATGTGCGTAGTACCCGAGCGGTCAAATTGCACGGCTGCAAGGTCGCTCGGATAAGTAGGAAGGATAAAGTATCCGTAGCAAGCCGTAGCAAACGCGACGATGATGCCCGGATCCACGCCTATCTGAACAGCGAGCGGTACGAACGTCGCGGCGGCTGCGGCTTGAGAGTTTAGGAACTTAGAAATCAGCATACCTACGACGATATACATCCATGGATAAGCTTTCATAACTTCGCCCAGAGAACCTTTTAGCATCTCGATGTGAGAGTGGAACATCGTCTCAGCCATCCAGCTGATGCCGTAGATCGCGACAAGCGCCACCATACCGCTGTGGAAAATCTCGTTTTGAGCGATCTTAGCAGCCTTGATGCCTGAGTAGATCATCATGATGGACGCGGCTAAAAGCATGAAAATTTGGATCGTATCGACCATACCTAAAGGAGCGGTCTTTTTCATAGTATCTTTTACTACGATGCTGGCGTTTGCGACGGTTTCGGTCTTGTCGCCTTTAGTAATAACTACGTTGCCGTCTTGAAGCACGATGGTTTGAGTTACTTTTTTGTCTTTATCCAGGACTTCTACGTTAGTAAATTTAGTAGCATCTTTTACCTTACTGTCTTTTACGTTTGAGACGACTTTGCTACTATCTACGGTAGAGACTACTTGTCCGTCTTTTACGGTAATGTTTTTAACTACTTTTTTATCCACTACGATTTCGATAGATTTGCCCGGGACGTCGCTAGTCCAGCTAGGGCGAAGCTGTTTATAGTAGCCAAGCACCGCCACGATAGCGATGGTAGCGAGAAATATCCACATCACGTTCCACTGTTTAGTAGGAAGTTTTTCGCCGATTAGAGAGTGGGATTCGTCTGAGCCGTAGATATATCTTCTTTGCTCAGGGTCTTTGATCTTCTCTTGAAACTCGGGGTCTTTATCTAAGTCTTTACCTCTAAAGATCGAGTAAGTACCGATGATAAGCATACCGATAAACGTAGACGGGATAGTGACTTTTAGCAAATCCACGTAGCTAGTAAAGCCGTCGATATGAACTGTGCCCGTGCCTAGCAAAACCGCGACCATAGATACACCCGCGACCGAAACCGGGCTAGCGATGATAGCTAGCTGAGACGAGATCGTGGTAGCAGCTAGCGGTCTTTCCGGACGGATACCGCTTTTCATCGATACGTCGTAAATAATAGGAAGTAGCGTATAAACCGTATGTCCGGTGCCGCATAAAACCGTTAGCGTCCAGCCGCAAAGAGGCGCCAAAATACAGACGAATTTAGGATTTTTTCTTAGCGCTTTTTCTGCGATTTGAAGCATAACGTCAAGACCGCCAGCAGCTTGCAAAGTAGCGCTTGCTACGACGACGGCTAGGATCGTGAGGATAACGTCGATAGCGGGCTTGCCCGGCTTCATACCGAATGCAAATACCAAGATAACAAGACCGATGCCGCCTAGTACGCCCAGCGCCATACCGCCTTTTTTAGCGCCGTAGAACAGACATCCGAGTACGACTATTAGTTGGAGAGTAAACTGCGTGCTTTCACTCAAACTGGTTAGGAATTCCATTTTTTCTCCTTTTAGGAAATTATGGCGCGATTATATAAATATTAAAATTAAATACTAATAAAAAAATTAAAAATACATTCGTATATATTAATCTTACGTTTAATAATAAACTTTATCGGTTCTATAAATTTAAAAATTAAATACCCTTTTTAAATGCGTTTAAAAGAAAATTTTATATATAATCCTAAGATAAAAAATTAATAATTATACTTAAGGAGCAAACATGCAAATTCCTATTCGCTACGGCAAAGATGATATCATCGACCTAAGCGTTCCGGAAAAAAAATTACTAGGAGTTTTTAACCCCAACCCAGTGGCTAAATTCGACGAAACGGCGCTCATCGCAAAGGCTCTGGCAAATCCGATAAATCAAAAAAGCTTTGACGAGTTTATCGCAGGCGAGCAAAAGATCGTAATCATCGTAAACGACGGCACAAGACCTACGCCGACGGCCAAAGTTTTAAAGCAAATTTACCCAAAAATCCGCGAGAAAAATAAAACCTTCATCATCGCCACGGGCTGCCACAGAGAAGGCACGCAGGAAGAGTACGAGATGATCTTCGGCAAAGAAATTTACGCGGAAATCAGCGCCAAAGGCGAAGTATGCGACCACGACTCTAAAAAAGACGAGATGAGCTATCTAGGCGAGTCCAAAAACGGCACGCAGATGTATCTAAACAAAATCGTAGCGGAAGCAAAAAAAGTGATCGTCATAGGCTCGGTCGAGCCGCACTATTTTGCGGGCTACACGGGCGGACGCAAGGCGTTTTTACCAGGCGTCGCCAAATACGAAACCATCGAGCAAAACCACAAACTAGCTCTTAGCGCCGACGCTCAGGCGCTGCGTTTAGAGGGCAATCCCGTGCATGAAGATATGATCGACGCGATGAAAGTTCTTGCTCACATCGACGTTTTTTCGATCCAGACGGTGCTTGACAGCGAGCACGGCGTATATTACGCAAGCGCGGGCGACCTCAACGACAGCTTTTACGACTGCGTGAAAAAGGCCGACGAGGTCTTTTGCGTAAATA
>CAURYE010000054.1:0-4982 GCA_963529235.1 uncultured Campylobacter sp.
GTGATCCAGTTTTTCGTGCGCTGCGGAGCGAACTTCCCGCTCATCGGCGAGCTTGAGGAGCTGCTGCGCGAGGCCGTACTGCGAGCGACGCGCGAGGCTCCGCTGCGTCACAACAGCGTCGAGACATTTGACGAGTACAACACCGGCAAAAACGTCGGCAAGGGCACGCCGAGCGTCTTTTGGGAGATCGTGCCGCAAAGCAGCGAGTGCGAGATACACACCTATATGGCTGGCGGCGGCTGTAGCCTGCCCGGCAAGGCGACCGTGCTGATGCCGGGCATGGGCTACGAGGGGGTCGTGAAATTCGTCATGGACATAATGACTAGCTACGGCATAAACGCCTGTCCTCCGCTGCTAGTCGGCGTGGGCATCGGCACCTCGATCGACGTGGCATCCCTGCTATCTAAAAAAGCGCTGATGAGGCCGCTAGGCTCGCATAATCCAAACGACCGCGCCGCGCTAACCGAAAAGCTGCTCGAAGAGGGCATAAATAAAATCGGCCTGGGCCCGCAAGGCATGAGCGGCGCAAGCTCGGTCATGGGCGTGCATATCGAAAACTGCGCCCGCCACCCAAGCGTCATCGCCGTCGCCGTAAACGTGGGCTGCTGGTCGCACCGCAAAGGCCATATCGTCTGGGACGAGCAGCTAAATTTCGACGTAAAATCGCACAAGGAGTTCGCGCTATGAGTAAGAAAATTTTAACCACGCCGATCAGCGCAGAGGATCTAGCAGGCATCAAAATCGGCGACGTAATATACCTCACGGGACACATCGTTACCTGCCGCGACGTGCCGCACAGACGCGTCGTAGAGGAGGGTCGCGAGCTGCCGCTAGATATCAGGGGCGGCGCGATCCTGCACGCGGGGCCGATCATCAGAAAAACGGGCGATAAAAGCTTTGAGATGGTCTCTGTGGGGCCGACGACTAGCATGAGGATGGAGAAATTCGAGCGCGAGTTTATCGCTAAAACGGGCGTGCGCCTGATAGTGGGCAAAGGCGGCATGGGCGAAGGCACGATGAGCGGCTGCAAGGAGTTTGGCGCGATACACTGCGTATTTCCCGCAGGCTGCGCGGTGGTCGCCGCGACGCAGGTCGAGGAGATCGAGAGCGCGGACTGGACGGAGCTTGGGATGCCCGAGACGCTGTGGAAGTGCCGCGTGAAGGAGTTTGGCCCGCTCATCGTCTCCATAGACGCGCACGGAAATAATCTTTTCGAGCAGAACAAGATCAAATTTAACGAGAAAAAGGACGCGGCGCTGGCTGAAATTTTACCGCAGGTCGGATTTATAAAGTAGTTAAATTTAGGGGCTTACGCTTTAAATTCTACGCCTTAAATTTTTACGCCCGGTTGCTAAATTTTAAAATTTAGCGCTCTAACAACGAGGGGCAAATTTTAAGTGCTTTGGGCGGATAGCGCGGGTGCGGACGATTGATAACACTGGCGGCAGGGCTAGGCGCGAGATTAAATTTATCTGCAAATTTAGCTAATCGCGAGGGATAAATTTTAAAAACTTAAACCCGAAAAGCCGCCGTTTTAAAGCACCGACTAAAAGCGCGCGCTAATCTCACCGAAGCTCTTTCGTAAATTTAGCCTACGCGCTATTTTTTCTGCGCAAATTTCACGCTTGCGTAGAGGTAGCTTGCAAGCCCCAGCGCGCCCGCCTCGCCTGATTTTAGGTATGGGCGCAAATTTAGCTGAAACAAAGTCTTGACGGCTTAAATTTGCGTCCGCAATGCAACCAAAAGGCAAAATATAAATATAAAGCAAACAAAAAGAAATACCAAAATCTACGGCGGCGGCGACGGTTGCGGGACTGCGGATACAAATCTGATCCAAAGCAAGCTTGAAATCCGCATAAGAGGCAGTTAAAAGAAATTTTGGATTTTTATGACGGCGGAAGCGTAGGCGATGCGAATATTTTTTATTTACTAAAAGTCGCAAGCCAAACGCAATATATGAGGTGTCAGGCTCGGACGCGATCTAAATTTAGCCGCCGTTTACGGATAAATTTAAGCCAAATTTAATGACCCAAACAGCAAAATTTATCCGTTAATTAACAATACAAAAAAGGAAAAATTTGGGCAAAACGACTTTTGCGGTTGTATTTTTCTACGCTTGCGCGCTGTTTTTGGCGGCTGTAGGATATTTTGCATTGGGCGTTTTGGCAAAATTTTACGCTTTTATCAAATTTGCCGCGCGCCTTTGCTTGCAGGACCCTAAATTTAGCCTCGCCATGTTCGCGCCCGCGTTCATCTTATCGCTTTATATCGTGCTGATTTCGCAAAATATCATTTTTGATTTTACTTGGGGTGCCTGGGCAAATGTTTTTGGCGGGCCGGCTTCCTGGTTGCTTTTAGATGCGCTACTTTTTGGATTTTCGCTGATTGCAAGGCTGGAGGAGAGATATTTTTACGTTTTTTCCTTTCGCTTGGCGCTTTTGGAGCTGCTTTTCGGGCTTATTACGGCGATAATTTCAAGGGATATTTTTAGCATTTACGTCCCGTGTGCCGAGATTTTGCTCGTATTGTGCGTATGTTTTGACTTTTTGTGCCTAGGTGCGGCGAAAGCAAACGCAAAGCTACTAGATGATTTAAGTGCAAGAAATGATTTAAGCGAGCCTGAAAAACTTGCCAAAGAGGCGCTAGAGCGGCTCGCAAACTTACCTGATAAGGAGGAAGCGTTGCTGCAAGCAAACCTTATCCGCATGAAAATGAAGCAAGAACGCCGCGCTGCTTAAATTTGTAATTTTAGCCGTTTAAATTTAGCGTTTCTCGCGTCAAACGGTCCAATTTACAAGCTTTACCGCCTGGCTGAAAAACGCAGCCGTTTGGCGAGCCCTAAGCAAAACAAACGCCCACAGCTGCCTACAAATCTGTATAATAAGATATGCCGACATCATCACGTAAAAATTCGCAACGCCAAAGCTGATGATTTCATAATACACAAATAGCTCCAACCTCATCCGCACTATAAATTCTCGCGTCGGGCGATAAGAGTGCCACATGCTGTAACCCGAGAAAAAATCATCCGGCCCGCTAAATACCAAAAAGCATACGATAAGCGTAGACAAAATAATACTTTGCGAAAGAGCTTGGGCGTTGCTTTTGTTTTCCTCAAGCCTACCTGTGATTCCGCTAGCTACGCCGCTAAGCCCCGCAAGCACCAAACAAACTAGCATAAAAAAGCATAAATAACTAAGATGAAACGCCGCTACGTCGCCAAAGGTCGTTTTGGTTCGCGCTATGTCTATAGCCGGGTAAAAGCCCGCCATAAACGCCGTAAAGTCTCTAAAAGCCGCGTGAGCGGACAAGATATCTTCGGGCACGGCAAATAAGCTCAAAGCAACCAAAGCGTAAGCGCCCAAGCTAATGAAAAAGGCGGTTTCAAGCTTCCTCGCGGCTAGTCTTAATCTTGCTTTTAGTCTTATAATCTTATTTTTCGGCTCTATAACTGCGACCTTTTAGCGATTTTTGAGCGCATTATACCATCTTCTTAAAGTCTTCCTTGCCTAAATTTATGCCCTTTTATATGCCGCCTGTTTGGCTTTATGCAGTTTGATCCAGCCTGCTTTTGGCAAAAACTAAAATTTTGACGCCGTTTGCGCGTATCTTTAAGCAAACCTGTTTGCCTCGACCGACTTTATCTCACAAATAGGGCACATATTACGTTCGTAATCAATAATCACGCTTTTTGCGCAAGTTTTATTTTAGATTTGCTGCGATATTTATTTTTTGAGCTCCTTGCGTAATCTTGGCAAAATACTTAAAACGCCATTTGTACGGCTATTTTACGGGCATCAGCTGTAACGGCGCTAACTGTTTTACGTATCTTGCAAGACCTGTCTGCTTCTTTGATGCCGTTTACCGATTTGCCAACACTAGCGGAGTCAAAGCGTCTTTTCTATCGCTTAGAGTTTTAAAATTTAGGCTCAAGATAAGTTAAATTTTCAAAAGCGTTTTTCTCAAAGCAAGCACGTCCCATCGGTAGCAAATGAAGTGAAGTTAAATGCGAGAACTATGATTTTGCCAAGCTCTTAAAGCGGCTGGCGTAGAGAAGTTAAAAATAAGTATACACGTTCCCAAATTTTAGATAATAAATTTAGAGAAGTTCTCAAACATTTTGCAAAAAATATAGAAGCTACTAAATAGCAAATTTAACCGGATTTTCAGGCGAAATTTCCAGCACGCTAGCTTGCCTAGGTGCTTGTCTGAGTAGATAAAACCGCTTTTATTTCGCTTTGCTTGCTACTTTGCAAGAAGCTAACGGTAAAACCGTATAAATAGCATTGAGAATTTTAGCTGCGACTTGCTTTGCTACCGCCCCCCCCCAAAAAAAAGGCTACGAGTATAGTAAAGTAGAGTAAAAAGTGGTATACTAAGCATAGATTCCTAAATTTAAAGGGGATTTTTAGGCGTAGTGACCTCGGCAACCGCAAGGAAAATAAGAGAAAGAGAATTTCTTACTTCATCTTAAAGAGTGCATTCTGCTCTACATCGCCGCGTTTATAGCTTTTTAAGACGCGGCTACAAGCGTAAGGAGTTTAGACATAACACTAAAACTACGCAATAAAATTTATATCAGAAATTATTGAAATTGATAAGGTAAAATTCACTTAAACTATCTTAAACTAAAAATATTAAGAAAATTTTTGTGGTTATCTTACGTTATGAGTGGTGCCCCGTGTAGGGTTCGAACCTACGACCCCATCATTAAGAGTGATATGCTCTACCAACTGAGCTAACGAGGCAAATGGCGCAGCGGACGGGGCTCGAACCCGCGACCTCCGCCGTGACAGGGCGGCATTCTAACCAACTGAACTACCGCTGCACCTAAAATGGTGGTCGCTATAAGACTCGAACTTATGACATCCACCTTGTAAGGGTGGCGCTCTACCAACTGAGCTAAGCGACCGAAGTTAATAAAAATAAATGGTGTCCTGTGCTGGACTCGAACCAGCGACCCCTTCATTAAAAGTGAAATG
>CAURYE010000055.1:0-4156 GCA_963529235.1 uncultured Campylobacter sp.
TCAAAACCCGCACCGTCTCGTAATACGGCGGCTCGCCTATCTCGTCCTCGTGCGTGGCGCGAGAGTCGATACTGAGGCGCTCTGCCAGACCCACATTCTCGCTCAAATTTTGCATAACGGACTGCGCCATAGTCGAGCGGCAGATATTTCCGTGACAAACGAATAAAATTTTCATATTTTTCCTTTGATTTAGCATTCGCACGAGCCGTTTTGATCGTCGCACGGATCAAGATGCGTCGTGATCTGCCACTCAAACTCGCCGTATTTAGCCCTGATAGCGGCCTCTATCTCGTCTGAAATTTTGTGCGCGTCGTAAAGCGAAATTTCGCGGTTAAAGACTAGATGAACCGCGACGTAGCAGATGTTTGCGCTCTTTCTGGTAGCTAGTCCGTGATAGCTCGTTATCTGCTTGCGCGAGCGGATTATCTCCTCGATTTGCGCCGTTATCTCGGGATCTAGCGCTCGGTCAAGCAGCACGCCTACGCTTTCTTTCATCAAATTTATCGCGCTAACGGCGATGTAGCCGCTAATTACTATACCAAAAACGGCGTCTATCGCGGCAAATCGCGTAAATTCGACCAAGATAAGCGAGGCGATAACGGCTAGGTTGCTAAAAAGGTCGCTTTTATAGTGCAGCGCGTCGGCTCTAACGATCAAATTTCTCGTGCGGCGAGCGACGCGGGAGAGGTAGGCGACCAGTAGCCCCGTAACCGCGACCGATAGCGCCATCGCATAGAGCGAAAAAGCCGTATCTACGGGCGCTTGCTCCGTTTGCAGCTTACGCACGCTCTCGTAAAGTATAAACGCGCCCGCACCCACGATCAAAACGCCCTCAAACATCGCCGCAAGCGCTTCTAGCTTGGCGTAGCCGAAGTTAAATTTAGCATCGGGCGCGGCTTGGGATTTACGGATGGCGAAGAAATTTAGCGCGGAAACTAGCAGGTCAAGCATCGAATCGATCGCCGAGCTAAGCACCGCCACCGAACCGCCGATCAAACCCGCGGCAAATTTAACCACGGCTAGTGCAAACGCCGTCGCGCCCGCGACTATCACGGCTCTGCGGCCTAAAATTTCATTTTGCCTTTTTATGCTAGCATCGTTTAGTTGCATTTAGATTTCGCTTTCGCTTCTTGCGCCTAAAAATCTATTCTGTGAGGAACAATGTAGCGAGCCGTTTTGGCGTACGAAAACAAGCGAATCCACGCCGATTATCTTATGGCTAGGTAGCTCCCGTGCGAGTCGCTCGAGCGCGATTTTATCTTTATCGTCGCCATACGTCGGAACGATAACGGCGCCGTTTATAAAGATAAAATTGACGTACGTGCAACCAAGCCTCTTGCCGCCGTAAAATTTAGCCTTCGGAAGCGGCAGCGGCACTAGCTTAAAGCCCGTGTTTTCAAGCTCTTTTTTCATCACGGCAAGCTCCTCAAAATGCTCGTCGTTTGGATCGTCGCAGCATGCGTATGCGATGGTATCAGGAGCGATAAAGCGCGCCAGAGTATCGACGTGGCTGTCGGTGTCGTCGCCTTTTATAAAGCCGTTTTTAAGCCATATCACGCGATCAAGGCCGAAAAGCTCTTTAAGCCGCGCTTCGATCTGATCTTTATTTAGATGAGAGTTGCGGTTGTCGTTTAGTAGGCACTTTTCAGTCGTTAGTAGCGTGCCGCACCCATTAAAATCGATACTGCCGCCCTCAAGTACGAGATCGATACTTCGCAAATCACTTTTAAAACGCTTAGCTAGCTCCAAATTTACGGCGTTATCTTTTGCGCTTTCAAATTTGCCGCCCCAAGCGTTAAATTTAAAATCATAGCTGACGATTTTCGCGCCGTCCTCTACGTCTATCATGCCGTAGTCGCGTATCCACGTATCGTCGGTATCGATTTTTACGAACTCTACGTTATCAAATTTCGCAAATCGCTCCCGAAAAATTCTCTCCTCAGGGCAGATCAAAACGACCTTTTGAAACGGCACGATAACAGCGACCAGCCTCTCGTAAGCGTCTAAAATTTCATTTAGATACGGCTTCCAGTCGGTGTCTTCGTGCGGAAGCGATAAAAATATCAGCTCTTGTTTTTCCCACTCTGCAAACGCTCTCAAATTCGTCCTTTATTTAAATAATTTCTATCAAAATTTAGGAGTTATGATACCTTTTGCAAGCTTAAATTTTAAAATAAATCATACAAAATTAGTTTTAAATTTAGTTTGCTTTCGCTACAATCTCGCGAAATTATCAAAAAGAAGCTAAAAAATTTATGGATTTTGAGTTTATAAAAGAATTTACGCCGATGTTCGTAAAAGCGGGCATTTTCACCCTCAAGCTCTCGCTTTACGGCATCTTGCTCTCGATTGTTATCGGCATATTTTGCACGCTGGTTAAATTTTACAAGGTCAAATTCCTAACGCCCATCGTAAACGGCTACATCGAGGTTTCTAGAAACACGCCGCTGCTTATACAGCTTTTTTTCCTCTACTACGGACTTAGCAAATTCGGGTTAAATTTGAGCGCCTTTACCTGCGCAGTCGCGGGGCTTGCGTTTCTAGGCGGCAGCTACATGGCCGAGAGCTTTCGCCTGGGCTTTGAGGCGGTGAAAAAGACGCAAATCGAGGCCGCGCTTAGCGTCGCGCTCACGCAGGGGCAAATTTTACGCTACGTTATCTTGCCTCAGGCCTTTAGCGTCTCGATCCCCGCGGTCGCGGCTAACGTCATCTTTCTCATCAAAGAAACCTCGGTCATCAGCATCATCGCCCTGCCCGACCTAGTCTACGCGACAAAGGATATCATCGGGCTTTACTACATGACCGACGAGGCGCTTTTTATGCTGGTAGTTAGCTATTTGATTATCATTTTGCCGATATCTTTGGCGTTATTTTGGCTTGAAAAAAGGATGAGAGTTGGACGGAGTTAGTATTTTATTCGACCCGCTGGTCTTAAAGCGGCTGATTTTCGAGGGGCTGTGGATGAGCGTGCAGATTTCGGCTATCTCGATCGCAGTCTCTCTGGTTTTAGGCACTTTTTTGGGCGTGGCTATGAGCTCGAAAAACAAATTTATCTTTTTCGTGCTAAAAATTTGCCTCGAAATCGTACGTATAATGCCCCAAATCGTCTGGTTATTTTTGTTTTACTACGGCGCGAGCAAGGCTTTTGGGCTTGATATTTCCAAATTTAACGCCTCGCTCATCGTCTTTAGCCTGTGGGGCGTGTTTGAGATGATGGATATCGTGCGCGGCGCGATCGTCTCGATACCGAGGCATCAGTTCGAAAGCGCGGCGGCTCTGGCGCTTAACAAGGCTCAAATTTATCTTTACGTCGTGATCCCGCTAGCCACGCGCCGCCTAGTGCCCGCGGGCGTAAATTTGCTAAGCCGTATTATCAAAACCACCCCGATCGTCGCCCTCATCGGCGTGCCCGACCTGCTAAAAGTCGGACAGCAAACGATCGAGACTGCGAGCCTAACGGCAAATCCAACCGTGCCGTTTTGGATATACGGCTTTATATTTTTATTATATTTTCTCGTCTGCTATCCTATCTCAAAACTATCCAAGATACTTGAAAACAGATGGGCATAAGGAATCAAATGAGCGAAATTTTAAAACTCTCGAATTTAAGCAAATCTTACGGCGACTTGCAGGTGCTAAAAGGCATCGACCTTAGCGTCAAAAACGGCGAAGTAGTCGTGATCCTAGGGCCCTCAGGCTGCGGCAAAAGCACGACTCTGCGCTGCATAAACGGCCTTGAGCCCTTTGACGGCGGGCAGATAGAGATAGCCGGCGAAAAGATCGACAAAGACTACAAAGACTGGATCAAAATCCGCCAAAAAGTGGGCATGGTTTTTCAAAACTACGAGCTATTTGACCATATGAACGTCATCGAAAATATCGTGCTAGGACCGGTAAAAGCGCAGAAAAGAAGCCGCGAAGAGGTCGAAAAAGAGGCCGAGGCGTGGCTGGAAAAAGTAGGCCTAAAACACAAAAAATACGCCTATCCAAAGGAGCTTAGCGGCGGGCAAAAACAACGCATCGCTATCGTGCGTGCGCTTTGCATGAGGCCCGAAATCATGCTGTTTGACGAGATAACGGCATCGCTTGATCCCGAGATCGTGCGCGAGGTGCTAGACGTCGTCATAAACCTCGCCAAAGAGGGCATGACGATGCT
>CAURYE010000056.1:0-4095 GCA_963529235.1 uncultured Campylobacter sp.
AGCTAGAAGAAGGCGGTACGCCGCCTATCACCGGACTTATGCGGGCAAATTTGGCATATGCGCTGCGAAACGAAGTGGGCTTCGAACAAATAAAAAGCGCCGAGGATGAGCTCGCACGTCTTTTTGAGAGCGAACTAGCGGGCATTGACGAGATCATAAACTACACTCCAAAGGGCGCGCCGCGGCTGCCGATAATTTCCTTTAACGTGCGCGGCGTTTCGGCGTACGATTTCGCCGCGAGCCTTAGCAACGACTTCGGTATCCAGACGCGCGCGGGCGTGATGTGCGCGGGGCCGTACGCTCACGATCTGCTGGGCATCAAGGAGGGGCGCATGCCTGAGAGCAAGCCCGGCTTCGTGCGCGTGAGCCTGCACTATACGCACACCAAGCAGGACGTACTCTATTTAGTTGGCGCGATAAAATCCTGTATCAAAAAGCACCACGATCTTTGGGGCGAGGAAAAGGCGATGTATGAGATGTTCGGCAGGAAAATTTAGTTTTACAATAGCGGTTAATTAGAAGCAAAATAAATAAATTTAAAGAGGCGCAACAGATGAAAATTCAAATAATATCTTATTCTGAAATATTTAAAGTAAATGATCCGCATATACTTCACACCATTAGAACTTTTGATTGTCCTATGAGTTTTGATGAGTTTGATCTAAATATTATAGATTTAAATAGTCCCAAATTATGGAGTTTCAGTCTTGAAGACCAAAAATGCAACAGGGCCATATATTGTATTAAAACATTAAAAGAAATTATGGAGAACTCTAAAAAAAGCATGTCTATCATATTAATGCCTGCGAACACAAAAGTATCATTGCTTCGTTCTGGAGGCTTAACTACTCAAACTATTTTAATTAAAGATATTATCAAGCAAATTAATTATGAACTATGCGAATTAACCTTGTCTTATGCGCGACTAAGATATGAAATAAGTACAACAACCATAGACGAACATGATTTTTATTCGGATTTTGTATTTGACGATGTAGATTACGAAACTATCAAGCGGTCTAATGGTGGTAAAAGCACAATAATAAAACATAATGAAAGACTATATTCTACTACCCTTCTCATAAAAAATACAGCCAACGATTTAGGAATTTTAATATCATTTATTCTTTCTAGATTTAAAAAATCCGATGTTCCTGATTGGTTTAACAGTTTGGAATACTTTGATGATGCTGCGTTAAAAAATAAGCGTAGTGAATTATTGGATATGTATCGGCAAATTAAAAATATAGACGGGCAAATTGATAAAAATAATAGATTTAAATCAATCCTATATTCAAATGGAGATGAGTTGATTGGTGTGGTAAAGGAAATTTTAGTAGATATTTTTAAGTTGCAAGATGATTATTTTATAGATGTAAAAAAAGAAGATTTTAGATTCGAATGTGGAAATATGAACTTTATAGTAGAAATAAAAGGGATAAATACAAACGTTAAAAATAGCAATATAGCACAATGCAAGAAACATGTAACTGATTTTTTAATAGCCGAAGATAATACTATGTCTCCTGATAACGTAAAGGGACTACTGATAATTAATCCTCAACGCGACATAGATCCTAGCAAAAGAGAGCCGATACATGCCAATCAAATAAGTTATGCAAAAAGTGAAGGTATATTAATAATAACGACTTTAGAATTACTAAAATTATATCAAGCGTATACTAAAGATAAAGTTGTTAGTAATGTGTGCTTTGAGGTATTTAAAAATGACGTCGGAGAGTTTAAATTTAAAGAGGAGCCAAAATAAATTCTGATTTATAAAAAGGGCGCAAAGCGCGCCCGAATCACGCAAATTTAAGCTCTAAATTTAACCCAAATTTGCGCGTAAATAAAATTAGTTCTTGCGAGTATTCGCGTCAGGCGTGAAAAGCGGCTTATCTAGCAGCTTGAAGTCGCCGATAAATTTCTGACCCTCTTCGCCGGTCGCCCACTCGATAAATTTATTCGCGTTTTCGATGTCGGCCTTAGCGCAGTGCTTCGGATTTACCGCGATTAGCGAGTAGAAGTTCTTTAAGTCGTTGTCGCCCTCGTTGATGATGACCATCTCAGGCGCGCCTTTTTTGGTGTCCTCGTACTTGATGTAGGTGCCGCGGTCGGTGAACGTCACGCCCTTTTGCTCGGCTGCTGCGTTGATAGTAGCTAGCATGCCTTGGCCGGTTTGCATGTACCAGCCGTCTTTTTCAGGCACTTCGCCGATGATTTTTTTCCAGATACCTTTTTCTTTGTTGTCAGTGCCTGATTTATCGCCGCGAGAGAAAAATTTGATATTCTCTTTTTTGATTAGCTCAAAGCTCTCTTTTATGTCTTTGCCTTTAAATTTATCGGCGATAGATTTGTCCGCGATGACGACGAAGTCATTGTACATTACGGCTTTTCTCTCGACGCCAAAGCCTTTTTCTACGAATTCTTTTTCAACTTTTGGCGAATGCACGAAAAGTATGTCCGCATCGCAGTTTTCGCCTAGTTTCAAGGCCGCTCCGGTGCCTACAGCCGTCCATTTGATATCGACGCCGGTTTTTGCCTTATACGCAGGATAGATCGCGTCTAGTAGTCCCGTATTATCGGTGCTGGTGGTGGTTGCCATGATGAGTTCGCTATCGCCCGCAAACGCCAAAACGCTCGCAACTAGCGAGCTTAATATTACTTTTTTCATTTTTCTCCTTTTTTAAAAAGTATGCTATTATAGCACATTAAATTAATACTTAAGAAATATGCAAGGAAAGAATATTTGGATTTTTTACTAAACGGATTTTTAGAGGCCTTTAGGCTGCTTTTTAGCGGCGACGAGGAGACGTATTCGGCGATCAGGGCGACGCTTTACACTTCGAGCGTCTCGATATTTTTTGCGATTTTAGTCGGCTTTCCGCTTGGATTTACGCTGGGATTTTACGATTTTCGCGGACGGCGAGTATTACGATTGCTTAGCGATACGGCGCTTGCGATGCCTACAGTTGCGATCGGGCTTATTTTATACGCGTTTATTACGCGAAACGGGCCGTTTGGCGAGTTTGGACTGCTTTTTACGCTAAAGGCCGTTATGCTCGGCCAGTTCGTGCTGGCTCTGCCTATCATCGTCTCGCTAAGCGCTAGCGTCGTGGAAAATATGGACAAAAAGCACTACCTAACCATACTAAATTTACGCCTAAGCCCGCCAAGGCTCGTTGGCTGCGTGCTTTACGAGCTAAGATACGCTTTGATGGTGGTCGTAGCGACGGCGTACGGGCGCATCGTGGCCGAGGTCGGCGTGGCGATGATGATCGGCGGAAATATCAAATACTTCACCCGCACGATCACGACTGCGGTGTCGCTGGAGACGAACAAGGGCGAGTTTGCTATGGGTATAGCGCTAGCTTTGGTGCTTATCTTTATCGCATTTGCCGTAAATTTGGCGATACACGCGCTAAAAAGGCTTGATAGATGAAATTTGATAAATTTGAAAAATTTACGCTCGCAAAAAGCGCGCTAGGCGTGTCAAATTTGAGCCCTTTGTTTAAATTTGACGGTAAAGGCGCAAAGTGATAAACGTTAGAAATTTACGCCTAAACTACGGGGCGAGCGAGATTTTAAACATCCCGCGCCTTGATATCGACGTTAGTAAAATCACAGCGCTAACGGGCAGCAACGGCAGCGGCAAAAGCACGCTGATGCGCGTGATGTCATTTTTACAAAAGCCAAGCTCGGGCGAAGTGCGGCTGTGGGGGAGCAGCGCGCCTAGTCTAAATTTACTGCGCGACGTTAGCGTTTTGTTGCCCGAGCCCGCGCTTTTAAAACGCTCCGTGAGGGAAAATTTTAGAGCCGTTTTAAAAAGCCGCGGAGTGCTAGCTGAATTTGAGCAAAGGGCTAGCGAGGCGTTAAATTTGGTCGGGCTTGACGAGAGCTTTTTAAGCAAGCGCCACTTTGAGCTTAGCTCGGGACAGACGCAGCGCATTAGCTTTGCGTTAAATTTGGCGCTTAGATCGCGTCTATATCTACTCGACGAGCCGACAAATAGCGTGGACGTGGGCACTTCAAAGCTTTTTGGCAAGGCGGTGCTTTACATGCGGCAAAGATACGGCTGCGGCTTTGTGATCGCTA
>CAURYE010000057.1:0-4088 GCA_963529235.1 uncultured Campylobacter sp.
TTAGAGAGGGCTTGGGAGAGGAACCGGCGACGCTTCGTAAGTAGAATCCCCGTCCTCTCCCAAAGAAAACGAAAAAGAAAAAGAAAAAGCTTAAATTTTAGAGAAACTAAAATTTGGCACCGTCAAGGCTCGGGTCTCGGTGTGTAAAATTTATAAATTTAATCCCAAATTTACTGCTCGCCAAAATCCTTGCCAAAATCATCTATCTGATTTAAATCCATCGGTTTTAGCTGATTTTTATTTCCTCTTAGTATATCCTCGACCTGCTCTTTTTGCGATCTTTTAGAGCCCGTGGTTTTGACGTTTTTTAGCGCTTCAAGTAGCTCTTCGATATTTGGTTCGCGCACGGTTTTTAACGAGATGATGAGCACCTCGTCGATATCTATGGAGTGCTTTTTAGCGGTGTATTTAACAAGAGTTTCTTTAAATTTTTCCTTGCCAAGCGATGTTAGCAGATCCTCGACGTAAAAGCTGCCTATAACGACGTTTAGCGCGTCAAGCACATACGCTTCGTTATCCGCGACGTCTCGCCCCTCTAGACGCAGGCTTACGCTTACTTTTTTGATCGAGTTTTTTGCGTCTCTGGAGTATAGATCGGTTTCAAAGTTATCGATATTTAACGTCTCGGCAAAGGCCATAACAGCGGCAAAAGCCAGAGCAAAAATCTTTTTCATACGTCTTCCTTAATGTTTTCAAATTTGTTTTCAAGATAGAATTTCTCGACCTCTTCGTCTATTTTAACGACGCTTTGCAAATACTCTCTAAACGGCCGAGCTTTGCCGTAAAATATCCTCAGTTTTTTGGGATCGATCGCCCGCGATAGCGCGACGTAGAGCTGCCCGTTGGCAAAGATATGATTTAGGTCGCACACTAAATTTTCGATGCTCATGCCTTGGGATTTATGGATCGTGATCGCGTATGCTAGCTTTAGCGGAAACTGGGTCAAAGACGCCCTCGCGCGCTCTTTTAGATTCTCGCCATCCATCACGAATTCGCTCATGTCAAATCTTGAGCGCTCCACCTCGACGATCTCGCCGTCAGCTTTTTGTACGATGACGCTTTTTATCTCGTTGCCTTCTTTTAAAATTTGCATTATCTGCCCGCGCTCGCCGTTATAGTACTCGCCCCATTTATTTACGGTAAATATAACTTTCGCGCCGATTTTTATGTTTAAAATTTCAGGCGCGTAGAGATTTGCGATCCAGCGATCCAGTGCGTTTTCGTTTAAATTTTCATCGTAAATTTCCACTAACGCCTCGGCTCTTTCAAGCGGCGCGGATAGTTTAGAGAGCATCTTGTTATTTAGCTCGTCCGCTTCGTAATTTCGCCCGAAAAGCACGCTCGTATCGTCATCTACCTGCACGCTTGGCACGCGTAAATTTTCGATATAGGCAAACACCTCTTCGCTCAGCCGACCGACGCGAAGCATGGATAAGATATCGTAAAATTTCTTATCCTTCGTGCGTTTTGAGACGACCAGTTCGATATTTTTAAACTCAAATTCATGCCACGAGCTAGAGTTAAAAGCATAAAGAAATTTAAACAGCGAGCTACCGTCATCGCCGTTTTTTCGCACGGGCGGCAGCTGATAAAAGTCGCCTACGAGCATCACTCGCCCGACGAATCGCGAGCTCATCAATCGGTAATAAATCATATCCATCAGCCCCGCGCTGATCATCGAAATTTCGTCTATCACGATGAGATCGCAGACGTCTAGTATCTTTTTTAGTTCGCCGAGCTTTCCGCGCTGTTTGCGGTCGTAGCCGCGCAGCTCCTCGAGGTTTGAGCAGATGCCGAATTTAAAAAAACTATGCACGCTCACTCCGCCGACGTTTACCGCCGCGATGCCGGTGCTGCCCAGCACCACGACGTTTTTTAGCTCGCTTTTATAGCGCTTGATGACCGCTTGCGTGAGGTGGCTCTTGCCAACGCCGCCGCGCCCGGTTAGAAAAACGTTTGATTTTTTTAAGATATCTAGCAGCTGGTTTAACACAAATTTTCCTAATTTTTTGTAAAATTATAGCTTATTTTTAAGGAGCTAGATTGAAATTTTACAAATTTATATTTTCCGTAGCGACGGCGCTAGCGATGCTGGGCGGTTGCGCATCGACAAAAGACGCGCCAAGCGCGGTAAATTTACCTGATCAAGGCGCTAACACCGCGCCCGCATACGATATGCCCGAGGAGAGCGCGGATGAAAATTTAGGACACATCAGTTATCTAAAATTCGACGTCGATCAAAACGCAAACGCGCTGCCGATACTGCCTTTTGAGGCGCAAAGTAGCGGCCAGACACTGCTACAAAAACGCTTTAACTCGCTTGATCTAAGAGCACCTTCAACCACCGCAAAAGATGCATTTTGGGCTCTGGACTACTATAAAAATACGGCAAAAAGGCAGTATTATTTCTCAAATATGCGCAAAATCCCGAACGAGTGGTTTGAAAAAGTGCGCAAAAACGCGAGCGTAGAGAGCTTCGGCAAGGTCTCTTTGCCTGCGGTAACGACGGTAAACGCGAGCTTGCGAAACCTACCGACTGACGAGGCCGTGCTTTATAATCCCGTGCGCGCGGGCGAAGGATTGCCGTTTGACTACGCTCAGCTCTCTTTTGTTTCGATCGGTTATCCGCTTTACGTTTCGCACTTTTCGGCCGACGGAGCGTGGGCGTTTGTGGGTAGCGATGCGGCGTGGGGCTGGATAAAATCGACTGAAATCAAAATTTTAAGCGCAGACGCCGTGCGGGAGCTAAAAAACTCTAAATTTTTAAGCGTTATCAAAGACGAAGAACCCGTCTACGACAAAAACGGCAACTTTTTATTTTACGGACGCATAGGCGCGATTTTGCCGTTTCAAAGCGAGGATCAGTTTAAATTTTACGGCAAAATCCAAACCCAAAGCGGGCTAAAGAACTACGAGATCTCAAAACAAAGCGCAAGCCGCTTTCCGCTTAAATTTAGCGACGAAAACGTAAGGGCGCTGGCGTCATCGCTACTGGGGCAAAGCTACGGCTGGGGCGGGTTTGGCGGCAAGCGCGACTGCTCGCTGTTTTTGCAAGATTTCCTGGGTAGCTTTGGCGTGTGGCTGCCGCGAAACTCAAAGGCGCAAGGCCAAATCGGCAAGGTCGTGAGCTTAGCAAATTTAAGCGCGGAAGAAAAACTGCACGTCATCAAAACGCAAGCCGTGCCGTATAGAACGCTATTTCACATGAATGGGCACATCATGCTTTATGCTGGTATGCGCGGCGACGAACCGCTCGCCGTACACGACGTCTGGGGCATCCGCACGAAAGATAACGGCAGAGCCATGATCGGCGGCATAGCGATCACGACGCTAAAAATCGGCTCGGACGTAGCAGATATCGATCCAAAACGCTTGCTCGTCTCGCGGATAAATTCGATGAATACCTTTGAAGTGGCTAGCGGCGAGGAAACTGTGCGTGCGAAAAAATCGGCAATCGAAAAAGCCTACGGCGTAAAAATCGTCGGCAACGAGGTGATTTTTGCGGATGGCAGCAAGGTTATATTTGACGATGGCGAGGCAAAGGACACGGCGCATCTGCTAAATCTATCGGACGTCGAGGATACTTTTGCGCAGCCTTATCCGCTCTTTAAGCCTTTGGCGCTACCTAGCAATGACGCGGGCAGATACCGAAACTACGAGCTTTTAGATAAAATTTACGGCGCGAGCGAGGCGGAAGTGAAGGCAAATTTAACCGATGTCGTTTGGCTAAAAAATCACGGCGGTAAAACACTTAAATTTAACTCCAAAAACGGCGCGGCAGCAGCTCTGCAAGCCGTCTCAAACGAGCTTGACGCGCTAACGGCGAAAAAACCGGAGCTACTAAAGTTTCTTGACAATCCGTCGGGTACCTTTAACTGGCGCGTGATCGAGGGCACCAAGCGCAAGAGCGCGCACTCCTACGGCATCGCAATCGACATAAATACCGACAAGAGCGACTACTGGCGCTGGAGCAAGGACGGTAGCTACCACAATCAAATCCCCGAGGAGATCGTGCGCGTTTTTGAAAAACACGGCTTCATCTGGGGCGGGCGCTGGGTTAGCTTTGATACGATGCACTTCGAGTATAG
>CAURYE010000058.1:0-3360 GCA_963529235.1 uncultured Campylobacter sp.
GGCGAGATCGGCGGAAATATGACGATATTTGAGACCGACACGAGCGCGATCATCGTGGATATCGGCATGAGCTTTCCTAGCGAGAGTATGCACGGCGTGGATATCCTTATTCCAGACTTTGACTACGTACGCAAGATAAAAGACAAGATAAAAGGCGTCGTCATCACGCACGCCCACGAGGATCACATCGGCGCGGTGCCCTACTTTTATAAAGAGTTTAAATTTCCGATTTACGCCACGCCTTTGCCGCTTGGTATGATAAATAACAAATTTGAAGAGCACGGGCTAAAGCAGGAGCGTTCGCTTTTCCGCTCGGTCGAAAAGCGCAAGCCGTATTTGATAGGAGATTTTGAGGTCGAGTGGATACATATCACTCACTCCATCATCGATGCTAGCGCGCTTGCCATCACGACAAAGGCCGGCACCATCATCCATACGGGCGACTTTAAGATCGACCATACACCGATCGACGGCTATCCAACAGACCTTGGCAGGCTCGCATACTACGGCGAGCGCGGCGTACTGTGCCTGATGAGCGATAGCACGAACAGCTACAGAGAGGGCTTTACTAAAAGCGAAAGCAGCGTGGGTAAGACCTTTGACGCGATTTTCTCAAAAGCCAAAGGCCGCGTGATAATGAGCACGTTTAGCTCCAACATCCACCGCGTTTATCAGGCGATCGACTGGGGACTAAAATACAATCGTAAGGTCTGCGTCATCGGCCGCAGTATGGAGCGCAACCTCTACACGGCGATGGAGCTTGGCTATATCAAGCTCGATAAGAAAATTTTTATCGACGCCAACGAAGTCGGTAAATTTAAAGATAACGAAGTGCTGATCGTCACCACCGGCTCTCAGGGCGAGACTATGAGCGCGCTATACCGCATGGCTACCGATGAGCACAAATACATCAAAATAAAGCCGACCGATCAGATCATCATCAGCTCAAAGGCGATCCCGGGCAACGAAAGTAGCGTCTCTACGGTGCTAAATTTCCTCATCAAATCAGGCGCTAGCGTCGCGTATCAGGACTTTAGCGAGATACACGTGAGCGGTCACGCCGCACAGGAAGAGCAAAAGCTGATGCTGCGCCTGATAAAGCCTAAATTTTTCCTCCCGGTCCACGGCGAGTACAACCATATCGCAAAGCATAAAGAAACGGCCGTAGCCTGCGGCGTGGATGAGCGAAATATCTATCTGATGAGCGACGGCGATCAGATGGAAATTTGCCAAAAATATATGAAGCGCGCCAAGACCGTAAAAACGGGCAAGGTATTTATCGATAACCAAATCAACAAGCAAATTTCAGACGACGTCGTGATCGATAGGCAAAATTTGGCTGAAGCGGGCGTCGTGATGATCATCGCGCAAATTTCCCGCCACGGCGCTAAGCTCATAAACAAGCCTCGCGTTATCAGCTACGGGCTCGTGGGTGATAAGCAAGACGGCGAGTTTAGAAAAGAGATGGAGGGCGTGCTGGAGCAGTATCTAAGCAACGTCAAAGAGGAGCTTTTAAAGGACGGCAGGATGCTCGAGGGGCAGGTGCGCCAGGTCATCCGTAAGCATATATTTAGGAAAGTCAAAAAATACCCGACCATCGTGCCGATCATATACCTGATGTAAGGGCGCAAAATGAGCGATACAATCAAAATAGCCGCTAATGTGCTAAAAACTGAAGCTAACGAGCTAGCGAGAAATGCCGAAATTTTAGACGGCGAATTTGAAAAAGCGGTCGAGATTTTATACCAAACCAAAGGCAAAGTCGTAGTCACTGGCGTAGGCAAGAGCGGGCACGTGGGCGCAAAGATCGCCGCGACGCTTGCTAGCACGGGCACGCCTAGCTTTTTCATGCATCCGACCGAGGCGATGCACGGCGATCTGGGTATGATCGGCAAGGATGATACGCTACTAGCTATCAGCTTTAGCGGCGAGAGCGAGGAGCTAACCAAAATCCTGCCTCACGTGCAGCGTTTTGGCGTGCCGATAGTTGCGATGGCAAGGGATAAATTTAGCACGCTGGGCAAATTTAGCGACGCGTTTGTGAAACTTGACGTTAGCAAGGAGGCCTGCCCGCTGGACGCCGCACCGACTAGCTCGACTACGCTAACGTTAGCCTTAGGCGATGCGTTAGCCGTTTGTCTGATGGAAAAGCGCGGATTTAAAAAAGAGGATTTTGCAAATTTTCATCCAGGCGGAAGCCTCGGCAAGAGGTTATTTTTAAAGGTAAAAGACGTGATGAGAAGCGAAAATTTACCGATAGTCCGCTGGAATGCGAGCCTAAAACAGGCGATCGACGTTATGACGCACGGTAAACTCGGCACCGTCCTTATCGTCGACAAAGACGGCGTTTTGGACGCTATTTTGAGCGACGGAGACCTTAGGCGCGCGCTGATGAGAGAGGACTTTGATCTAAACGATGCCGCGATCAAATACGCGACGCTAAAACCAAAAGAGCTAAACGATAAAGAGATGTTAGCGATCGATGCGTTAGCGCTTATCGAACGCTACAAGATCCAACTCTTAGCTGTCGTGGAAAACGGCGTGCCCGTAGGCGTTCTGCACATCCACGACCTTGCAAATTTAGGACTATAAAATGCAAAAAAACAGACTAAATAAATTTATATCGCATAACACGAGTTATTCGCGTAGAGAGGCCGACGAGCTCATAAAGCAGGGCAAAGTTAGCGTAAACGGCCGCGTCGTTAGCGAGCTAGCTACGAGCGTTAGCGACGAGGATAAAGTAAGGATAAATGGCCGAGTGGTGAGGCTAAAAAAAGAATTTACGGTGATCGTTTATCACAAACAAAAAGGCGAGCTAGTTAGTAAAAAAGACGACCGCGGACGCAAAACTATCTATGATAGCCTTGACCGACAGTTTGCTAAATTTGTTAGTATCGGGCGACTTGACTACGCTAGCGAGGGACTACTTTTACTAACGGACGCCCCGGCGATCGCGACTGCGCTTATGAACAGCGACGTAGAGCGCGAATACTATCTAAAGGTAAAAGGTGAGATAACGCCTGAGGTGGTAACGGCGATGAACGAGGGGTTTTTCGCTGCGGACGCTACTAAAGGCGCGCATGCTAAAACCGCGATAAAATCGATGGAATTTAAACCGTTTTTAGACTATAAAATTTTTGGCTCGAGCGCTGGCTTTACGAAGCTAAAAGTCGTGATAAACGAGGGACAAAACCGTGAACTACGCCGCTTTTTCGGCTATTTCGACCTTGAAGTGATGGATCTAAAACGCGTTAGTTTCGGTCGCGTAGATCTCGGTATGCTAAAGCCCGGTAAATGGCGATACTTTGAAAACGGCGAATACGAAGCGCTGAGGGATTTTTTGAAGGTTAATAACGTTAG
>CAURYE010000059.1:0-2528 GCA_963529235.1 uncultured Campylobacter sp.
TACTTTAAAAAATTATCGTAAAACGAGCTGATAAAAAGCACCAAAATGATAAACGGCACGACGAATTTGATATACCAAAACCAGATATTTACGAGTTTTGCGTATTTTTCGCTGCCTTGCATTATCTCGCGTTTGGCTTCGTCTTTTAGCACCCAGCCTACAAATATCGCGCATCCTAGCGAGGTCAGCACGAAAAATATAGTAGCGCTGATGGCGTCGTATGCGTCAAAGATGTTTTTACCGAAAATTTTAACGTCAGAAAGCAGGTTTGTAGCCATCAAGGACGGTAAATTTCCAAATATAAATATCGTGCCTAGAACCAGCAAAATCGCGCTTTTGCGCTTGATTTTAAATTTCTCCTGAAGCGTCGTGATGATGACCTCGTAGATCGGCAGCGAGGTCGTGAGCGCGGCGATCATCAGCAGCGCAAAAAACGCGACTGCGAAAAATCCGCCAAAAGGCATATGCGAAAAAACGATCGGTAGGCTCTTAAACACGAGGCTTGGGCCGCTAGCGGGCGAGACGCCGTAGCTAAAGAGCGACGGAAATATCATAAAGCCCGCAAGCACGGCGATGAGGGTGTTTAGGATACCCGTGATGATCGAGATTTTAACCAGCCCTTCGTCCTTTTTAACGAAGCTTGAAAGCGTAATCATCACGCCAAAACCAAGCGAAAGCGCGAAAAATACCTGCCCCAAAACCTCGACGAAAAGCTTTAAGCTTATCTTTGAAAAATCGGGCGTGAGGTAAAATTTAACCCCCTGCGCCACGCCATCTAAGGTTAAGTTTTTTACGATCATCACGATCATCAGCACGAAAAGCAGCGGCATGAGGTACTTCGCCGAGCGTTCTATGCCGCCGACCGCGCCCTGCACCAAGATCGCGTAGTTTACGAGCACGAACACGAGTGTCGCAAAGCTAATAGCCAGCGGATCGCTCACGATATTTTGCTCGTAAAACGCGCTCGTAGCCTCGAAGCTAAGCACCTGCGAGAGATCAAGCATGCCAAATGCGATCTGCGCGATGTAGTTTAGCACCCAGCCGCCGATAACCATGTAGTAGGCCATGATACCAAATGCCCCGAGTAGCCCCATCCAGCCCACGATTTTCCACGCCGGATTTATATTTTTACCGCCGAATGCGTCCACGGCATTGCATTTTAGGCGTCTGCCGATCGCATTTTCGGCTAAAATCATAGGTATACCGATCACGATCATCGCGATACAAAACACGAGCACGTAGGCGCCGCCGCCGTTTTGCCCGACTAGATACGGGAAGCGCCATGTCGCGCCAAAACCCACGGTAGCACCCGCAACCGCCAAAATATACGTTACCTTCGAACTCCAAGTTTTTCTATCCATCTGTATACCTTTGTGAAAAAGAGAGATTATATAAAAATTTTATTTAAAGTTTTTAGAAGCATCTTTGAAATTTAAAACAAATCTGGATTAAAATCGGTAAATATTATTAGAAAAAGGCTGCTTGGCATAAATTTAAAGGCGTAAATTTATGCAAATTTACGCCAAATTATTATTTTCTAACGACATGTAAAAACTGCATATGTTTGCGGTATTGCTCTATGACGTCGTTTATCAGCGTGGCCTCGCTCCAACCAAGCACGTCATAGTCCTGCCCGCCCTCTTTTAGATATACCTCGGCTCTGTAATAAAGATCGTCGCCATCAAGCTCTCTGGTGTAGTCCGGGCTCTGGCTTTTTGTGAGATATACGCCGTATCTAAAGTCCATCTCATCGCCAAGTCCAACATTTAAATTTACGAAATTTTCAGCTTTTGTTACATTTGCCTCAAGGCCGTTTTTGGCAAATTCATCTTTTAGCTCGTTAAAAGCTTTTAGCACGACTTCGTTTAAAAATTTCTTGCCATCTTTCTTGCCTGGCAGCGTAATGATCGCGCTTAGGCGCTCTTGCCACGGCTTTGAAAGATCGCTAAGAGGCATGTTGTTAAAGTTATTTGTCTCTTTTTTGGTTATATCCACGCGCAGCGCCTTAAATAGCCCGTAAATGGCGCCAAGTAGCACTATGGCAAACGGCAACGCCGTAGTTATCGTAAGTGCTTGAAGCGAGCCAAGGCCGCCGGCTAGCATCAAAAATGCCGCCACGACGCCCACCGTAACGCCCCAAAAGACCTTTTGCCAAACCGGCGTATCGTCCTTGCCGTTTGAGCAAAGCATGTTCATCACGATCGCCGCTGAGTCGGCCGAAGTGATGAAAAATATGACGATCATAAAGACTGCGATCGTGCTTAGCAAGCTTGAAAAGCTAAATTTTTCTAAAAACATAAAAAGCGCCGAAGCCGAGTCGGAATTTACGGTCGTAGCAAGCTCGCTAAATCCGCCCTGAACAAGCGCGATCGCCGAGTTGCCAAAAAAGCTCATCCAGGCAAATGTAAAGCCGGTTGGCACGAAAAGTACGCCGATCACAAATTCTCTTATCGTCCTGCCCTTTGAAATTTTGGCGATAAAAAGCCCCACAAACGGCGACCAAGATAGCCACCAAGCCCAGTATAGCA